>NZ_JBWKRA010000005.1:0-309158 GCF_059419065.1 Pseudomonas sp. GW821-FHT07B01 | reverse complement strand
TGTTTCGTCGGCGCGCAGCCTTGGTTCAGGCGCGCGTCAGCCTGACGCAAAGCTGGGCGAACGAGCCGCTTCTTAAGGCCTCGTTTGCCGAACAGGTGAAGTCGATGCAGAGACTGGAAGGGTTAATCGAAAAAATGATCAGTGACTGCCTGAAAGAAGCAGGTTTACTGGGTCAGTTGAAGCGTTGCTTGAAAGTCGAAGGCATCGGTTTTTTGACTGGCGCGCGTTTGATTGCCACCTTCCAACGGGGAGAGTTCAGGAATTCGGACGCGTTTATCGCCTTTCTTGGTATGGATTTGCGCGTCAACAAGTCAGGACAGAAGGATGGTCGTCGTAGTTTAAGTAAGCGCGGCGACTCAGAAGCTCGGCGCCTGCTGCATAACGCAGCGATGGCGGCTAGCCGAACAGAGACATGGAAAGCGTTTTATCAAGCACAGAGGGCGCGAGGCTATAGCACCACACAGGCGTTGGTAATACTGGCCCGCAAGCTTGCTCGGGTGGTGTTCGCTCTGCTGAAAGGGCAAAGCGAATATCAGCCAAAAGTTGGTTGAGGGTTGCCCCTCAACCATAGAATCTCCCACATTTAGATCCTGGGGTGTCAGGTAGAGATGCGTCGGCTGCCAGGCCGTCACGGGAGCAAGCTCCCTCGCCACAGGTCCAGCGTCGCCCCAAAGTTGTGTAGATACCTATGGCCATCGCAGGCAAGCCAGCTCCCACATGTTCGATCCCGTGTTGTCAGGTAGATAGGCGTCGGCTGTCGGGCTTCATCGCAGGTCAGCCAGCCCCCTTCACTGCACGCTGATCATCAAAAAACGCTTTTCTGCCATCCACCCGCTCAGACGCCCTGGGCACATTCACGCCTTGGCCTTCCGGCTTCTCCACATACCAATAGCAATGGCTGACCGCCCGGGTAATCCCCACATAGGCCAGTCGCAACACTTCGTCTCTCTGCGCATTGTCATAAGGCTCGCTGTCGCCATCCTTACCCAAGCCCGCCATGCGATACACCTGGTTCTTGTACGGCGAGCTGGTGACATGCTGACAGTCGCCCAGCAAAAACACCGCGTCCGCCTGCAAGCCCTTGGCACTGTGATAAGTCAGCTGTTTAAGCCTGCGCGCCTGAGGCGCCAAGCTAGAATCCACATTAACTACAGACTGAATATGCTCTTGAATCAATAACTTATCGCTACTTTTTCGATAAAGCATCAGGATCGAATCGCCCCGCTGATAGTGCTCGAGCAACCGCTGCCCCAGTGCCGCGTCGTCACGCTCCAACACCGTGACGGGCACCAATGCCTTGGGCTCGCCACTGGCTCTGGCCTTTTTGCCGGGGATGGCCGGCGCGCTACGGACGATATGTTCGGCAGCGTCGATGATGTGCTGGTGGCTACGGTAGTTCTCCCCCAACATCACGCGGGTGGTGCTGGGCGAAACGAACTCCTTATTGAACTCCATGAAGTACTTGGGCGAACTGCCACGCCAGCCGTAGATGGATTGCCAGTCATCCCCCACGCACAGCAACGATGAGCGTTGCGCACCACGCCCGACGTGCATGGCCGGCCCACGGCTGCGGATTTCCCGCAGGCTGGCGCGGATCCAGGACACGATCTGCGGCGATACGTCCTGGAATTCATCGATCATCAGGTGCGACATCGGCCGCAGCAACGGATCACTCAGCAGCTTGAGGTTCTCAGGGGTGTTTTCACCAAACAGGGAAAACATCCGGTTGTAGGTCATGATCGGCGGCGACTGCTCCAACAGGTGATCTTCCAGAGCCTTCCAGAAAATGCTCAGGGCCTCGAAGAACAGCCGGTCCGGGTCGTCCTTGGCGAAGCTCATCTGGCCAACCGCCGTAGGCACATCCAGGCCGAGGTTCTCGATAAACCCGGCCGCCATGACAAAACTGTCCAACAGAGGGGCTGAAGCGAGTTCACCTTTGACCTTGTAATCAAAGCCTGGCCCGGCCGTGGCATCGCCGCCCAGGCTGCTCAAAAGGCGCTTTGAAGATTCGTAATTATCCAGCCATATCAGCGGCTTATTACAGAAAGCTTGAAACAGGGTGCGTTTCACTGCCCATTCAGCGCGCACCGAGAGTTTCGAGTTCGGCCGACTGATTTGAGAATTTTCGCGCCCATCGAACCCGAGCACCACCCAGGCATCCAGCTCCCGGATGTAGCCGTGGCAATGAAATTGCGCGCCGTTGATTTCAAAGGTCTGACGGCTGGGTTCGATGCCCTTGATCGGCCAGGCACCGGCGCGAAACCATAAATCCTCGATCACATCACAGAGTTCTTCATCGCGCTTGGCCGCCAATTCAGTCACGGCCATGCGCTTTTGCACGTCCGGATGATCGCGTTCTAGCTCTTTGAGCTGGAGACCATGCCGGGCCAAGGGTGCAATCAACTCGCGAAAACGCTGATGGCGACCATACAAGCGGTGATAACAAGCGTTCATCTGCTGCCGCTGGGCGTCACTGATACGCAGGTCGAAGGCGTTGCTGTCGGCGTCTTCAAAACCATCGCTGAGGTTCTCAAAAGCCTGCAGCCGTTCAAAGCCCGGCAGGCTGCGCACCATGGGCAGGATGCGCGAGTGAAAGGTGCGCACCACCGCCTGGGCTTCCTTGCTGCCAAGGGGTTGGCCCCACAGGCTGAGAATTTCCATGAGTTTGTTGATGAAGTCCTTGCGCGACTCGCGGGTGAACGTCACCACCGTCATCGAACTCAGTTCAAAGCCCAGGTAATGGCTGAGCAGCAGGATGCGCAGCACCAGGGACGTCGACTTGCCGGCGCCGGCACCCGCAATCACTGAGGTCGAGGGGGTGTCGCTGAAAATCATCTTCCATTGCGCCGCGCTTGGCTGCGCATGGGCTGGCAGCAGGCGCGCGACATCGGCCTTCATGCGCTTCTTCACCTCCGCGGTGAGTGGCAATCGCCAGTCGTCGAACAGGCTGTCATCTATGCCTGGTGCGCGGTGCTCATCAGGGCGAAAGTCACGAATCAGCAGGACTTGCCGGCCTTCCTCGATGCCATCAGCCTTGCCCTCGCGGTAGCCGTATTCAACCCCCGCCTCATGCCCACTGCGAAAACCGTCGGCCTGGCCATGTAACCAGGAAAACCTGTGCTGCGCGCGCAAACGGGTGAGGCCATGGCCGAACAGGCGCGCGGCCAGCCGTTTCAGCAGCGGCATTTCAGCCAAGGGGCGCAGTTCGGGGGGCAGATCAGGCTGTTGTTGCGACACGCGGACTCCTGCGGTGAGCTTGTTTTGACCAAGGCGCCATGGTCGCCGGAAACGCCGCTCAGTTCCAGCCAATTGCTTTGTCGTCATGCAGTTAGGCGATGAAGTGAAAGTGAACACCGGGGTTAAACATCGAATAAATGAATCATAAACAGGCATTTTTTACGCTTTTTCTCGATCATGCGCTGCTGGATGATAGGTTCATCAACAGGAGACGATCATGCTTGAACTTCGACCTTTCAACACACTGGGCGGCGCCCACCATGGCTGGCTTGACGCTCATCACCACTTTTCCTTTGCCGAATACCACGACCCCCAGCGCATGCACTGGGGCAACTTGCGGGTGTGGAACGACGACATCATCGCCCCCGGCAGCGGCTTTCCCCAGCACCCGCACCGCGACATGGAAATCATCACCTATGTGCGCGAAGGGGCCATCAGCCATGCCGACAACCTGGGTAACAAAGGCCGCACCGAAGCCGGCGACGTGCAAGTAATGAGCGCGGGCACCGGCATTGCCCACAGCGAGTACAACCTGGAGGCTACGCCAACCAAGATCTTTCAGATCTGGATCATTCCCAATGAGGCTGGCTTGCCGCCGTCCTGGGGCGCCAAACCGTTTCCACAGGGCAACCGCGAGGGCTTTGTAACCCTGGCCAGCGGCAAGGCTGGCGACAGTGAAAGCTTGCGAATTCGTGCGGATGCACGCTTGGTGGCAGCTAACCTGAAAGCTGGAGAAAGCGCGGAGTACCGGCTGGACAGTGGCCGCCGGGCGTACCTGGTGCCCGCCACGGGCGTGATTGACGTCAATGGCGTGCAGGCAAAGGCGCGAGATGGTGTGGCGGTTGAGGATGAACAGGTATTGCGGGTAACGGCGATTGAGGACAGCGAAATCGTGCTGGTGGACCTGGCCTGATCACCACTCTTGTTGCTATCTAATGTGGGAGGGGGCCTGCTCCCTCCCACACTTCTACCGCATGAGTGTCAGTTATTGGCTGATTGCACCATCAACCAACACCTGAGCCTCTTCCACCAGTTGCTTGAGGTGTTCTTCGCCAATGAAGCTCTCGGCGTAGATCTTGTAGATGTCCTCCGTGCCCGAGGGCCGTGCGGCAAACCAGCCGTTTTCGGTCATGACTTTCAAACCGCCAATTGCCTGGTTGTTGCCCGGCGCATGGCTGAGGATCTGTTGAATGCTCTCCCCGGCCAATTGCGTGGACGTCACCTGCTCCGGTGACAGTTTGCCCAACAGGGCTTTTTGCGCGGGAGTGGCCTTGGCATCGACGCGAATGGCGAACGGCTCACCGAGGGCATCGGTCAAGCCACGGTAGATCTGGCTTGGGTCCTGGCCTTTGCGCGAGGTCATTTCCGCGGCCAGCAAGGCCGGAATCAGGCCGTCCTTGTCGGTACTCCACACGCTGCCGTCCTTGCGCAGGAACGAGGCACCGGCGCTTTCTTCGCCGCCAAACCCCAACGAACCTTCAAACAAGCCATCGGCAAACCATTTGAAGCCTACCGGCACTTCGTACAGGCGACGGCCGATGCGCGCCGCGACGCGGTCGATCAGGCCGCTGCTGACCACGGTCTTGCCCACGGCCGCATCGACACGCCAGTCCGGGCGGTTCTGGAACAGGTAGTCGATGGACACCGCCAGGTAGTTGTTGGGCGCCAGCAAACCACCGGAAGGCGTGACGATGCCGTGGCGGTCGTGGTCCGGGTCGCAGGCGAAGGCAACGTCGAAACGCTCCTTGAGACCGATCAGGCCTTGCATGGCATAGCTGGAGGACGGGTCCATGCGAATCTGGCCGTCCCAGTCGACACTCATGAAGCGAAAGGTGGCGTCGACCTCGGTATTCACCACCTCCAGGTTCAAACGGTAGTGCTCGGCAATCGCCGACCAGTAGCGCACCCCTGCTCCGCCCAGTGGGTCCACGCCCAAGCGCAGGTCGGCGCTGTGGATCGCCTCCATGTCGATCACATTGATCAGGTCGGCCACATAGCTGTTGAGGTAGTCATGGCGATGGGTGGTGTCGGCCAGGAGCGCCTGGGCGTGAGTGATGCGCTTGACTCCGGCCAGCTTGTTGGCAAGCAGTTCGTTGGCCTTGGCTTCGATCCACTTGGTGACGTGAGTATCGGCTGGGCCACCGTTAGGCGGGTTGTACTTGTAGCCGCCACTTTGCGGCGGGTTGTGGGACGGTGTAATCACAATACCGTCCGCCAGGCCGCTGGTACGGCCACGGTTATAGCAGATGATGGCGTGGGAAATCGCCGGCGTCGGCGTGTACTCGTCGCCCTCGGCCAGCATCACGTGCACGCCGTTGGCCGCCAGTACTTCCAAGGCGCTGGCACCGGCTGGCGTCGACAATGCATGGGTATCCAGGCCGACAAACAAAGGGCCAGTGATGCCCTGCGCTTCGCGGTACAGGCAAATGGCCTGGCTGATAGCCAGCACATGCCACTCGTTGAAACTCAGTTCAAACGAGCTGCCGCGGTGCCCGGAAGTACCAAAAGCCACGCGCTGAGTGGAGATCGCTGCATCAGGCTGGCCGGTGTAATAGGCCGTGACCAGTCGCGGGATATCCACCAGCAACTGGGCTGGTGCCGGCTTGCCCGCAAAAGGACTGATAGTCATGCATAAACCTCGCAAAGAAGGATTCGGAAAAAATGACAGTTTACTGGGACTTGGACTACTGCGCGACGGTATCGATCCGACGATCTAAAGAGAAATTTCACACACTACTCAGTCTGCGCCTGCCGTAGTGACTGCGCCAGCGTATCCAGGGCGATGTCCAGGTTGGGATGGCCGCTGAAGGTATGGCTCAAGCGCATATGCTGGTGATGTAAACCACTGAGGCTGAACAGCTCGCCGGGGGCAATCACCACCTGCTGGGCTAGCATGCGCTGGAACACCAGGCGCATGTCCACCGGCGCCGTGGACTGCAACCAGAAACTCGCCCCGGCCACGGGCATGCGGTAGTGCACACCACCTTGCATACGCGCATCCAAGCGATGACTCATGGCGCGCGCCTGTTCATGGAGGCGCTGGCGCAACGTCTGCAGGTGCTGGTCGAACCGACCGCTTTCGTACAACCGGGCAATGGCGCGTTGACGGATGGCGGACAGTCGAAACGAACGCAGTAAGAATTGGCGCTGCAATTCACTGCTCATCTGCCGTGTCAGCAGGTAACCAAAGGGCGCCTCCGGGCCCAACACCTTTTCGAACGAAGAAAATACGATCAGCCGCTCTGGGTTGACCAGGCCGCGCAAGGCCGATCCGGGCGGCGCAAAGCTCAGGTCACCAAAGGTATCGTTCTCCAGCAACCAGCAGCCGTGCTGGTCGAGCAGACGCGCTACGTGCAGCCGCTCGGGCTCGGTCATGGCGTTACCCGAGGGCATGCTGACCACGGATGAGAGCAGCACCAGGTGCACCGGCTCATGGCGCAGCAGGTGCTCAAAAGTGGCCAAATCGGGGCGGCCGTCGGCGCGCCAGGGCCATTCAATGACCCGCACACCAGCGGCTTGTAGCAGGCGCAACACCAGGTAATCGCAGGGAGATTCAACCACCACCACGGTGCCTTTAAGGCCCAGGGCATCAATCAGGATGTCCAGTACGCCTTGAAGGTCGGCCCCCACATACACCTCATCCGCTTGCCAACAACGGGTGGGCGACGAGGTATAGCGTGCGGCCAAGGCTGCGCGCAACTCCCACACACCACAGGGTTGAGAAGGTTGCAGGTGATGGGGATACCGGCGTACCAGTTGACGTTCCAGCGCCAGCAACGCGCCATCCAGCGACCCCAACAGCGCCGGTTCATCGCCACTGAGCACCACCATCGCCGGGCGCCGGGCGGCCGTGTACAAGCGCTCGAGCAAGTCTGTACCCGCCATAAGGGGCGCGTTTGCAGCCACGGGCCAGGCGAAGTAGCCGGACTTGGCCACCGAGTACACTCGTCCTTCCTTTTCCAGCAACGAATAGGCGTACTGAATCGTCGAGATCGACACATTCATGCGCGTCGATAACTGCCGCAGGGAAGGCAGTTTCACTGGCGTTTCCCGGCTGACTTCGTTGATCAGGTTGATCATGTAGCGGTACACCGCCTGATAGGCAAAGTCTACTTGCCGCTCCCCCCGAAGGTTCATTGTTGATCACCGGCTTTGATTGGCGAATACACGCTGCTAACGCCCCGACGCTTGGGCGATGCGCACCTTGGGCCGCGCCAGCGTTTGTTTGCGTACCCGCATGCCGCGCCCTCCCAGCAGCGGGCGCTTACGATACAGGTGCTGCAACAGCGGCAGCGGCAGCCCACTGGTATCCACTAGCCACTGGTGCAGGATGTCCGCAGCGGGTTTGCCCTGTAGTGCCTTGTGCAGTTCAGGGAGTGCCACCAGCATGCCGGGATGGCATTGACGCAAGAAGCTCTCCAATCGTTCGCCATGTTGAACGAAGGGCGCAAACAACAGGCACGTCAACTGGCTGTCGTCCAGGCCGGAGAACTCCTGAATGTAGGCGGTGGACAGCAACTGCCCCTCTGGCCCTGACGCTTCTTTGATCAGCGCGACCGGTACTTGCCTGCGGTGCAGGAAGTCTGCCGCACACCGAACAAACCCCGCGATGCCATGTTCGTAGGAAAGCTCACGCAGACACTGGGCCTGCACGCCGTGCAAATGCGCCATGAGCAACGGGTTGGGATAGGCGGGATGGCTGAAATGGAACTCGAACGGGTCCCGTTTGTAGGCGAGGAACCCGGTGAGCAGTGGCGCATGGGCGACATCGGCGTCCTTGAGCAGATCAGCGATGCCGATATAGGCCAAATGACGATGCCCGCCCCGGCCCGGACTTTCGTTGCCGGCATAGTGCTCGCCATAGAGGTCGCGGTAGCACCCCACGCTCCACTCCTCCATGCGTGCAAACCACCCATTGAGCGACGATGGCTTGCCGGGCGCAAATGCAAGGCCGGTCGCCAGCGCATTTTTTTTCAGCCACGCGATGTATTGGCTTTGCTTGCGCACTGAATCACCGCTGACCAGGGCGTGCACGCCGCCATTCCAGGTAGCGACCCGCTGATAGAAATCGCCCAGGGCCAGGAGCGTGTCATCGCACAGGGCGGCGCGGATATCGCCGGACGTCAGGTGCCCGATCATCAGTTTGTTACGCTGGCTGATTTCCCGAGCGGCCCTGGACGCCGGGCGCTGATGGTTGAACGGGAGCACCTCATGGTTTTCCACCATCAACAGCTCTACCCGTGGGTCGTCATGGAAGAACAGCGCTGCGTAGCCTTGATTCAGGCAGTCGAGCGTTGCTTGAGTCATACCCGCATGCCGCAATGTTGCCACCCGTATCTGAAAAGTCTTGGGCGAGCGGCCGGCAATGGTCAGTTGCGCCGCACGCAGTAACGCGAGGGTGTAGCTGCTCACTTCGCCGCCACCGTGGGCGATCAGTACTTTGTAATTGCCCACTTGCTCCATGCCGCCTGCGGCCACCACGATGCGCTGAACGAGCAATTGAAGTGACGTTCGTTCGGCACGCGTAAAGTGCCCAATTAAACGTTGCAGAACTTGCTGGTAAACATAGCTCATGGCTTGTTCATGAATAGTGCTCATCGTTCTACTACCCGAGTTGAAATATCAGTTTCAAGCAACTACCAAACAGCGTTGCTCGACTTATTACATCTGTAGGCTTGTCACCCAGTGCGCAGCACAAGTTTGAGTCAACATTAGCACCTTGCAACAAAAGCGCAGGTGAGAGCATTGAGGGGGCCTGTGGCCGCCCCGCCGGAGAATCCAGCGCCTGCGCGGGCTCTAGCGAAATAGCTGTTAGCCTTAGGAATGTTCCGACAACGTCCTACACTGTTTTAACTAAGCAATTAGAGAATTGTCCGACAATTATTAATCACCTGCGCACCTTGGGTGCGCGTAAAGCAAAAGGGTATTCGTTTTGCACTTGCCGAAAAAAACAATCCGAGCCTCGTTAGTTGTGAAGGTGCGTGACGCAACTGCCGTGCAATCAATCATGGCTCAATCCTTGAGATGACAATGAAGACTCAATTATCGGCACTCAAATAATGATTAACAGATACAGAACAGCGTCAAAAAGCAGCTCAGATGAGCTGCCTGCCCAACTTAAATGACGCCCACACACAAGCGCCGCACTGGATTTCAGGGCGGCGCAAGGCAATAACAGTATTGTTTACGGGGCAGAACGCCCCTGCGGCGGCTCAACCCCGGTGCGGGTTAAGCCCTGTCAAATGGCGCATTTGCCTCATCAGCTCAGGCGCCGGAGTATTCATTTGCGAATACTCCTACAGCTCAAACAGCTTCAACCTGCAACGCCACCCGTTCGCGGCAAGGGCATTCATCCATGTATCGGTGCGCTTCGACGAACTGACTGAACGGAAATACCGTTGTCTTCAGTGGGACAAGCACCCGGTCGGCTGTCAGCTGGTTGATATCGCGCAACGCGCGCTGCAACGCCACGTGATCCTGGATAATGCCCAACTCCGGCTTGCCGGTGAAGTTGCCGATACAGTGCACAAAGAACTGAATGTTCTTCTGGAACGCCGCACAGGCCGGGAATGGCGTCTGGTTGCCACCTTGCAGGCCATACAGCACCAGGCTGCCGCGCGGCGCCAGGACGTCCCCGAGCAGCGACATCTGCGGGCCACCCAGGCCATCGAACACTACGTCGACGCCCCGGTTGTCGGTGAACTTGTTGATCTGCATCAGCAGGTCTTGTTCTTCGGTCACGATGACTTTTTCTGCCCCGAGGGACAGCAGGTATTCACGTTCAGCACTGTCTTTGGTGGCCGCAATCACCCGCACACCCAGGGCCTTGCCCAACTGCACAAACGAAGGGCCGGCGCAGTGGCTGGCATCGGTCACCAAAGCGAACTGGCCGGGTTTGACCCGCGCCAGGTCCATGTAGGCAAAGTACGCAATCAGCAGTGGCGTGTAGTGCACGCTCGCTTCAATCGGACTCAAGACATCCGGATAACGGGTCAGGGCCGAACGGGGCAAGACGATCTGCTCGCCATACACCGGGTAATCATTGGGGCTCTCGGCCGGAAAACTGGCCACTTTATCGCCCACCGCCAAGTCATCCACGCCGTCGCCGAGGGCAACCACAACCCCGGCCATCTCATGGCCCAGGCCAGAAGGCAGGCGTGCATGGGAAGACGCCAGGTTCTGGCGCCACAGAATGTCGTACCAACTGATGCCGATCGCGTCGACACGCACCTGCACTTCGCCCGGTGCGGGCTGCGCGGCCGCATGCTCTTCGCATTTGAGCACCTCGGCCGGACCAAACTTGTGAAAACGGATCGTGCGGGACATCGCAAACCTCGTCAAAGTAACCTCTAATGCCATGAACTTTATCTGGGCTTTGGGGGTAAGACCACCGGTCACCATTAATAGTCGACATGCCTGTCATTGATTCCGCGAAGGAGGAACACCCCTCAACTATCGTAGGAAAAATCAATTAGCCGGTGCAGAGTACCAGCCTTTCCCCGTAAGATTCATGCCGGTCATCCCTCTGAATCGAACCTCAGGGGTTGCTACATGACCGCTCACATCAAGTTTGCTGACTCTTCCAGGACACAAGATGAACCGTAACGACCTGCGTCGTGTCGACCTTAACCTCTTGATCGTATTCGAAACCTTGATGCATGAGCGCAGTGTGACCCGCGCCGCCGAGAAATTGTTCCTCGGCCAGCCGGCCATCAGCGCAGCGTTGTCACGCCTGCGCGGGTTGTTCGATGACCCCCTGTTCGTGCGCACCGGGCGCAGCATGGAACCCTCGGCCCGCGCCGTGGAAATCTTCGCCCTGCTCTCCCCGGCCCTCGACTCGATCTCCACCGCCGTCAGCCGTGCCGCCGAATTCGATCCGGCCACCAGCACCGCCGTGTTTCGCATTGGCCTGTCCGACGACGTGGAATTCGCCCTGCTCCCGCAGCTGCTCAAACGCCTGCGCTCCGAAGCCCCCGGCATCGTGCTGGTGGTACGCCGCGTCAACTACATCCTGATGCCCGGCCTGCTGGCCTCCGGTGAAATCTCCATTGGCGTCAGCTACACCGCCGACCTGCCCGCCAACGCCAAGCGCAAGGTGCTGCGCCGCAGCCTGCCCAAACTGCTGCGCGCCGACAGCGTACCGGGTTCGCTGAGCCTGGATGACTTCTGCTCACGGCCCCACGCGCTGGTGTCCTTTGCCGGCGACTTGAGCGGGTTTATCGATGAAGAGCTGGAAAAACTCGGCCGCAAGCGCCACGTTGTGCTCGCGGTGCCGCAGTTCAACGGCCTGGGTACGTTGCTGGCGGGTACGGACATTCTGGCCACCGTGCCGGATTATGCGGCGGAAGCGCTGACCTCGGCGGGTGGGTTGCGTGCCGAAGACCCGCCGTTGCCGGTGCGCTCGTTTGAGCTGCACATGGCGTGGCGGGGGTCGCAGGATAATGATCCTGGAGAGCGGTGGTTGAGGTCGCGGATTCAGATGTTTTTTGGGGATCCGGATAGCCTCTAAGCATTGCTGGGCAGGCTGTTTAGCTGATCATTTCTGGCTTTTCCATTCACTTCCAGTGGCTTGCTACATTGGGGCACACCTGAGGGGGTGCTTTGGGCTGCCACTCAAAAACCGCCATTCACAGAGCTCGTTTGAAAAAACCAGCGCTACAAATTTTTGATCTGGCGAGTAGAACGAGCGAACTCAATAAATGCCTTTAACGGAGCAGGAGTATGTCGCCGCCCAGGATAGTACAAGTGCAACCCTGGATAGTACGGACACCAATCGGCTAAGACCTGTTTCAGTCTCCCATCTGTTAAATATTCAGTCACCATGTCTTCGAAGACATAAGCCAACCCCAGCCCATCTATGGCTGGTCCTAGCATAAGGCTGACGTCGCCCAGAGTCAGTGGACCACTCACTTCAATTTCTTGGGCGATTCCCCCACGCTCGAATTCCCAGTGATATATCGAGCCGCTGGGAAATCGATGGCGAATGCAGGGGATACTATGCAAATCCTCGGGTTTTTGAGGCACCGCGTGGCGCTCGAAAAACGAAGGTGCTCCTACGACGACAGAGCGCATGTTCGACCCAATTGCCAGAGATATCATGTCTGCTTCCAGGCGATTACCGAAGCGCACCCCGGCGTCAAACCCTCCCGCTACTACGTCTACAAATGCATCGCTTTCCACGAGCTCTACTTTGATATCTGGATACAGTTGAAGAAACCGGCTGATGATTGGCAACAGCACCAATTCACAAGCCTGGCGGCCTGCGGTGATACGCAAATTGCCGGAGGGTTTATCGCGAAAGCTATTGAGATCTTCAAGGGCGTCTTCGATGTCTCGGAATGCGGGTCGCAAACGGTGGTACAGCCTCTCCCCCGCCTCAGTCAAGGCCACACTACGAGTTGTTCGATTGAACAGGCGCACGCTGAGGCGGCTCTCTAATACGCGCAAGGAATGACTCAACGCTGAAGGTGTGAGGCCAAGGTCTACGGCTGCTCTACTCAAGTTCAGATGCTGAGCGATGCTCAAAAAGACCGACAAATCAGCCGGCGAAGGGGATTTCATATATGAGCCATTTTCACAAAGCAATGCAAGATTATTGGTATTAACACATCAGTAATGCACATTTACAGTTGCGTCAACTTATCAGTGGGACCCGGCAATGCCGCAGGGGTCGCTGGCACGAGGAGCTGATATGCGTACTTGGTTCATCACAGGAGCCTCCCGAGGTTTTGGCACACTCATCGCTGAACACCTTGGTGGCCGGTTTAATCTTGGCGGACTCTACGAACAAGGCACGGGCCTTGCGAAAATCCTGATCGACGCCGTGCCCGCCTTCCTGATACAGCTTGCCCAGCATGGCCATGCAGGTGGCGTTGCCGTAACCGGCGAAGCGTTCGATATAACGCAAGTTGTCTCGGTTGAAGGGCTCTATACCGGCAAGGCCCATGCAGCGAAAGCCAACGTGGAGGGAATCGTAATCAGCAGGTCGAAGCAGGCTTTGACAGCCCGCGAGGGTGAAGAAAAACAAAAGAAGGTAGGCTGGTTTTAACATGGCGTCCGTGCGTCCTTGCGGTAAAAGCAGGCATTATGCCAGCCATTGAGCAGATGCCCAATTCACCGCTCACCAGGGTCAAAGCGTTTTTGCAGAACAATGCGGTCTTCTTTGGCGATCCGGATAGCCTCTAAGCGTCGACAGTCAGGCATGCGTACGGCGTTGTGCCGGTGACCCACGCTTGAATCCAGACCTGCACAGGCCTACCCTGCACGCGTCGAACAATCACCCAACACGTCAAGGAAGACTTCAAATGTGGGATGGCAGCGTTACCTTTGGCGACTCATGGGCCGGTTACATGGGCCGTGCGGATCAAAACACTGCTCACTCCCATGTCGCCATCCAACTGTGCATCGGCGTAGGCCAACCCGCCACCCTGGAGCTGCCGGGAAAGGTGATCCGTGCGGCAGGCGTGATCATCGGTCCCAACGTCGAACACCGTGCCGTGGCCGAAAGTCATCCGGTGGCATTTTTGTATGTCAGCCCGGACACGGCGTTGGGCCGTGCGCTCAATGCGTTGCTGCAAGACGATGGCATCGCCCTGGCCAGTGACGGACTGCTGGAGTGTTTTCGCCGTAGCACGTCCCTGTCGCACTTTGTCGACGCCCTCTCGCGGCTGCTGGCAATTACCCCGCCGATCGACCATCGGCTTCACAAAGCCTTGAACATTTTGCGCCTGGACCGCGCCGGGCCAGGTTGCGTCAGTCGCGCGGCCCAGGCGGTGGGGTTGTCCAGCCCGCGCTTGCGCTGCGTCGCCACCCACCAGATGGGTGTTTCCCTCTCCCAATGGATCATCTGGAACAAATTGGAGCGCGCCTCCAAATCCCTCGCCGGTGGGTCGACGTTGTCGGACGCCGCTGCCGACGGCGGCTTCTCCGACCAGGCGCACCTGGCCCGCATGATGCGCCGCATGATTGGCATGACGCCGCGCACCGCCGCCGAGGTTTTGCGCAAGGCAAGCGTTTCGTTCAAGACGCGCTGATATCGAAACACCAATATCGATCGCAGCTGATTTGCGACAACGTCAAGCCTCTCCAGCAGAACACTTCAGCCCCACCGAAAGTGAATAAAAGAGTGTTCGCCCGGACGCCCGTGTCTGCGAATCGGCTACTTGGTCGCAAGTGCTCAGCCCACGGTGGGGCCGCCTTGTGCGGGAGGCCCACACCGTTTCTGAGCCTGCTTGACCTCAACGCGCATCGACAGGGAGTACCACATGACCAAAGGCAAGTTGATAAAACTGACGCTGTGCGGCGTCGTGGTCGGCGGGTTGCTGATACTGGGCTGGCAGCGCTGGCAGTATTCCAGCACCTACGTGAGTACCGACAACGCCGAGCTCGACGGGGTGATCATCCCGGTACGGGCCAAGCTTTCGGGCGTGGTGATCAGTGTGCCGGTGGTGGACAACGTCAGGGTACAAAGCGGCGACCTGCTGTTTCAGATCCGCGACAGCGAGTACCGCTATCAGTTGCAGCAGCGCGAAGCACAGTGGCAAGCATTGCTCGCCGCCGCCGGGCGCGCGGGCGTGCCGGGCGCGCTGGACAGTCAGGTGCTCGGTGCGGTGGCCATGCGCGAGGCTGCGCAGGCGGCCCTGGCTCAAGCGAGCGCCAACCTCGAGCAAGCACGCAACGACTACCAGCGCGCCCGTCGCCTCGGCGCCCAAGGCGTGCTGAGCACCCAGGACCTGGAAGTAGCCAAGGCGCGTTTCGACGCCCTCAGCCACGCCCAGGGAGTGGCGCGCAGCAACGCCCAGGCCGCCGCTCAAAGTACCTTGGCCAACAAAGCCGAACTCAAGGTGCAGGACTATCGGATCGCGGCCGCGCAAGCGGAGCTGGAACAATCCAGGATCCAGCTCAACGACACCCGCCAGACCGCGCCGATGCGCAGCATTGTCTCGAAAAAAGAGGTGGAACCCGGCCAGTTTGTGGTCGCTGGCCAAAAGCTCATGAGCCTGATCGCCACCGACGCACTGTGGATTACCGCTAACTTCAAGGAGACCCAGGTGGGCCGCGTGCGCGTGGGCCAGACTGCCCGCGTCATCGTGGACGCCTTCCCCGGGCACGCCTTCGACGGCGTCGTCGAAAGCCTGGCACCGGCCACCGGAGCCAAGTTCTCATTGCTGCCCCAGGAGAATGCCACGGGCAACTTCACCAAGGTGGTGCAGCGCGTGCAGGTGCACATCACGCTCCACGATGTGCCGGATGACTACAAGCCGCTGTTGAGCCCGGGCATGAGCGCGTTTGTCGAAGTGGCCGCACCTGACGACGCCGGCCACACGCTATGAAGTCGCCCTATCTGATTGCGCTGACCGTCACGCTGGTGTCGATGATGGAGCTGCTCGATGTCACCATCGTCAACGTAGCGATTCCCAGCCTGATGGGCACCTACGGGGCGTCGGTGGATGAAATCTCCTGGGTCTCCACCGGTTATGTGGTGGCCAACGTGGTGATTCTGCCGGTCAGTGGCTGGCTGTCGGCGTGGTTCGGCCGGCGGACTTATTACCTGGTCTCTACCGCGCTGTTCGTGCTGGCATCGTTGGGCTGCGCGATGTCTGCCGAACTTTGGCAACTGGTCGCGTTCCGGGTGCTGCAAGGCCTGGCGGGCGGCGGGTTGCTGGGGATTTCCCAGGCAATCATCTACGACGTGTTCCCCAAGGAAAAGGTCAGCAGCGGCATGGCGCTTTACGGCGTGGGCGTGATGATGGGGCCCACCTTGGGTCCGACCGTCGGCGGCTACCTGATCGACACGTTGTCATGGCATTGGATCTTCTTGATCAACTTGCCGATCGGTGCCGTGGCCTTGTTGTTGTGCTGGCTGTACATCAACGACTCGCCCAACGAACAAAAACCTTCCAGTGTCGACTACAGCGGCTTTTGTTTGCTGGCCCTGGGCGTGGGCAGCCTGCAGATCCTGCTGGAGCGCGGCGAGCACTGGGACTGGATGGCGTCCAACTGGACCGTGGCCTGCCTGTTGCTCAGCAGCTTCAGCCTGGTGGGTTTCTTCTGGTGGGAGCGGCGTGTGGCCAACCCGATCGTCAACGTCGCGCTGTTCCAGAACCGCGAGTTCCTGATGGGGTGCATCTGCGCCTTCTGCGTGGGCTTCGGGCTGTACAGCACGTTGTTCATGGTGCCGCTGTTCTTGCAGACCCTGCTGGCGCAGAGCGCTTACCAGAGCGGGTTGGTGATTTTCCCCGGGGCGGTGGCCAGCGCCATCAGCACCTTGGTGATCGGCAAGCTGTCCCAGGAAAACAAGATCGACGAGCGCGTGTTCGTCACCCTGGGCATTGTCATGTACTGCTATGCGATGTTCCTGCACACCCAGTTCACCCTCGACAGTAACCCCGACTCGCTGTACTGGCCCTTGGTGATCCGCGGCCTGGGGCTGGGCATGATCTTCGTGCCGCTGACCAACCTGGCGATGCGTCGCCTGCCGCTGACATTGATCTCCGGCGCCTCAGGCGTACTCAACCTGATGCGCCAGCTGGGGGGCAGCGTGGGCATCGCCATCGCAGCCACCTTGCTCACACGGTTCTCGTGGGAACGCTACCGCCTGCTCTCCGAGCATGTCACCGAATCGAGCCTGGTGGCCAGTGGTTGGGGAGGTGTGGAAACCGACCCGTTGTTTCTTTCCCTGGGCTTGGCGAGCCATCAACAAGCCCTGGCCCTGATGCCTTACCTGCAAGCGCGCGAACAAGGGCAAATGCTGGCGTTCAGCATGCTGTTCGGCACCTTGGGAGCGGTGATGGCCATCGGGATTCCCATGGTGCTGATGATGCGCAGAAGCCACATCAGTCGATAAATCTTTCAGTGGAGCACACCCCTTGCGTATTCCAGGCCTGCATCTGAACACCACCCCGCTGCTCATGCCGCTGTATTGGCTGGCACTCGCCTGCGCGCCCACTCAGGTATTGGCAGATGACTTGTACCACCTGTACCAGAAGGCGTTGACCCACGACATGCAGATCGCCGCCGCCCAGGCCCAGCAATTGTCCACGGCAGAAAAGGAACCGCAAAGCCGTGCCAACCTGCTACCGGACCTGTCTGTCACCGGCGGCGCGGCCTGGGTCGATGCCGAGGATTCGTCCGACTATCATCGCAATCGCAATAACACCAACGCCTACGCCGTGGTCCTCACACAGCCGCTGCTGCGTTGGCAGAATGTGATCGCCCACGACCAAAGCAAACTGTTGATCAGCGCCAGTGAACTGCACACCGAACAGGCGCGCCAAGCGCTGATGCTGCGCGTCGCCCGCGCTTATTTCGACGTACTGCTCAATCAGGAACTGTTGAAAACCCGCACGCAACAGCTACAAACCTTGCGCGAGAGCCAGACGCGCAGCCAGCGACTGCTGGCCGACGGCGCTACCACTGCTAATGCGCTCGCCCAGGTGCAGGCCAAGTACGACCAGGCATTCGCCGAACAGGTGGCCGCCCGTGGCGCACTGGACATTGCCAACGAAACGCTCACCCAATTAACTGCCGCACAGGCAGGCCCGTGGTCAGGCAAAGAGCCGCAGTTCAGTGCCCCGGTGCCCGCTGCCATCGATGATTGGGCCACGACCGCGCAACAAGGCAACCTTGCCGTACAGGCGGCGCAGATTGCCCAGCGCCTGGCCGAAATGGACATCGATAAAGAACGGGCCGGCCATTTGCCGACCCTGGATCTGATCGCCGCCCATGGCCGCTTCGCCTCTGTCGGCGGTGATGTCTACGATGTGACGTTGCCGGAAAACCGCTATAACCAGACCGTGGTCGGGGTCAAACTGAGCGTTCCCCTCTACAGCGGTGGCCGCACCAGCAGTCGCGTGCGCGAAGCCCATGCACTGCAAAGCAAGGCGGCGGACGAAGTCGAAGATGCACGTCGCAACGCCGGGCTGAAGGCGCGCCAGGCTTACCTGCAAGTCACCAACGGCATGAGCCAATACCAGGCACTCAAGCAGGCCTTGAACTCCAGCCAGATCAACCTTGCCGCCGTGACCCACGGCTTCGAAGCCGGTTCCCGCATCAACACCGACGTGCTGGATGCCCAACAAAAAGTCACCGATACCCAGCAACGCCTGGCCCAACAACGTTATGCGATCCTGATGGCCCAGTTGCACCTGTTGGCATCCACCGGCAACCTGAGCGACGCGCGCCTGCGGGATATCAGTCATACGCTGAACTGACGCACTGATCAGTAGTGCGCTGACATTCGCTCAACGTGAGGGCTGATTTGGATTAAGCTTGGGCATCTCAAAAATGGAACACTGCCCATGTTCGACCTCAACGAACTCTTCCTCTACGCCAAGGTGGTCGAGCACGGCGGCTTTGCGGCGGCGGGCCGTGCGCTGAACCTGCCCAAATCGACCTTGAGCCGCAGAGTCAGCCAGCTTGAAGCGAGGCTGGGGGCACGGCTGATACAGCGTTCGACGCGCCAATTCCAGGTGACCGATATCGGCCATGCCTATTACCGCCATTGCGTGGCGATGATTGCCGAAGCCGAGTCAGCGGAAGATGTGATTGCCTTCAACAAATCAGAGCCGCGGGGCGTGATCCGCCTGAGCTGCACCACCGCATTGCTCAACTACTGGGTGGCGCCGATGCTCGCCCAATTCATGGCGCAATGCGCCAGCGTCGAACTGAACGTGAAGAGCTTCAACCGCAAGGTCGACATCATCAGCGAAGGCTATGACATGGCCTTGAACCTGTGTTTCCCACCGCTGGAAAGCAGTGAGCTGGTCATGAAGGTCCTGGCTAAAAGTCCTCAGGTACTGGTGGCGAGCACGACTTTTCTGCAGGACGCTCCCCTGCCCTCGCTACCGGCTGACCTTGCCGGGCTGGCGACTATCCATTGGGGCAACCCGTTGCTTCAATACCTGTGGGACCTGACCGGGCCGGACGGCGCGACGGCCCAGGTCGCACACACGCCACGCCTGGTCAGTGATGATATGTCGACCCTGAAGAACGCAGCATTGGCGGGCGTGGGCATCGCCAACCTGCCGCAGGTTGTCGTGAAAGACGAACTGGCCGACGGACGCCTGATTGCCGTATTGCCTGAATGGCAACCCGCTGAAGGCGTGATCACCGCCGTGTTCCCCTCCAGGCGTGGGCTGATGCCGTCGGTGCGGTCCTTGATCGACTTTCTGGGCGACGCGTTTGAGGCGCCGTGATGCTCCCACGGATTGCTGGGAAAGTTCCTTGCACCTTCAGCAACAGTCTTTTGTCATCAATCACATTGATAGCTCCCTAACAAAACCCCCATGCTAGAGGGCTGACTCCGCGCTTATATCATTCCGAATGATAGTTACCTTCGCTTCATTCGATTCGTGACCTAGCACCTCCCCGCGCATGATCCGCCCATCTCAAATACATTGGCGGATGCACCTCATGGAACAGTCACTCAAACATTTGCGCTTCCCCTTGGCGATCTTGGCCGTGCTGGTGATGAGCGCGTGCGGCAAGACCCCGGAACAAGCGGCCGCCATGCCACCTGCCAAGGTCAGCGTGGCCAAGGTGCTGGAACAACCGGTCAACGAGTGGGACGAGTTCACCGGGCGCCTTGAAGCGCCGGAAACCGTACAGATTCGTCCGCGGGTTTCCGGCCAGATTGACCAAGTCGCTTTTACTGAAGGCGCTTTGGTCAAGAAAGGCGACCTGCTGTTCCAGATCGACCCGCGCCCGTTCCAGGCCGAAGTGCGCCGCCTGGAGGCCCAACTGGCTCAGACCAAAGCCGCCGCCACCCGCAGCGAAAACGAAGCGCAACGCGGCGAACGCCTGCGCCAGAGCAATGCGATCTCCGCCGAACTGGCCGACTCGCGCACCACCGCCGCCCAGGAAGCCCGCGCCGCCATGGCCGGGATCCAGGCGCAGTTGGACCTGGCCAAGCTGAACCTGAGCTTCACCCGCGTGACCTCGCCCATCAGTGGCCGCGTGAGCCGTGCCGAAATCACCGCCGGCAACCTGGTAACCGCCGATACCACTGCGCTCACCAGTGTGGTCTCCACCGACAAGGTCTACGCCTACTTCGATGCCGATGAGCGCGTGTTCCTCAAGTACACCGGACTGGCCCGCGAAGGCCGGCGTGGTGCAACCACCCCTGTGTACCTGGGCCTGTCCAACGAAACCGGCAACCCACACCTGGGCCAGATGAACTTCGTCGACAACCAGGTCAACCCGGCCACCGGCACCATCCGTGGCCGTGCGGTGTTCGACAACAGCAAGGGCGAATACACCCCCGGCCTGTATGCGCGCTTGAAGCTGGTCGGCAGCGGCACCTATTCGGCGGTGTTGATCAACGACGAAGCCGTCGGCACTGACCTGGGCAAGAAATTCGTGCTGGTGATGGACGGCGACAAGCCGGCTTATCGCGCGGTGGAACTGGGGCCGAAAATCGAAGGCTTGCGCATCGTGCGCAGCGGCCTGACCAAGGATGACACCGTGATCGTCAAGGGCCTGCAACGCGTGCGCCCTGGCTCGCCGGTCGCACCGGAAACCATTCCGATGGCCAGCAAGGAAACCCTCGCCGCCTTGGCCCAACAACGACAAGCGCTTGAAGCCAGCAACCTGGAGCAAGTGGCGCCGGAAAAACCCGCGCCCAAGCTCGCAAGCGTCGCGACTCCACGCGGTTAAGGGATACGACTCAAGATGAATTTTTCCAAGTTCTTCATTTCACGGCCGATCTTCGCAGCGGTGCTGTCGCTGTTGATCCTGATTGCCGGTGCAATCTCGCTGTTCCAACTGCCGATCAGCGAATACCCGGAAGTGGTGCCGCCGACCGTGGTGGTGCGCGCCAACTTCCCGGGCGCCAACCCCAAAGTCATCGGTGAAACCGTGGCCGCGCCGTTGGAGCAAGCCATCACTGGCGTCGAGAACATGCTGTACATGTCCTCGCAATCCACCGCCGACGGCAAGCTGACCCTGACCATCACCTTCGCCCTGGGCACCGACCTGGACAACGCGCAGGTGCAGGTGCAAAACCGTGTGACGCGCACCCAGCCCAAGCTGCCGGAGGAAGTGACGCGCATCGGTATTACCGTGGACAAGGCCTCCCCCGACCTGACCATGGTGGTGCACTTGACCTCCCCGGATCAGCGTTATGACATGCTGTACCTGTCCAACTACGCGATCCTCAATATCAAGGATGAACTGGCCCGCCTGGGCGGCGTCGGTGACGTGCAGTTGTTCGGCATGGGCGACTACTCACTGCGCGTGTGGCTGGACCCGAACAAAACCGCTTCGCGCAACCTGACCGCCACCGATGTGGTCACGGCGATCCGCGAGCAGAACCGCCAGGTGGCAGCCGGTGCCCTGGGCGCACAGCCTGCGCCGAGTGACACCAGCTTCCAGTTGTCGGTCAATACCCAGGGCCGCCTGGTCACTGAAGAAGAGTTCGAGAACATCGTGATTCGCGCCGGCGCCAACGGTGAAATCACCCGCCTCAAGGACATCGCCAGGGTCGAACTGGGCTCCAGCCAATACGCGCTGCGCTCGTTGATCGATAACCAGCCGGCCGTTGCGATTCCGATTTTCCAGCGTCCCGGCTCCAATGCCATCGACATCTCCAACGATGTGCGCAGCAAGATGGCCGAGCTGAAAAAGAGCTTCCCGGCGGGCATGGATTATCGCATCGCCTATGACCCGACCATCTTTGTGCGCGGCTCCATCGAAGCGGTGGTGCATACCCTGTTTGAAGCACTGATCCTCGTGGTGCTGGTGGTGATTCTGTTCCTGCAGACCTGGCGCGCCTCGATCATTCCATTGGTGGCGGTGCCGGTATCCTTGATCGGTACCTTTGCGGTGATGCACCTGTTCGGGTTCTCGCTCAACGCCCTGTCATTGTTTGGCCTGGTGCTGGCCATCGGTATCGTGGTGGATGACGCCATCGTGGTGGTGGAAAACGTCGAGCGTAATATCGAGTTGGGGCTTGAGCCGTTCCCGGCGACCGAAAAAGCCATGAGTGAAGTGACCGGCCCCATCATCGCCACGGCGCTGGTGCTGTGTGCGGTGTTCATTCCGGCCGCCTTTATCAGTGGCTTGACCGGGCAGTTCTACAAGCAGTTCGCCTTGACCATCGCGATCTCAACCGTGATCTCGGCGTTCAACTCCCTGACCCTGTCCCCTGCCCTGGCCGCTGTGCTGCTGCGCGGCCACGACGCGCCGAAGGACCGTTTCTCCAAGTTCCTCGACAAGGTCTTCGGGGGCTGGCTGTTCCGTCCTTTCAACCGCTTTTTCGAAAAGGCCAGCCATGGCTACGTAGGCACCGTACGCCGAGTGATTCGCGGCAGCGGCATTGCCTTGTTCGTCTACGCAGGTTTGATGGTGCTGACGTTCTTCGGCTTTGCCCACACGCCGACCGGTTTCGTACCGGCCCAGGACAAGCAATACCTGGTGGCCTTCGCCCAACTGCCCGACGCCGCAAGCCTGGACCGCACCGAAAACGTGATGAAGCGCATGTCGGAGATCGCCCTGAAACAACCCGGCGTGGAAGCTGCAATTGCCTTCCCGGGCCTGTCGATCAACGGGTTCACCAACAGCCCGAACAGCGGCATCGTGTTCGTGACCTTGAAGCCGTTCGATGAGCGTAAAGACCCGAGCATGTCCGCCGGTGCGATTGCTGGTGCACTGAACGGCCAATACGCCAATATCGAAGAGGCCTACATGGCGATCTTCCCGCCGCCGCCGGTACAAGGCCTGGGCACCATCGGCGGGTTCCGCCTGCAGATCGAAGACCGTGGCAACCTCGGCTATGACGAGCTGTATAAAGAAGTGCAGAACGTGATCGCCAAGAGCCACGGCGTGCCTGAACTGTTCGGCCTGTTCACCAGCTACACCGTGAACGTGCCGCAAGTCGACGCCGCCATCGATCGCGAAAAGGCCAAGACCCACGGCGTGGCGATCAGCGACATCTTCGACACGCTGCAGGTCTATCTGGGTTCGTTGTATGCCAACGACTTCAACCGCTTCGGGCGTACCTATCAGGTCAACGTGCAGGCCGAGCAGCAGTTCCGCCAGGACTCCGACCAGATCGGCCAATTGAAAGTGCGCAATAACAGAGGCGAGATGATCCCGCTGGCGACCTTTATCAAGGTCAGCGACACCTCGGGCCCGGACCGTGTGATGCACTACAACGGCTTCATCACCGCCGAAATCAACGGCAACGCCGCGCCGGGCTACAGCTCTGGCCAGGCCCAGGCCGCGATTGAAAAGCTGCTCAAAGATGAACTGCCCAACGGCATGACCTACGAGTGGACCGACCTGACCTATCAGCAAATCCTCTCGGGCAATACCGCGCTGTTCGTATTCCCGCTCTGCGTACTGCTGGCGTTCCTGGTGCTCGCCGCCCAATACGAAAGCTGGAGCCTGCCGCTGGCGGTGATCCTGATCGTACCGATGACACTGCTGTCGGCCATTACCGGGGTGATCATCTCGGGCGGCGACAACAACATCTTCACCCAGATCGGCCTGATTGTACTGGTGGGCCTGGCGTGCAAGAACGCGATTCTGATCGTCGAGTTCGCCAAGGATAAACAGCAGGAAGGCCTCGACCCGCTCGCCGCAGTACTGGAAGCCTGCCGCCTGCGTCTGCGGCCGATCCTGATGACCTCGTTCGCGTTCATCATGGGTGTGGTGCCGTTGGTGCTGTCCAGCGGTGCCGGCGCCGAGATGCGCCATGCCATGGGCGTGGCGGTGTTCTCCGGGATGATCGGTGTGACCTTCTTCGGTCTGTTGCTGACACCAGTGTTCTACGTACTGATCCGTCGCTATGTCGAGCGCAGTGAAGCGCGCAAAGCGGCCAAGGCCTTGAAGCTGGAGACACAGCAATGAGTGTGAAAGTATTCCTGCCGAGCCTGTTGGTGCTGGCGCTCGCCGCCTGTGCCGTAGGCCCGGACTACAAGACCCAGCCACTGGAGGCGGCCAATATCACGGCCGCCGCCGACAGCAAAAGCTACGACCATGCCAAGTACGAAGGCATCTGGTGGCAGCAGTTCGAAGACCCCACGCTCAACCAGCTGGTAACCCAGTCGCTGAGCGGCAACCGTGATTTGCGCGTAGCCTTTGCCCGCCTGCGGGCGGCACGGGCTATCCGTGATGACGCGGCCAACGACATCATGCCGGTGGTCACCTCTCGCGCCAGCAGCGATGTGGGCAAGGGCCAGATTCCCGGGCAGACCACCAAGCGTGTCAACAGCGAGCGCTACGACCTGGGCCTGGACATGGCCTGGGAAGTGGATTTGTTCGGGCGCATCCGCCGCAACCTGGAAGCCAGCGACGCCGACCAACAGGTGGCCGAAGCCGACCTGTACCAGCTGCAAGTCACCATGATTGCCGAACTGGTGGATGCCTACGGTCAACTGCGTGGAGCGCAACTGCGTGAACGCATTGCCCTGGACAACCTGAAGAACCAGCAGGAATCGCGCACCATCACCGTCAGCCTGCGTGATGCCGGCGTCGGTGATCAGCTCGACGTGGAACGTGCCGACGCGCGCCTGGCAGCAGTTGAAGCCAGCGTGCCGCAACTGCAGGCCGAACAAGTGCGCGAGCGCAACCGCATCGCCACCCTCCTCGGCCAGCGCCCCGACAAACTGAGCGTGGACCTGAGCCCGAAAGACCTGCCAGCGATTGCCAAGGCGTTGCCGATTGGCGACCCGGGGCAACTGCTGCAACGACGCCCGGACATCCTCAGCGCCGAACGCAAACTGGCCGCCGCCACCGCACGTATCGGCGTGGCCAAGGCCGACCTGTTCCCACGGGTGAGCCTCAGCGGTTTCCTCGGCTTCACCGCCGGGCGCGGTTCGCAGATCGGCTCGGCCGCCGCGAATGCCTGGTCTCTGGGGCCGAGCATCACTTGGGCCGCGTTTGACCTGGGCAGCGTACGCGCGCGTTTGCGTGGCGCGAATGCCGAAGCCGATGGCGCGTTGGCGACCTATGAACAGCAAGTGTTGCTGGCATTGGAAGAGTCCGAGAACGCCTTCAGCGATTACGGCAAGCGCCAGCAACGCCTGGTCTCGCTGATCCGCCAAAGCGAATCCAGCCGCGCCGCCGCCGACCTTGCGGCGATCCGCTACCGCGAAGGCACCGTGGACTTCCTGGTCCTGCTCGACGCCCAGCGCGAACGCCTGGCCGCCGAAGACGCCCAGGCCCAGGCCGAAGTCGACCTGTATCGCGGCATTGTGGCGATCTACAAGGCGTTGGGTGGTGGCTGGCAGCCGGATACGGTGGTGGCTAGCAGCAAGTGATGTAAAGAGCTCCTTTGGTTGGTCGCATCCAGCCAATTTTTAGCCCTGCGGTCCATTCGGTCGCGGGGCTTTTTTTACCCTGGCATTAGCGGATCAATCAATTTGGCTTACATGTAATACTTGTCTGAAAGACGCTTCCCAAATATTCAAACAGGTTAAATATCTGTCGCAAGAGGTCGATAGCAGGGTGAACCTTTTATCCTATAAGGAGACGAGCATGGATATGAGATTGGTAATCCCCAATACACTTTCCAAACAGACAGATGCTTTTGTTATCAAAAATCCAGAGAAAACGACGAACACATTTACTTTTACTGAAGAGTCCAAAGCCGTTGATGAGCTGCGCATGTGGCAGCAAGACGACATTGCAGAGCTGAAAGATTTTTTAAAAAACTATGATATGACTTCTATAAGCACAGATGAACTTAAGACGGTCGGAAGGAGACTGTACGACAGTAAAATCATCGATACACAGGCTTTCCTAATATTCATATCCGGAGATGGTGCATCTGACGTCAATGGAAAGCAAACAAACACGCACGTGAAATTCAATGCGATAGCCTTGTTTGATGAAAAGTTGGCTGACTACCTCGCGTTTGTGAAAAGCAACCCGGATGTAGGGCGCTCACAGGGAATTCCGGAGTATATACAGGGCATGGTTGACGCCAATCGCGCGATTAATGCGCTTGCGTATTTTTCGGGCTCCTCAAAAAATGATTTATCAGTGGAAGAACGTGCTTGATTTAGAGTCAGTCTGCACAGACTGCAGTGTGCCAGAGGACCTGACACACTGCTTCTCTTACCGCTCAGCGCCCGTATCTTACGGTTCCTGAATAGGTCTTGGATACGGCGTCAGGGTTATGCACTCGGATTCGATATGTGCCAAAAGGCCCCAGCCAGGACACGCGAGGTGACAGAGGATTAGCCGCTACCTTTGTCCAAGAAGAGCCGACTTCTCGCTCAATAGAAATCTGGGGCGCCCTCCCCGCCCCGCCTGCAGACACCATTGCTTCAATATTGGCTGCGGAACAGCCGTTATTACCGCCTATTGTGAACGGCCCATGCGCTGTAGTTTCGTTATCTGCCCCTATTATCCCACTAAAGTTTTCTGAAATATTCAAGCAAAGCGCAGACACCTGAACAGACACCACCATCAACGCACTAAAGGGTAACGCAATTAAACGCTTCATAAGTTCACCATCACATTATGGATTGAAAACTTAACGCATGAAGGTCATCACACCACGTGCTCATTCAGCTATAGCAACGCCCTCACAGTTAAGTACTGTGACCCCTCTACCCAAAAGCCTCTGTAGCGGCCGCGTAGGATCACCGTCAAAACTGTGCACGATTTTTTACTTCGGATATGCCAGCCACTTCCTAAAAACAATAAGGCAGGGTCTGTCATACTCAAGCGAAGGGCGCTGTCAGTTATTTCCTAATCCCGCCTGTAACGCCACTTTCACGCAAGTCAGGTGCCGTCCTGGCCGCCCATTCTAAAAAGAACTTTTTTCAAAATACCAAGTGCTCTTGCACATAGGCCTTGAACGCCTGGTCACGTGCCGGCTGGTGCGTGGGCGGGCGCTCGGGAAGCACGGTACCGGGAGGCTGCTGCATTAATCGATAAACTCCGATCAGCTTCCTGGAGCCCTGCTCTATCGCGTAGATCAACCCTGGCGCGGGGGCGCGCGCAGAGCGTTTGCTGACGATTTTTATGGGTACCTGATCGGTGATCGGTAATTCCCCGAAAGCCGCCTGCGCGGCTTCAATCATCGCGCGGTTCTGCTTGAACAATTTGGGGTCTGTCTTGAGCTGAGACAGCAGGGCAACACTGGTCATCGTGGAATCCGCGTTGAGGCTACCGGCGCGCGAGCCAAACATGTTGACGCCTGTCTTGCTCACCAGGTTTGGTGCATCTGCACCTGGCAGGACCAACACTCCAGGGTCGGTATGCCCTTGAGCCAGGTTGAGCAAGCCTGCGGCATTTTCTTCGTTTTTTCTCAACCGCGTGAGGTAGGCGAAATCAAGCGTACCTTGGCTCACGGGGCCTGGCAGGTGGTCCAGTTCATGAATCAACGCGTTGCTCATAGCGCCTTCCTGGGAGCCGAAATGCTGGTAATAGTGCTTGGCACCATCGATGTTGACCTCCATGAATTTTCCCGTCTTGTCGACCTTGAAATCTTCAGGGATGACCTGCGCAACCCATTGATGGTCCTGGGAGCGCATGAACTTCACGTTTCTGGCAGTCAGCGCTTGAGCGTTGGTCTTGAGCCGCGAAAGTCGAGAGGTCATCAGTTTTCGTGCCTGAACAGGTGACATGCCCTGGAAGCTCTTGAGCACAAAGTCCACGTCTGCAGTCAGCGCAGGATCTGCTATCGCTTTAAGTGCATCGTCCACCTTGGACACCATCAGCGGCTGCGAACGCTCGATGAGTTCCTTGACCTCTGCGCGTGTGGCTATCGGCCCTGGCTTGACTTTGCCGTCGTTCGGTTGCGTCGCCACCGGGCGCTCTTCCTGCGGCTTTTCTGTGCTTTTTAGCGAGTCGCGGCGCATTTGCCGAACGCGCCCGACCCGTTGTTCTTCGAGTTGCGCTTTCCAAGCGGCGCGCACCACGCTCTGGGACTTCTCTCCAAGCCGATACAGGCGGCTTCCTACCCAATTGGCGGCTTTGAGCAGAGGTTCAGAGAGGCCGGCGAATGGATTGAGCAAACCGTTGGTGACTGTCCCCACCGCCCGGGTAGCCGCCGCCAGCCTGGAAAAGCCGGTTTGCGCCTTATCGAACGCTGCAGCCCCCTCCGCTGCACCTCCTGCGACGACAGTAATGGCTACCGCAACGTCGGTGGCGCACCCTGTCAACGCTCTCAGGTCTTTTTTGACGTGCCCGGAGACAATGTCGTCGTAGCAAGCCTTGAAGGGAATCAATGTATTTACAAGTGTTTTACTGACCCGTTTGACCTGATCCTGGAAACGCTCCGAGGCCGTTTGCCCCATTGCGGTAGTGAGGAGTTGTTCGGGATCCAGCACCAGATTGCGTTGGGCTACGTAGTCAGCAATCGCATTGGCCCGCTCCGAAAAAAAACCAAGCGGTGCCAGCGTTTGTGAAGATGTCGCCGCCGGCAGTGTTTCGCGCAATGCCCTGATCTGTACCTCGGACGCCCCCGCCCGTGGACCGTCCACGTGGGACTTCATACGGGTCACCCACAACCGCGGGACGATTGCCTCGCCGTTGGCCAGCATCGCCTTGAAGTCGTGCCGTTCGACATAGGTGCCGCTCATGGGGAAAAACTCATAACACTTGGCATCTTTGCCCTGCCCGACGCCGATCAGGAAGCCATAGCGCCCCCTCACCGCCTGGAGTTGCTCATCGGCATCTGTGATGCGAGTGCCTGCGCCATTAATGGACTCGGCCTCGACTTGATAAAAGGTCAGTTCCTGAGTGGCCAGTACCTGCCGGTCCGCGTAGGGCATTTTGCTGAGAATGTCTTTCAGGCCCGTGGAGACGGCCTTTTGAAAGCGCTCGGTGTCACCCTTGATGGCCTGAGCAAGGGATTGCCCGGAATGTTTCAACCTCGTGAAGTGCACCCGCAGGGAAGCCAGCCTGGGGTCATATTCATCTTTGAACAGCGTGGCGCCAGTCATATCCTTAAGCCTGGTCGAGGCAAATTTACCGTACTTGAGATTGCCGCTCATGTGTAGGTCAACCAGGCTTTCCTTAAAGCCGAGATTGCGCTGCAACCAGGGTAACCCGGGCACCATATTAGACAGCAACTGGGGAAACCGGTACGCCACGGTATGCATCGGTTCGTTCAGATCGTGCCCGGGAAGCACGCGTTCGAGGTCAGCCTGTGCTCGCGCTCGCCGGTCTTTTATCGGGGTGCTCAGTGTTACAAGGGCCTGATGAGAGCTCTCGATATAGTCGTTGTATTTTGTCGCCGCGACTTGCAGGTCTTGGGTGGTGTACGGATCGTCAGCTCGCCGAGCAATGACCCCGTGCATCGTTGCCCAATCAAGCAGCGGTTCTGTTTCGATGGCATGAAACAACACCACTTGCTCCGGCGTCAGCGCCTGGAGGATGGCACGCTCCAGCACCTGATCATAGGTGAGGGTGCGGCTGGAGCCCTCTGCTGACTCCTCCAGCAACGCGACAGTTTTCCTGAGCACCACCCAGGCAGGAGAGCCGATGCGCAACGTACCCGGCGTGTCTGGCAGCACAAACTCTGGAGCAACACTGGCCAGCATGATATGCACAGTGGCATCCACCGCCTCGGGCCGCACGCCCTTATTGCGCACCAGATGCGCCTTCAAGTCGCCCTTGACTTCTGCCAGGGTACGCCCGGCGTTAGCCGGTGAGTACAGGTCATAACCTGCGATATGGTTTCTACGCTGCCCCAGCTCGGGGTCAATGCTCAACATCAGGGCAGTCAGCAGCAGTTGGTTGCGCTGGTCGTTTGAAAACCCGGCAGGATCACGCCCAATGGCAGCCAGCAATGTGTTCTGCCGATAGCGATTGAGCGGTGCATGGCTACTCAGATGCCGAGTGATCTGATCATCCATGTTTTGCGTGGTCACGTTCATGCTGGTGAGGATGCCGTCGCCGACATAGGTTCTTAACGCCTCGACCAAGCGTTGGCGTTCGTCAAGGCTCAGGCTTGGGTGGCCTGGCTCCGGTGCCTGCGCAGTTGCCCAGGTGTAGTTGCCCAAGGCGGGGCTCGATGGTAGCCCAAGACGCTGCCAATTGATCAGGTTACGCACCTGCGCGGCCGTTTGCGGCAGGTTTTCACCACTCAGCCCTGGAAAACTTTGTTGCAGAAACGCCAGCGCGGTGATGTCTTTGTCGACAGCGCCAGGACGGGGTGCCAGGTTGAACCGCAGGTTCGCCAGGTCGACGAAGGCATAGTCAGCCTTATCGAGCACACCGCGCTCCAACACGGTCAACCAGGCTTGCCGGTCAATCGCGTCCGCCTCGCCTTGGGTGAATCTGTGTTGCGCGGGATCCGCCCCGGCAACCCACGATGACAAGACCTCCGGAGGGGTAACAAAAGGTGGGGGACCGAAACGCGCTGAAGAGGGAAGAGGTATTGCTCCAAGAACTTTTGATAACACGTCCATCACCCAGCGTTCAATAAGGGGTTCCAGACTGAGAGAAGATCTGCGCTGGCTCCATAGGAAAAAGACGAGGCGCAAGCCAGACCTTTCGCTACGCTAAATGCCGCCGACTCAGCTCGCGTCGCGCAGAATCAGGCTGCGCAAGTGCCCCGGATTGGACCCGGACCACTTGCGGAACGCCTTGTAGAACGAACTGGTATCGGCAAACCCCAACCGCGACGCAATCTCGGCAAAACTGATCTGCGGTTCAGCCAGCCACACAATCGCCAGCTCCTTGCGTATACCGTCTTTGAGGCCCTGATAAGTCTGCCCCTCCTCTGCCAGCCGGCGGCGCAGTGTGGACGCGGAAATGCACAAGCTGGCCGCAAGGCCTTCGGTTTCAGGCCAGGTATCGGGCGGCATTTGGCGCAGGTCGTGCTTGATGCGGGTGGCGAGGCTTTCGGGATCGCGGTATTTGACCAGGATGTTGGCCGGCGCATGGGCAAGGAAGCGCTTGAGTTCTTCGGGGCTGCGTTTGATCGGCAGATCGAGACAGTCGGCTGAAAAGATCATGCGGGTGCGGGGTCGATCAAAGCGCAGGTTGTCAGAAAACATCACCCGGTAATCGTCACAGAAGTCCGGCTGCGCGCAACGCAGTTCAATGGCAAGGATCGGAATGCGCCGCCCCGCCAGCCAGCAGGCGACGCCGTGGACGATCATCCAATAGGTGAAATAGGTAAAAGCGCGTTTTGGCTCACCAGGTTCTAGCAGGACGATCTCCGCCAGACTCTGTTGGCGAACCAGTTGGGCCGGCAGATGCTCAAGCATCAACGAGAGAAACCCCAAGCCGGTTTCCAGGCCGGCCGCCAGGCTGGGTTGCGCCATGGAGGCGCGACACAGGAACGCCAGGCTACCGGACTTGAGTGTGCGTGGGTCCATACCAAAAAACTCATCGTCCCTGCGCCGCGCCAGCAAGCGCCACAGGCGTGCATAGGCCGTGGCCGCCACGCGAGCGTCGGGCTGCTCAAGCAACGTCGGGTCAATCCCGACTTTGCTCAATGCCTCAACGGTGGCCGCTCCCGGCGCGCAACTGTGCAACAGCGCTTCGCGCACAAGGTGGATGGAGATAGTGTCTTTTTCCGACATGGGGCGTTGAACTGTCCGGCTGCAGTCTGGGTGGTCTGCATCATAAAGGCGGTTGCGCTTCGCCACCACCGTTCAGCCCACGTTCAGCAAAGGTCAATATTTCTTGTTTAGCAATGAGTATCATTATGTTACAACTTAGCTCCCTAACTAGTTGTGCCCGGGTGCCCGATGCTCGTTCCTTTTTTAATCATGCTGCGCGAAGGCATTGAAGCGGCATTAATCGTTGGCATTATCGCCAGTTACCTGCAACAGACCGGGCGTGGCCAGTGGATGCCTGCGGTGTGGATCGGCGTATTCCTGGCGGCAGCGCTGGCGCTGCTGGTGGGCGGCGGCCTGGAGTTGGTCAGTGCGGAATTCCCGCAAAAGCAGCAGGAATTGTTTGAAGGTGTCGTCGGTCTGGTGGCCGTGGGCATCCTCAGTTCCATGGTGTTCTGGATGCGCAAAGTGGCGCGCTCGATTAAACACTCGCTGCATGAATCCCTCGACCATGCGTTGGCCGGCTCCAGGCACCAGGTGTTCGCCCTGATCGCCATGGTGTTTTTCGCCGTGGCCCGCGAAGGGCTGGAGACGGTGTTCTTCCTGTTGGCCGTGTTCCAGCAAAGCGAAGGTCCGGGCGCTCCGGTGGGCGCCCTGCTTGGCCTGGCCCTGGCCATTGTCGTGGGCTTGCTGATTTATTCCGGCAGTATGCGCCTGAACCTCAGCGCGTTTTTCCGCTGGACCGGCCTGTTCATCCTGGTGGTCGCGGCCGGCATTCTCGCCAATTCGGTGCAAGCCCTGCATGAAGCCGGCGTGTGGAATCACTGGCAGACCGTGCTATTCGACTTCAGCGCTGCGTTGCCCATGGACAGCCCGCTCGGTTCGGTACTGGCAGGTATGTTCGGTTACCAGGAGGCGCCGACCGTGAGCACCCTGGGCGCCTATCTGATTTACCTGGTGGTGGCCCTGGTGATGTTCTTCCTGCCCGCGGCCCCTACCCAGCCCGTAGCCAATACCTCTTCCGTTTCCAGCCAGTAAGGACCGTCTCTTGTCCAACCCAACCCCTCAATCGGCCCCGCCGTCCCGCGCCCTGCGCTGGGGCGTGGCCGGCTCGGTGGTGGTGATGATCGCCGCCGGAGGCCTGTTCTACTACGCCTCGCAATTGGCCGCCGGCAAGCGCCAGACCAACCACAATGAAATCGCGGTGACCATCCACGGCCACGCCTGCGAACCCAACGCCCTGACGGTACCGGCCGGGCATGCCAGCTTTCGCATCATCAATCGCTCCGACCGCGCGGTGGAGTGGGAAATCCTCGACGGCGTGCTGGTGGTCGAAGAGCGGGAAAACATCGCCCCGGGCCTGAGCCAAGTGATCAACGCCAACCTGCTGCCCGGCGACTACGCCATTACCTGTGGCCTGCTGAGCAACCCGCGCGGCACCTTGCATGTCACGCCCACGGCAGAGTCTGACGCCCAGGCCAAGGCCAAGCCGTCGATGGTGGCCTTTATCGGCCCGTTATCGGAGTTTCGCGTGTACCTGAGCAGCCAAGGCGGCACGCTGGTCAAGGCCGTGACGGCCCTGCAACAGGCCATCGCCGCCGGCGACCTGGCCCAGGCCCAGGCGGCGTATATACCGGCGCGCGAGGCGTATCAGCGCCTGGCGCCGGCGTCTCAGCGTCTGGCCGAATTGGATAACGCGATCAATGCACGCGCCGATTATTTTGAACAGCGCGAGCAGGACCCCGCCTTCAGCGGCTTCCACCGCCTCGAATACAGCCTGTTCCAGCAACACAGCCTTGATGGCCTCGCGCCGGTCGCCCAACGCCTGGTTACCGACGTGACCACGCTCAAGCAGCAATTACTGGCCCAGTCCCTGCCCCCGGAGCAACTGGTGAGCATCGTGGTCCGCAACCTCAACAGCCTGGCGGACGTGCGGGCGGCGAGCGGTGAAGAGGAACGCTACAGCCACATCGACTTGAACGGCTTTGCCGCCAATCTGCAGGTCGCGCGCAAGGTGGTCGACCTGATGCGCCCGTTGCTGGTCAAGTCCGCCGCCGACCTGTTGCCCGCTATCGACAACGCGCTCCACGCCTTCGACACCGAACTCGAAGGGCTCAAGGTGAATGACCGCTACCCCGGCTACGACAAGGTTACAGCTGATCAGCGCAAGCAGATCGGCGACAAGGCCAAGGCTCTGGCCGTTGCACTCGATGGAATCGACCCCGCCCTTGGCCTTTCCGGCCTGCAGTGAAGACGACCGCATACATGAGTGATACAGAACAGTTTGACCTCCAACGTCGCCGCGTCCTGTTGGGCATGGCGGCCACCGGCGCTGCGATTGCCGGCAGCAGCCTGACCTGCCCGGCAATGGCGGCAGCGGCCGAGCAAGTCACCACCGCACCGCGCAGTGACAAGACCCAGGACCACCAGACGTTTTTCGGCAAGCACCAAAGCGGCATCGTCACCCCGCGCCCGGCCTGCGGCATGGTCGTGGCGTTCGATGTACTGGCCAGCGACCGCGAAGACCTGGAGCGTCTGTTCCGCACCCTCAACGAGCGCATCGCATTCCTGATGACCGGCGGCACCGTGCCCCAGGTCGACCCGAAATTGCCGCCCACCGATTCCGGCATCCTTGGCCCTGTGGTCACGCCGGATAACCTGACCATTACCGTATCGGTCGGTGAGTCGTTGTTCGACGAACGCTTCGGCCTTGCCGCCGCCAAGCCCAAGCGCCTGAGTCGCATGGTCGGTTTTCCCAACGATGCACTGGAACCGGCGCAGTGTCACGGCGACCTGAGCCTGCAGTTCAGCTCCAACACCCCAGACACCAATATCCACGCGCTGCGCGACATCGTCAAAAACCTGCCAGACCTGCTGCTGGTGCGCTGGAAGCAAGAAGGCAGCGTGCCGCCCCAGGCACCGACCAAGCCCGGCGAACCGGCACAGAGTGCGCGCAACTTCCTGGGCTTTCGCGATGGCTCGGCCAACCCCAACTCCAACGATGGCAAGGCCATGGACCAGATCGTATGGGTACAGCCCACCAGCGACGAGCCGGCCTGGGCCGCCCATGGTAGTTACCAGGCCGTGCGCATCATCCGTAACTTTGTCGAGCGCTGGGATCGCACCCCGCTGCAAGAACAGGAAAGCATCATCGGCCGTATCAAACCCACGGGCGCGCCCATGGACGGCCAGCACGAAACCCAGGTTCCGGACTACAGCAAGGACCCGCAAGGCAAGTTGACCAAGCTTGATGCCCACATCCGCCTGGCCAACCCGCGTACCCCGCAGACCCAGGCCAACCTGATCCTGCGGCGGCCGTTCAACTACTCCAACGGCGTCAATAAAAACGGTCAACTGGACATGGGCTTGTTGTTCATCTGCTACCAGGCTGACCTGGAGAAAGGATTTATCAGCGTGCAAACCCGGCTCAACGGCGAACCGCTGGAGGAGTACCTCAAGCCAGTGGGTGGCGGGTATTTCTTTACCTTGCCGGGGGTCACCGGGCCCAAGGATTTCATCGGTCGCACGCTGCTCGCCGCAACGCACCCTCACACCCCTGCCAAGACCTAAAACACACCACAGCGGAATGCCTCCCATGAAGAAGTCGTCTATCGCGTTGTTGTTAATCAGCCTTTCGCCACTGGCAAGCTTCGCCGCTACTGCGCCGTTGGACCTGGTGGGCCCGGTGTCGGATTACAAAATCTACGTCACCGAAGAAATCGGTGAGTTGGTCACCCAGACCCAGGTGTTTACTGACGCCATCAATAAAGGCGACCTGGCCACCGCCAAGAAGCTCTACGCGCCGACTCGTGTGCACTATGAGTCCATCGAGCCGATCGCCGAGCTGTTCAGCGACCTCGACGCGTCCATTGACTCACGCGTCGACGATCACGAGAAAGGCGTGAAGGCCGAAGACTTCACCGGTTTCCACCGCATCGAGTACAGCCTGTTCTCCGAGAACACCACCCAGGGCCTCGACGCCCTGACCGATAAACTCAACAAGGACGTGCTGGACCTGAAAACCCGGGTTGACGGCCTGACCTTCCCGCCGGAAAAAGTCGTTGGCGGCGCCGCAGCGCTGCTTGAAGAAGTCGCCGCCACCAAGATTTCCGGCGAGGAAGACCGCTACAGCCATACCGACCTGTACGACTTCCAAGGCAACATCGACGGTGCAAAGAAAATCGTCGACCTGTTCCGTGGCCAGATCGACCGCCAAGACAAGGCCTTTTTGGTCAAGGTCGATAAGAACTTCGCCGCCGTGGATAAGATCCTGGCCAAGTACAAGACCCCGGATGGCGGCTTCGAGACCTACGACAAAGTCAAGGAAAACGACCGTAAGGCTTTAGTGGGCCCGGTCAATACACTGGCGGAAGATTTGTCCACTCTGCGTGGGAAATTGGGACTCAACTAATCGAAAGCGCCCCCCGTACGTGACACGGCAAGGGCGCTGCCTGAAGTGTTTCAGGTCGTCATGCGGGCAGTGCTTCAAACCCGTCCAGCGGCGTGCCGGTCGGCAAACCGGTCTTTGGATGGGTCGCGTACCAATGTCCATCGGTCTGTACGGCGTGCACCGGTATCGAATGATTGTGTCCGTTATGAGCAACAGGCTGAGCCGCCTGCTCCTGGGCATTGCGCGGCGCCTTCAACGGGTTTGATACACCCAGGCAAGTGCGCAGTTTTTCTTCCACCACGCCAAGCTTTAAAAGCCCTGAGGGGTTCGGTGCCCTGCCCAACGCTTTAGGCAGCGCGACGAGCCCTTTCCCGCCGGCGACTATTAAGTCTGCCGTGCCATCCAGTGGGTTCAAGAACCCACTGACCACGCTAACCCCCTTTTCCAGCACGCGAAACGCCTTGACACCGAAAGGAGCAACAGCCTTAGTGGACTTGACGAGCGGTTTCAAGGTTCCAAATGCCCCACCTACAAAAGCCCCCACGGTGTCGATCATCAACCCGCGCATCCCTTCGACGATGTTGCCTTTGGTCAGGTCAATGACGGCCCCGACAAAAGGGATCATGCTCAGCAAAATACTGTCGTTGCGTCGCAACATTTCGCGCTGTTGTTCCAGCGGCAACATGCCCTGCGCGACCTCCAGCACGCTGTCGCGATGATGGATAAAATTGCCCTGCATGATCCGATCGACAATTGACTGGGTGCGGGGCGACGAAAAACTGTTGGGCACCTGGGTGGTTGCGTCGCCCGGTACAGGGGCCGGCGCAGCCTGCAGGGTCTCGCCCAGCTTATCAATAATGACACCCGGCGACGTCACACCGGGTGTGGGCAAGGCATTGGAGCTGTAAGCGGTGAAATCAAATGGCTCCACCGCGCCCTGCTGCACTGGGAGGTTTGACACCGCCCAAATCCCATACGTCTTCGGCACAGTTTGAAAGGTACCTCCCAGGGCCAAGTCACGTGGCAGGTCTTCGCGCTTGACGATCAACATCTTGTCCGGGAACACCTCGAAGTAGCTGATCACTCCGTTGTAATCACAGCGTATCAACGTGCCTTTACGCCCTCTGCGCTCCTCCACCTGGTTCGGTGTCTCATCTATCGTGGGCACACCATCAATTGCCTCGCGCAAGGCAAACAGGTCCACGTCCCCCCACTCCAAGGCTTGGCGATCAGCCAACGGCAGTTGGGCGATCATGCGTCTTGTGGTGATGCTCAAACCCTGCTTGAGTTTGTCCAGGTAGGCATCGACTTCACCGGGCAACTGGGCCTGAACATCCGGTAAATGGGCGATCCTGGCGTTCAACGCTTGCACGTTGTCATCAACGGCTGCCTGGTCGGATGCGCTCAGCCGCGGTATGACAAATGGAGAGGTGCGCCGGCCTGGTTGTGGCGGCTGCTCCCCGGGCGCCAGCAGCATCCACCGGTCACTTGTAAGGTCGCCGGTCATGTACGCCTCGATCAGCTTACGTGTTCTCGGCTCGGACAGCTTCATATTGCGGCGTTCATCCGGGTCTGCGATGTATACCCGCATGGCTTTCAACTGCTCCACGCTCAGGCCTGGAAATACTGTCTGCAAGTTCCTGATCGCCGAGTCTTCTCGTATTGGCAGCGGCAGGTTGAACTGTTCAAACGCATAAACGAGTTGCTCGCACTCCTCATTGAAAGCCGTGATGGCCTGCAGATAGTGATGCTGTGTGTAGCGGCCATCCACCGGCTTTCCATAGAGCCCTCGCATCAAGCCCCAATCCAGTAACACGTCGACCCCATAATTATCCAATACCGCCGCTTCGTCCGGCGTGCTGGCGCTCAGCCGGCTAAGCGCCATGATTTCGCTGTAGCTCATGGCCCGCGAGCAACCGGCCCCACCTTGACGCTCGGCAAGCGTAACGCCCAGGCGAAAGTCGGCCCATTCCACCGAGCCTATCCGCATCGTGGAAGGGATATCCCGGACCAGAAACTCGGGCGCGCTACTGGCCAACAAGAGATGCGCGGCCAGCGGTACAGTCTTTGGATCAAGCAAGGTGTTCTGAGCCAGTTGAGTCTCGATTTCAGCGCGTACCGACGCCATCGTCCGTCCACTGTTGGCGGGCTGATAGATGTCATAACCGGCAACGTTTCCAGGCCCCCGAGGCATCTCGGGGTCAATCTGCAGCAGGGTCGCCGTGAGTGCCCACTGCTTGGCTTCGAGGGTCGATAAGTCATAAGTACCGGACGAGCCCTGAAAATACAGACTGCGAGCAGCGGCCTTGCCCCAGTCCAGGGCTGACGGGTGGTCGAGGATCTGTTCCAGTATCTTGTCGGCGTTGGCACGCACCTCTTGCGGGGTGTGCTCATCGAGCACGCCGCGAAAATCCAGGGCGCGCAATAGACTCGGTTCGCTGCGGCTGATGGCGTCGTCGCTCATGAATTGCACTACTAAGCGTTTGTCATTTTCAGACAACATGCCCGGTGCCCAGGGTCGCGAAAGCAATTGCGCGTAATTACCCAGCGCGGGGGCAGGCGCCACCGCAGCTTGCAACCAGCGAATGACATTGCGCACTTCCTTCGCGGTCTTGGGTACGGGGAAGCCGTGGGAAATCAGTACATCACGCAGGGCGGCCTTGTCGGCACCGTTTGTGGCCAACACCGACGTGGCGCCGATCGGCGTCTGCGCATCGGCCAGCGACACCTCTTCGTCGTCGGGTCGATTGCGAACCAGATCAGCCAGGCAAACTGCCAGGTATTGACGCTCGTCCAACCGGTCGATGGTTTTTCTTGCCGCAAGGCTGCTGCCCTGCAGCCGGCCTTTTGTCTCGGTTGACCAACCGGACCATTCCTCCGCCAACAGATGTCCACGCACCAACGCCAACTCATCGGCATTCTTTGGCGGGGTGATTTCATGCCACTGCAAGACAGCGTTGCGAGAAAACCGGTCGGACTGTTCCGGCACATAAGCCAAGCCATTACCCACTTTATCCAGCGCCGTGGCAGCGGCGCGCAATCGGGCCCCGACTTGCCACCAACCCGAATCGTCGCTCAGGGTGAACGTCTTTCGCGTTCCCACGCGACCGTCGAAGACCAGCCCGGTGATTGAATCCGGTTTTACTATCACAGTATCCGGGGCTATGCCCTTGCTCATAAACCACGCCTGGACTTCCTCGGTATTGAATGCACTGCGCAAAGCGGCAAAGCCTGCGTAGAAAGTGCTGTCGGAGGGGATCTGGACAAGGGAGTCCCACACGTGGCGCGTGGCTGATGTCGCCAGCTCGTTACGCAGGCGGTGATCACCCTCGCTCGACGCCAAGGGCACAGGTTGCAGCGTCCATCGTCGGAGACTATCAACGGCAGGATTTGAGGCTGCTTCGCGTTTGCTGCGAACAGCGGGATCGGGGAAGGCGTTGGCCGCCGGGCTCACAGAATGTAGCGGCGGCGTAAACGCAAGGGTGTCGCGACTAGGGCTGATACTCGACATGTCTGTTTCCTCTGAACCAATCAAGGGCAGAGTTCTCGTCCCTAAGAACCGTCGAGAAGCAACGTAGCAACCAACGCAAGCTATGCGAGTAGGTAAACTCCTAAGGCGGTGAAAACAGTCCTACAGAATACGGTACAGCAACCGCTCGATGCGCACTCGACTGACCCGGCGCAGGAACTTGCCCACCGCGGGTGGATAATCCACCAGCGTCTGCAGCTGTTGGTAGCCCTCTATACGGGTTGCATGCTGGAAGATCTGGGCCAACTCGGTACGCCGCGGCGCTAGCCACTGCCCTTGTGGATCGTCGATCAGCAAGCCGTTTTCCAAATCGAGGCGAAACGCCCGAGGGTTGAGGTTGTTGCCGGTGAGCAAGGTGTAGCGCTCATCCACCCACATGCCCTTTAGATGGTAGGTGTTATCGCGGTCGCGCCATAAGTGCAGGTTCAACTGGCCGCTGTTGATCATCGGCTGGTGCCGCTTGGCAAAGCGTCGCAGGCTGATCTCGTACAGGTACGGCAACGCCGCAATCACCTTGAAGGGTTCAGTGGGCGGAATATAGAAGTCGTTGGCGGTCTTGTCGCCCACCACGATGTCGATCTTCACACCGCGTGCCAGGGCACGGTTGATCTCGCGGGTCACCGGCAATGGCAGGTTGAAATACGGCGTGCAGATGGTCAGTCGCTGCTGGGCGCTGGCGATCAGTTCGAGGATCACCCGGCTCAACGGGTTGTTCTTGCCGACGCCCAGCAAGGGGCTGACCGACAGATGGCCATTGGGCAACTGCCCGGCTGTGGTGTCGTAGCTCGCATGCTTGAGACGGCTGCGCAGGTCGCCGATGTCGTTGCGCAGACTGCGGGTGGTAGGCGGGTTTGGCAGGTCCAGGCGATGCACTGCCTTGGACGCCACCAGGCCGTGCTCCACCAGGTGCTGCATCGAATCGGCCAAGGGTTGGCTATGGATCAGGTGATAACGGTCGAAGCGGTATTTGTCGAACTTGTGCAGGTACACATTGTTCAGGCTGGCACCGCTGTACAGCACGCTGTCATCGATCACGAAACCCTTGAGATGCAACACGCCGAACAGCTCGCGGGTTTGCACCGGCACGCCGTACACCGGTACTTCGGTGGCGTGGCGCTGGGTCATCGCCTGGTACCAGGCGCTGTTGCCCGGTTGCTTGCCCGCGCCGATCAACCCGCGCTGGGCGCGCAGCCAATCAACCATCACCACGATGTCCAGTTCGGGCCGTGCGGCCTTGGCGGCGTGTAGCGCGTCGTAGATTTCCTGCCCCGCCTCATCCTGCTGCAAGTACAAGGCAACGATGTAGATACGCCGCGTGGCCCCGGCGATTTTCTCCAACAAACAGCGACGGTAGGCGTCGGCGCTGGGCAGCACCTCAATGGCCTCGTTGGACAACGGGAAACCGCGCAGCTTGGGCAACAGGGAGCGTTTGAAGAACGACGGCATAGGGCTCGCAATGGGTCGAATCCGAAGAGGCCCAAAGCTTACACCATGAGGCTGCTCAGGTCTCGCAGTGGGCAATTCAAAAAACCGGTTGACCATGAAGAACGATCGTTCTACTGTGCGAGGCATGAACGATATTACTCAGAATGAAACCCGCGACATCATCCTCGACGTCACCGAGAAATTAATCTATCGCCACGGCATTGCTGCCACCGGCATGGACTTACTGGTGAAAACCGCCGGTGTGTCGAGAAAGAGTATCTACCGCTACTTCACCAACAAGGATGAGTTGGTGATAGCTGCCCTTCAACGCCGCGACGAGCGCTGGATGCAGTGGCTGCGCAGCGAAGTGGAACACAGCGACGACAGCGGCGAACGCCTGCTGGGGCTGTTCAGCGCGCTCAAGCGCTGGTTCGGCTCGGCGGACTTTCGCGGCTGCGCCTTTATCAACACCAGCGGTGAAACCGGCGACGCCCAGGACCCGGTGCGCCTGTTGGCCAAGGCCCATAAACGCAAACTGTTCGAGTACGCACTCGAACTGTGCCAAGCACATGGCACTCCCGACCCGGAGCAGCAGGCCGCGCAACTGCTGATCCTGATCGATGGTGCCATTACCGTCGCCCTGGTCATGGGTGATTCAACAGCTGCCGATAATGCGCAATGCATGGCGCGGACCTTACTGCAACTTTGAACTCACAGCCCAGGCAACTTTCGACCCAACCTTAATTACTTTGAGGAGCCGCCCATGTCAGCCCAAGAAGAAGTCCGTCCACCCCTGCCGCCGTTTACCCGCGATTCGGCCATCGAAAAAGTCCGCCTGGCCGAAGACGGCTGGAACTCCCGCGACCCACAGCGCGTGTCTCTGGCCTACACCCTGGATACGAACTGGCGTAACCGCGCCGAATTTGCCCATAACCGCGAAGAAGCCAAGCAGTTCCTGACCCGCAAATGGGCCAAGGAGCTGGATTATCGACTGATCAAGGAATTGTGGGCCTTTACTGATAACCGCATCGCCGTGCGCTATGCCTATGAATGGCACGATGATTCGGGTAACTGGTTTCGCTCGTACGGCAACGAAAACTGGGAGTTCGACGAGAACGGCTTGATGGCCAACCGCTTTGCCTGCATCAACGATATGCCAATCAAGGAAAGCGAACGCAAGTTCCATTGGCCGCTGGGGCGGCGCCCGGATGATCATCCCGGTCTGTCAGAACTGGGGCTATAACCCCGACTCTGCAGACCGAATGAGATCCAATGTGGGAGCTGGCTTGCCTGCGAAGACGGTGTATCAGTCGCTGCATCTGTTACTGAACCACCGCCTTCGCAGGCAAGCCAGCTCCCACATTTGGATCGCGGGGCATCAATTGGACCTGCGTCTGCTGTACGCCCCCTCCCACACGTTTAGTCCTGATTCAGCCCAACCCGATACAACACGCCGTCATCCTCATCGGTCAGCACATACAGAAAGCCATCCGGCCCCTGCCGCACATCGCGAATTCGCGCTTTCAATTCGCCCAACAAGCGTTCTTCGTGGATCACCTTGTCCCCCTCGAACTGCAACCGAATCAGCTCTTGGCTGGCCAGCGCGCCGATAAACAGGTTGTGCTGCCATGCCTTGAATCGGTCGGCGTCGTAGAACGCCATGCCACTGATGCCCGGCGATTTTTCCCAGACATGATGGGGCGCCACTGTGCCCTCTGCCGTTTTGCCCTTGGCTTCGGGAATCGGCAGCAGGGAATAGTTGATGCCATGGGTTGCCAACGGCCAGCCGTAGTTCTTGCCGCGTTCGATGATATTGACTTCATCACCGCCACGGGGCCCGTGTTCATTTTCCCAGATCGTGCCGCTCCAGGGGTTCAGGGCCAGCCCTTGCGGGTTACGCTGCCCATAGGACCAGATCTCGGGACGCACGCCGGGTTGACCGACAAAGGGGTTGTCGTCCGGCACGCGCCCATCCGGGTAGATGCGCACCACTTTGCCTTGCAACTTGTCCAAATCCTGGGCCGTGGGACGGTCGTTGTTCTCCCCCAGGGTCACGAACAGGTAGCCGTCCCGGTCAAAGGCCAGGCGCGAACCGAAGTGGTTGCCGGTAGACAGCTTGGGCTCCTGGCGCAGGATCACCTTGAAGTCCTCCAGGCCACTCAAGTCAGCTGCCAAGCGCCCACGCCCTACGGCTGTACCGGCCTTGCCGCCCTCGCCACCGCCTTCGGCGTACGACAGGTACACCAGGCGGTCCTGCTTGAAGTCTGGCGACAGCACCACATCCAGCAACCCACCCTGCCCTTTGGCCCATACCTGCGGCACGCCCTTCAAGGGCGCAGACAGCTTGCCGTCCGGGCTGACAAAACGCAGGTGCCCAGGCAATTCAGTCACCAGGAAACCTTGCTGGTCGGGCAAAAACGCCAGCGCCCACGGATGGTCCAGGCCCTTGGCGACTGGCGTGGCGGTGATGCTGCCTTGCTCACTAGGGAACTGTTGGCTATCGGCGGCATACACCGCGCTCAAAGGCAGCAACGCGGTGGCGCACAGGGCGGCTAACAAGGTTTTACGTAAAAACATAAGGCGAAATCCTTAGCGGCGATTGCCGTTGGCATCATAGGTGGGCGCTTTAGGTGCGGTGGCCGGTCGGCTGGGGGCCGCTTCCTGCTTGTGGTAGCGGTTGCCGATGCCGCCGTTTTCCAGCGTCGGCCGCGGGCTTTCCGGGACAGGCTGGATACTGCGAACCGCCGGTGCATTGGGCTGGGTGCCCTGCATGCTATTGGGGTTGGCCCGGTGAATAGGGCCGTAGTCGCTACGCCCTGGCAGGTTTTGCGCCTGGGCCAATGGCGCAAGAGCCAGGCCCAGCGCTAATGCAGCAAGATGACGAACACAACGGTTCATGGCCAAACCTCTCTATGCCAAGTACTACGTGCTTTCGATAGCACGCTACGCCGCGGGTTCGCGTTGTGACACTAAATAGTTTCTCATCAGGTGTAACACGATCTGTCCGAGCATCTATCCACCGAAACTTTTGCCCTGCCCTGTGAGTCACCAGCACACAGGCTCTTCGTTGAGGAATCACACCTATGCCACGGGCAATCTGGAAAGGCGCCATCAGTTTCGGCTTGGTTCACATCCCGGTATCGCTGGTTTCGGCGACCTCTTCACAAGGCGTCGACTTTGACTGGCTGGACAAGCGCAGCATGGACCCGGTGGGCTATAAGCGCATCAACAAAACCACCGGCAAGGAAGTCACCAAGGAAAATATCGTCAAGGGCGTGGCCTTTGAAAAAGGACGCTACGTGGTGCTCAGCGAAGACGAAATTCGCTCGGCCCACCCCAAGTCCACCCAGACCATCGAAATCATCGCCTTCGTCGCCAGCGACCAGATCCCCCTGCAAAACATCGACACGCCCTACTTCCTCGCTCCGGATAAACGCGGCGGCAAGGTCTATGCACTGCTGCGCGAAGCGCTGAAAAAAACCGGCAAGGTGGCCCTGGCCAATGTGGTACTGCACACCAAGCAACACCTGGCCGCGTTGATGCCGCTGGAATCGGCCCTGGTGCTGGTCATGCTGCGCTGGCCCGCTGAAGTGCGCAGCCTGGATGAGTTGGAACTGGGCAGCGATGTGACAAAGCCGACCCTGGCCAAAGGTGAGTTGGACATGGCCAAGCGCCTGGTGGAAGACATGAGCGCCGATTGGCAGCCCGATGAATACCGTGACAGCTTCCAGGACAAGATCAGGGCGCTGGTGGCGAAGAAGGCCAAGGCCGGCAAGATCGAAGATGTGGAAACGGTCGAAGGCGGCGAAGAGCGAAAATCCGCGGATGTCATCGACCTGACCGAACTGCTCAAACGCAGCCTGGCGGGTAAACCTGCGGCGAAAAAGAGCGCCGCGAAAAAGTCCAATAACAAGGCCTCTTGAGCCTGCCATTGACGGGAGAACGACATGGCAAAGCCCCTGAGCGAGTACAACCGCAAGCGCGATTTCAAGATCACCGCCGAACCCGCCGGCAGCTCACCCGCCAGCAAACGTAACGCTTCGGCCCTGAGCTTTGTGATTCAAAAGCATGATGCGCGCAACCTGCACTATGACTTTCGCCTGGAACTGGATGGCGTGTTGTTGAGCTGGGCGGTGCCCAAGGGCCCAAGCCTGGACCCGAGCCAGAAACGCCTGGCGGTGCATGTTGAAGACCACCCACTGAGCTATGGCAGTTTCGAGGGCAGTATCCCCGCCGGCCAATACGGTGCGGGGGATGTAATCGTGTGGGACCGAGGCATCTGGCAACCCCACGATGACCCGCGCAAAGCCTACGCGGCGGGTAAACTCAAATTCACCCTGGTGGGTGAGAAACTCTCCGGTGACTGGGCGCTGGTGCGTACCCGCCTCAAGGGCAGCGGTGACAAGGAGCAGTGGCTGTTGATCAAGGAAAACGATCAGCAGGCGCGCCCGGCCTCTGAGTTCGATATTGTCGAGGCCGAGCCCGCCAGCGTGCTCAGCGATGCGGTCGTGGGCAAGCCAAAAGCCAAGGCCAAGGCCAAACCCAAGGCCGCGCCAAAAGCCAAAGCGCCCAAGCGCAACGCTGCGCTGCCTGACGAGTTTGCCCCCCAACTGGCAACCTTGGTCGACCGCGCCCCCGAAGGTGATTGGCGCTACGAAATCAAGTTCGACGGCTACCGCATCATGGCGCGCATTCGCGACGGTGAAGTGCGCCTGTTCACCCGCAACGGCCACGACTGGACCGAGCGCCTGCCGCGTCAGTGCAAAGCCTTGCAAGCCCTCAAGCTCAAAGACAGTTGGCTGGATGGCGAAGTGGTCAGCCTCAATGGCGACGGGCTGCCGGATTTCCAGGCGCTGCAAAACGCATTCGATATCGGCCGCAGCCTGGACATCGTCTATTACCTGTTCGATGCACCCTTTTTGAACGGCCGCGACCAGCGCGAAGACCCGGTCGAAGAGCGTCGGGCTGCGCTTAAATCCGCACTGTCCGCCAGCCGAAGCAAACTGCTGCGCTTCTCCGAAGCCTTTGCCGCCAGCCAGCGCGATATTTTCGAGAGCGCCTGCGACCTGGCGCTCGAAGGCGTGATCGGCAAGCGCGCCGGCAGCCCCTACGTGTCGCGGCGCAGTGCCGACTGGATCAAGCTCAAATGCCGCCTGCGCCAGGAATTCGTAATTGTCGGCTACACCCGCCCCCAAGGTTCGCGCAGCGGCTTTGGGGCGCTGCTGTTGGCGGTCAACGATGACACTGGCCTGGTCTATGCCGGGCGCGTGGGCACGGGCTTTGATCAGGCGGCGCTGAAAACCATCTATGCCAAGCTCACCCCGCTCGAGCGCAAGGATTCACCACTGCAAAAGCCATTGACCAGTGCCCAGGCCCGCGGCGTGCATTGGGTTGAGCCGAGCCTGGTAGGCGAAGTGCAATTTGCCGAATGGACCCGTGAAGGCGTGGTGCGTCAGGCCGCGTTTGTGGGCCTGCGCACCGACAAGCCAGCCTCGCAGATCATTCATGAACAGCCGCGCGCGGCCAAGTCGGTCAAGGCACCCGAGGCATCGAAAGCCGGTAAAGCGCAGGCAATGGTGAAGAACGTGAAAATCACTCACCCCGAGCGCATTATTGACAAGCACAGCGGCACGCAAAAACAGCAATTGGCACAGTTCTACACCGATATCAGCGAATGGATCCTGCCCTTTCTGCGCGCGCGTGCCGTGTCCCTGCTGCGCGCGCCGGAAGGGATCGAAGGTGAGCAGTTCTTCCAGAAGCACTCAGAGCGTATGGCCATCCCACACATCAAGCAATTGGACCCGGCGCTGGACCCAGGCCATGCGCGCCTGATGGAAATAGACAGCGTGGACGCACTGGTCGGTGCCGTGCAAATGGGTACGGTCGAGTTTCACACCTGGGGCGCGACCGCAGCCAAGATTGAAACGCCCGACCTGTTCGTGCTCGATCTCGATCCGGACCCGGCTCTGCCCTGGAAAGCCATGCTGGAAGCGGCCCAACTGACTCTGTCGGTACTTGATGAGCTGGGCTTGCAGGCTTTCGTCAAAACCAGCGGCGGCAAGGGCCTGCACTTGATCGTGCCATTGGCCCGGCGCGATAACTGGGACACCGTCAAGGCATTCGCCAAAGCCATTGCCCAATTCATGACACGCCAACTGCCCGAACGCTTTACCGCCACCAGTGGCCCCAAGAACCGCGTGGGCAAGATCTTTATCGATTACCTGCGCAACGCCCGTGGCGCCAGCACCGTGGCGGCGTATTCAGTGCGGGCACGCCCGGGCCTGCCAGTGTCGGTGCCGGTGAGTCGAGAGGAGCTGAAAGGATTGCGTAGCGCCCAGCAGTGGACAGTGGCGAACCTGCATCAGCGGCTGCAAACGTTGAAGGATGACCCCTGGGCGGGGTATGCCAATCGGCAGAAGATCAGCAAAAAGATGTGGGACAAGTTGGGCGCGCAACCCCCTGGGTGATCCGCGCCCTGAGCCAGGTCAGATAAGAATGAAGATCAGCGCCAGACCGGCAAAGATCGCCCACTTTTCCAGGTAGTAGCGCGTGCGATTGCGCTTCTTGAGCTCTTTGCCACGCAGGCGAATCTTGTACAGACGGGTAAAGGCACGGTTGAGGCCGCCGGTCTTGTCGCCCTCATCGTTGGGCGAACCCGCGGCCGCCATCACATTGCGGCTGAACCAGCGGTTGAACGCCGCCGCCCAGCGGTACTTCATCGGCCGTTCGATATCGCAGAACAGAATGATGCGGTTCTGTTGGGTGGTGTTTTCCGCGTAGTGAATGTAGGTCTCGTCGAACATCACCGGCTCACCGTCGCGCCAGTAGTAGTTTTCACCATCCACGTTGATATAGCAGCCTGGATCGTTAGGCGTATCCAACCCCAGGTGATAACGGTACGAGCCCGCATACGGGTCACGGTGACGCACCAGCTTGGAGCCCGGCGGCAGCTCGGCGAACATCGCCGCCTTGATCGAGCCGATGCTCTGCACCAGCTCGGTGGTACGCGGGCACAGCTTCATCGCCGAGGGGTGACTGTCGCCGTACCACTTGAGGTAGAAACGCTTCCAGCCGGTCTTGAAGAACGAGTTGAAACCTACGTCGTTGTATTGCTCCGAGCGCTTGATTTCCCCCGCTCGCATCAGATTCTGGCCTTCTTCGCGGATCTCTTCCCAGTGCTCCTGCAATGGGCTCAGGTCTGGAAAGTCGCTGGGCGAGAGGTAGGGACGGCTGGGCTGCTTGGAGAACAGGTACAGGAAACAGTTGATCGGCGCCAGGAACGTCGAGTGATCACTAAGCTGGCGACCCAGCTTGTGTCGCACCCGACCACGCAGGTGTACATACGCAATGGAAGCAACGTAGAGAGCAACAATGATGAGTTTCAAGGGATTCGTCACACGTCAGGGAGAGAACAGGCTGCTCCTGCGAGCCCACAACGGCCGAGGATGGATAAGCAGCACCTGAAATCACAATTCACATACAGGTGACACGGCCGGCGGATAACCGCCTGCGTGCCACCATTGGCAGTTATTTAGCCACACTTTGTAACCAAAGGTTAACTAAGAATTGTGAAAAGCTGTCTATTGAGTGTGCTGGGGGTAGGAGCAGGCAGGCCCTTGAGCCTGCCTGTTTGAGGGCGTTTGAAGGGTTACAGCGGGGTGTCTTTATCCTCGCGGCGATCCCCTAATGCCGTATAGGGCACTGCCTGAGTGCGGCTGCGAACGAAGTAGCGGATCAGCGCAATCATCAGGCCCAGCAACAGGCCGCCGACCAGGCTCAATGCGATGACCAGCGGTTTTTTCGGCTTGATCGGCGACAGAGGCTCCTGGGCTCGACGGTCAATCGTCACCAGCTTGAGGTTGCTCATATCGATATTCAAACCACGCAACCTGGCGACTTCAGCGCGAAGCGGCTCGACGTCCTGCAAGAAGATGTCTTCATTGCCCCGCTTGCGCAGCACCTCAACCTCGCGGTTGCTTTCCAGCAGTTGCAAGTCTTTGCCGATCTCGGCAATGCGCGGGTTGGTGAAATCGTCACTGGTACGCTGCTGCAATGCAGCGCGCTCGGCTTCCAACGCCTCGGTCCCCATGAAATACAGCGGGATCTTCTGGTTGTTCACCTCGGTACGCATGACCTGGCTCGAACCCGTGCGGGTGGAGTCGGCCATAGAGGACGGCGTTGTCGGCGTACGGATGCCCATGGACTTGGCAATGCTGATCGCTTCGGCCAACTCGGCCAAGCGGTTGGTGCGCTCCATCTTCATTTGCAAGCGCAAAGCGCTGAGCTCGTCCTGCAATTGGGCACGCTTGAGCCGGTCAGCTTCCAGCAACTTGGCGATTTTCGATTCTTTATCGGTATCGTAGTTGGCACGGGCAGCGTCGATCTTGCCCTTGAGCTCGCTCAAGCGGTTATTTACGATAACTTTCAGGTCGGCACCCACCTGCTGACGCTCGGCGGCAATGGCGTAGTCCACAAAACCGTTGAGGATCGCAACACCATCGACGTCGGTCGGGTATTGCAGCTCCAGACGGATATAACTGCTCAACGAATCGGATTTCTTGGGGTCAGGCAAAATCAGATTGACGGAATTGCGGTTGAACGCCTCAAAGCTCTGCTCAAGGGTTTGCCCCGGTTTCTTGAACGCCTTGAACAACTCCTCATGATCCTTGAAGAACCCCAGGCGCGCATCATAAGAGTCCAACTGCGCGCCCACTTTGAGCAGCGCATCGGCAGGCGGCAACTTATACACTTCCGAACGGTTCAAGGCGTCTAGCTCGTTGATTGCAGCAGGCCGCAACACACTGCTGACTTCATAGGTCTTGGGTGCCAGGAAGGCATAACCTGCGCCTAATACCCCGGCCAGAAGCGTACAACCGACCACCAGCTTTTTTTGTCGCCAGATGGCGTGAAACAATTCAAATAAATCAATTTCATCAGACGCTGCGGAAGGCGGAAGCGGGGAAGTACGATTCAAAATAAGAACACCTTAAAATAATACTAAAAGGCCATCATTCTCAGAAGTCTGAATGACTTCAAAAATCAGGGACAACGCCCTGGATACGGCAGACCAATGGCGATGTGACCACTCAGTCCCCTGAAATATCCCACAAACTTAGGGATTATTTCGGTTTCATTTCGGTGAGTAAGCCAAATCACACAGCCATGTCAGACTGATCTGGTTGCAAGCGTAGTCAATACAACATGAAAAAGCTGTCAAATACCTGTCTTATAAAGAAAAAAATTTCGCCTACAGGTGGAACAGTGTCAGCCTCACTACAATTGAACATTTTTTTGAACAGCAATAAGGAGTTTGCATGTCACCCCTTTCCGCTTCGGACTTTCGCGCACTGCAAGGCACTTGGGAACAAACAGCCCTTGAAGACAGTGGCGTGCTCAACCCCGTGGATGCCCACAGCGCACCGGGAGCGATGACGACAATTGCGGGGGATCGCTTCGAAGTGACCACGGTCAATGGCGAAATATTATTGGCGGGGCGGTTCGTACTGGACGCCAGCACTACGCCCAAAAGCATCACCTGGACGGACGCCATCGGCGAAGATGCAGGCAAGCAACTCCCCGCCAGTTACCGGCTCGACGGCGATGATTTTGTGTTTATCGCAGCGGATGAGGGCATGCCCAGGCCCACCGTGTTCAGCACCGGCCCGGGGCAGACCATGCGCACCTTCGTACGGCGCTCTTGATCAAATGTGGGAGCTGGCTTGCCTGCGATAGCGGTGGGTCAGTCAACTAATCTGTCACTGATACACCGCTATCGCAGGCAAGCCAGCTCCCACAGGTTGGAACGTGGGGCGTCAGGCAGATAGGCGGTGGCTGGCAGGCCGTTACGGGAGCAAGCTCCCTCGCCACAGGTGGACACATAAGCCGTGATTATCCGATTTGATCACGGCATTTTCACAAGGCCTTCACTTTTCGACCTATAAGGTCAGGCCTACCTACTCCAGTGAATCACTTGGCCCGCCCTCTCCTCGCGGGCCTTTTTTTTGCGTGCGCAAACCTTGATCAGCCATCACGCCTGATCGCTGTCATGGTAAAGCACAGGGGCAGTTGCGCGGCCTGATGCTCATATTGATCGTAGAGTTCTTCCCGGTTTGAATGCGGGTATTCCTGCAAATGAGCGATCTGCAACTGCGCTGCGATAGCCCCGCTGACTACATTGCCCAGGGTATGTACATACCAATAGGAGGTCGGCCCGGGCCGCTCATCCTTCCCTTCATAGACAATTGCCTCCTGCAGCACAAAGGGTTCACGCTGGAAGTAAGAACTGGCAGGCAGCATAGGGTTGGCCCCACAGGGGTCAAACATCTCAAGAAAGGGATGGGTTTCGTACATGACCAACGTACCGCCGGGCTTCAGCACACTGGCAACCTGGCGCATGAACAACGCCACATCCGGCATCCAGCCCAGAACGCCGATGGTCACCAGGGCAATATCGAACCGTGCCCGCAAACCCTCGGGCAAATGGTGGATATCGGTCTCAATGAACTCAGGGCTGTGTGGCGAGGCCTCAGCCAACTCCCGCGCCTGTTCAAGAAACGCCCGGGATTGATCAACCCCCACCACCGAACGGGCGCCCAAGCCATACAACGAAAGGCTTTCGCGCCCGTTGTTGCAGCACAATTGCACCACGTCCTTGCCCACCACGCCTACCTCTTGCAGCAAGGTGGTGATGGTCGGGTCCAGGCAGGAAAAATCAGGCTCGGCTACCGAGTCCAGCAGTGCCGCCCAGGTCGCGGTGTCTTTATGCAACCCGGCGGATTCGTCCCAGGCATTTCTATTGCTGGCGATCGCCTCTTGCGCTGAGGGCATGTCCATTGCTTCTCCAGAAATTCATTCCAGTGGGCTTCGGAAAGTAAATTAAATGCGCGCAGGAGGAAACCCTGGCCCACCGCGAAACTTATCACCCAGCCCACCGGTCATTAACCCAACGCGTGTTCAGCCCCTGAACGCCGCTCTTGAAGGTCGCATCGTGGCCCGTCATTCAGACCTGCGCATCGCTTTATCCCTGGACAGCCTGAACTTCTTTCTCGCCGATGTGCGCGACGGTCTCGGACCGTACCTGGCGATCTACCTGCTGGCCGTGCATCAATGGGAGCCGGCCAGCATTGGCGTGGTCATGACCCTGGCCGGCATCGCTGCCTTGTTGACCCAAGGCCTCGCAGGTGCGCTGATCGACCGCACTCGCAGCAAACGTGCGGTGGTAGCCCTTGCCGCGCTGTTGGTGACGGGCAGTTGCCTGATGCTGCCCTTTGTCAGTTCATTTGGCTGGGTGGCGTTGACCCAGGCCGCCAGTGCTGTAGCCGCCTCGGTATTTGCCCCGGCAATTTCCGCCATTTCGCTGGGGATTACCGGGCCGCGTGCCTTCACCCGGCGTACCGGGCGCAACGAGACTTTCAACCATGCCGGCAATGCCGTGGCCGCATTGCTGGCCGGCGGGCTGGCCTACCTGTTCGGGCCGGTGGTGGTGTTCTACCTGATGGCGTTCATGGCCGTCGCCAGTGTCATTGCGGTCAGTTGCGTGCCGGCCAAGGCGATTGACCATGAGGTCGCCCGTGGTTTTGATCCGGCCCATCACACCGACCACGAACAGCCCTCGGGCCTGAAAGCATTGCTGGCCAACCAACCGCTGCTACTGTTTGCCATCTGCTGCGCACTGTTTCACCTGGCCAATGCCGCGATGCTGCCGCTGGTCAGCCAGAAACTGGCGCAGATCAATCTGCAGATGGCCACCCCGCTGACTTCAGCCTGCATTGTCGCCGCACAGTTGGTGATGGTGCCGATGGCCTGGCTGGTCGGGCTCAAGGCCGATATCTGGGGGCGCAAGCCACTGCTGCTTGCCGGTTTCCTGATACTGCCGTTGCGTGGCGTGCTCTATACCCTATCCAGCGACCCATATTGGTTGGTAGCCGTGCAGATGCTCGACGGTATCGGTGCCGGCATTTTCGGCGCCCTGTTCCCGGTGATCGTCAAAGACCTGACTCAAGGCACCGGGCGCTTCAACGTCAGCCTGGGCGCCCTCTCCACCGTATTTGGCCTCGGCGCGGCGCTCAGTAGCAGCCTGGCCGGTTTCGTGGTGCAGCAGGCCGGCTACAACGCGGCCTTCCTGACGTTGGCAGCGGTTGCAGCCGCTGCCTTGATGCTGTTGTGGCTGGCTATGCCTGAGACATTGGCAAAACCATCCTTCGCTCGCCATACAACTGTCGCCTGACATATGCGACAATGCGCGCCAAATTCCAACACACATCCCCAATTTTGTGTTCAGCGACCGGGTTTCGCGCCTTGATGTCGCTGTTGACGCATGCCTGAAGGCACCTGCCGTCACGCTCGCAACCCATTGATAGGTAAAGTAATTGATCTCCACAGCTAACATCACCATGCAGTTCGGCGCCAAGCCGCTCTTCGAGAACGTCTCGGTCAAGTTCGGCGCCGGCAACCGCTATGGTCTGATCGGTGCCAACGGTTGCGGCAAGTCGACCTTCATGAAAATCCTCGGTGGCGACCTCGACCCGTCCGGCGGCCAGGTCATGCTCGAGCCGAATGTGCGCTTGGGTAAACTGCGCCAGGACCAGTTCGCCTACGAAGAATTCACCGTGCTCGACACCGTGATCATGGGCCACGAGGAGCTGTGGAAGGTCAAGGCCGAACGCGACCGCATCTACTCGCTGCCGGAAATGAGCGAAGAAGATGGCATGGCCGTGGCCGAGCTGGAAACCGAGTTCGCCGAGATGGACGGCTACACCGCCGAATCCCGCGCCGGCGAGCTGCTGCTGGGCCTGGGTATTCCCCTGGAACAGCATTTCGGCCCGATGAGCGAAGTGTCCCCCGGCTGGAAGCTGCGCGTACTGCTGGCCCAGGCGCTGTTCTCCGACCCGGAAGTGCTGTTGCTCGACGAACCGACCAACCACTTGGACATCAACACTATCCGCTGGCTGGAAAACATCCTGACCCAGCGCTCCAGCCTGATGATCATCATCTCTCACGACCGTCACTTCCTGAACAGCGTGTGCACCCACATGGCTGACCTGGACTACGGCGAGCTGCGCCTGTTCCCGGGCAACTACGACGAGTACATGACCGTGGCGACCCAGTCCCGCGAGCAATTGCTGTCGGACAACGCCAAGAAGAAAGCGCAGATTTCCGAACTGCAATCCTTCGTCAGCCGCTTCTCGGCCAACGCCTCGAAAGCCAAGCAGGCGACCTCCCGTGCCAAGGCGATCGACAAGATCCAGCTGGCCGAAGTCAAGCCGTCGAGCCGTGTGAGCCCGTTCATCCGTTTCGAGCAGAACAAAAAGCTGCACCGCCAGGCGGTCATGGTCGAAAAAATGGCCAAAGGTTTCGACGGCAAGCCGTTGTTCAAGGACTTCAGCTTCCAGGTTGAAGCGGGCGAGCGCGTGGCGATCATCGGCCCCAACGGTATCGGCAAGACCACCCTGCTGCGCACCCTGGTCAACGAACTGACCCCGGACGCCGGTAGCATCAAGTGGACCGACGCCGCCGAACTGGGCTACTACGCCCAGGACCACGCCCACGATTTCGAAGACGACGTGAGCCTGTTCGACTGGATGGGCCAGTGGACCCAAGGCGAGCAAATGATTCGCGGCACCCTGGGCCGCATGTTGTTCTCCAACGACGAAATCCAGAAGTCGGTCAAAGTGATCTCCGGTGGTGAACAAGGTCGCATGCTGTTCGGCAAGCTGATCCTGCAAAAGCCCAACGTGCTGATCATGGACGAACCGACCAACCACTTGGACATGGAATCCATCGAGGCGCTGAACCTGGCGCTGGAGAACTACCCGGGCACGCTGATCTTCGTCAGCCACGACCGCGAGTTCGTATCGTCCCTGGCCACCCGCATTATCGAGTTGAGCCCTAGCGGCGTGATCGACTTCAGCGGCACCTATGACGACTACCTGCGTAGCCAGGGTGTGGTGTTCTAAGAGCAGCACTGAGCTGCAAGCTACAAGCTGCAAAAAAAAGCCCTGTCCCTGTGACAGGGCTTTTTGCATCCGCACTGTGCCGGGCGCTGATTTTATGGGCCATGCATAACCAGTGTGGGAGCTGGCTTGCCTGCGATAGCGGTGGTTCAGTTAAAGATCACCGATCTGACACACCACCTTCGCAAGCTCGCTCCCACAGGGGCCTCTGTAGGCGTCCCCTCGCTCCTACAGTCGTGCGGGATATGCCATGATGCTTCACCGCCCGCCAGCGATTGAGTATTCATGCCTGCCGCCCCCTCCTCCCTGTCGATCACCCTGCAGATCGTTTCCATCGTGTTCTACACCTTCATAGCCTTTATCTGCATCGGCCTGCCGATTGCGGTGATTCCAGGCTATGTGCACGGGCAACTGGGCTTCAGCGCCGTGGTGGCCGGGGTGACCATCGGTTCGCAGTACCTTGCCACACTGCTCAGCCGTCCGATGGCCGGGCGGATGTCGGATAACGTCGGTACCAAACGCGCGATCGTGCTAGGCCTGGCCGGCATTCTGATCAGCGGTGTACTGACCTTTATCGCCACGCTGCTGGAAAGTCTGCCGAGCTTGAGCCTGGGTATTCTGATCGCCGGTCGCCTGTTACTCGGCGTGGCCCAGGGCCTGATTGGCGTGGGGACCATCAGTTGGTGCATGGGCGCGGTGGGCGCCGAGCACACCGCACGCTCGATTTCCTGGAATGGCATCGCCTCCTACGGCGCGATTGCGATTGGTGCGCCACTTGGCGTGGTGATGGTGGCTGATTACGGCTACACCAGCCTCGGTCTTGCCCTGGCGGTGTTGGCGTCGTTGGGCCTGGTGCTGATCCGCAATAAACCGTCGGTGCCGGTGGTACGTGGCGAGCGGCTGCCGTTCTGGGCGGTGTTCGGGCGTATCGCACCATTCGGCGCCAGCCTGTGCCTGGCTTCGATTGGCTACGGCACGTTGACGACCTTTATCACCCTGTATTACCTGAATCGTGGCTGGGCCGGTGCGGCGTATTGCCTGACGGTATTTGGTGTGTGCTTTATTCTCTCGCGCCTGGTGTTTATCTCAGCCATCAGCCGGTTTGGCGGGTTCACCGCCGCCATCGCCTGCATGCTCATCGAAACCCTGGGCCTGACGCTGCTGTGGCTGGCACCGTCTACCAGCGTGGCCTTGATCGGCGCAGGGTTGACCGGTTTTGGTTTGTCACTGGTTTACCCGGCGCTCGGCGTGGAAGCTATCAAGCAAGTGCCGGACAGCAGCCGCGGCGCGGGGCTGAGTGCGTATGCGGTATTTTTCGACCTGGCCCTGGCGATCGCCGGGCCGTTGATGGGCGCCGTGGCGTTGAATCTTGGCTACGGCTGGATATTCTTCTGCGCCGCGTTGCTGTCGGTCAGCGCGCTCGCCCTGACCGTACTGCTCAGGCGCCGCGCCTACTGATCAGCCGTCTGCAGGCCGGCACGCGTTACCTCACCGAGGGTGCGACTGAAAAAGCGCCCGGCCTCGGAGACCATATCGCGGTGAATCCCTTCACGGTCGACACCATCGGCATCGGTGCAGATGCCCGGCATTGTCGCCAGTTGATCACTGTCGCACGGGGCCATGAATACAAAGTGCCCTGCCCCGGCCAACAGCTTGAAGTCCGGCGGCTCTGGCAGTTTGCGCGCCAGGGCGGCGGCGTTTTTGTCCACCGCCACCAACTGGTCGCCATCGCCACTGTAGAGCAGCACTGGCACATGCACGTCCGCCAGGGTATGGCGGCCGAACATCAAGCTCAGCGGCGCCATCAGCATCAACGCATGGATGCGCGGGTCAGCCTGGGGTTGCAAGTCGTCGCGATCAACCACCAACTCGCCCTTGGTGGTGCACGCGTCGCGGTCTTCGGGGCGTTCCTGGCAGTAGCGGCGCAGGCGTTCGAAATCCGGTTTGGCGCCCGCCAGGATCAATGCCGTTTCGCCACCGGCGGAATAACCGATGACGCCAATCTGATCGACATCGACAAAGGGCGACAGCATCGGATCGGCCAGGGTGGCGGTGATCGCCTGGGATATCTGGATCGGCCGGCCATACAGATTACTTACGGTGCCCAGGCGGCTGTGGTCCTTATAGTTGTCGCCGGGATGCAGGACCGCCACCACTACGAATCCCTTACGCACCAGTGACGTAGCCAGATCGTGCAGGGCCAGGGGCGTGCCGGTGTTGCCGTGGGACAGCATCAGCATCGGAAAACGGCCGATAGCAACCTTGGCATCTTCACTGGCCGCGACCTGATAGGCGCCCAGCGGCGTGGTGCGTTCGGTATCGGTGGAAGGGTAAAACGCGATGGCCTTCATCGGCTGCGAATCCAGCGGGTCGAGCACGCTCATGCGATGAAACCCCACACTCCAATGGGGGTGCGGTGCCGGCGCGGCGTGCACTGAAACCAGGCCGCCCAACAGCGAAAGTACCAAAACAGCACAAAGACGCATCATGGGGACGTCCACCTTTGCTGCACAAGAACCGGCCTGTCGAATAAAAAGTCCAGGGTATCGAATGGATGTGTGCATAACCTGGGCCACAACGAAAAAACTCCGTACTCCGCTCGCGTTCAGGCGATCAGAATACAGAGTTTAGGCGCTCGGTTTCAGAATGAAACCGAGGACAGGGCAAATTTACATAAGCCTTACGCAGCGGCGAACAGTTGCTCGTTGATGCGCACGTTGGCGTCGCTCATGGCTTTGCTGCGCACTTCATCACCGTAGGCCAGGCCTTCAGCGCGAACAATCTCAATGTCGGTGATGCCCAGGAAGCCGAATAGCAGCTTCAAGTAGCCTTCGTGGGCAGCGCCCGAGGCTTGGTCGGCATGCAGACCGCCGGCGGTGGAGACAATAATGACTTTCTTGTTGCCGCACAGGCCTTCAGGGCCGGCTTCGGAGTAACGGAAGGTCTGGCCGGCCACTGCGATGCGGTCAATCCAGGCTTTCAATTGGGTGGGAATGGTGAAGTTGTACATCGGCGCACCGACTACCACGGCATCGGCGGCGAGAAACTCAGCCAGCGACGATGCACTCAGTTCAGCCTCGTGCTTTTGCGCCGCATCGCGCAGTTCGGCAGCAGTGCCCAATGCACCCAGGGTAGCGCCGGAGAAATGGTTGATGCCTTCGCTGGCGAGGTCGCGGTAGGTCACTTCCACACCCGGCTGCGCGGCTTGCCATGCCTTGACCACACCGGCGCTGAGCTGACGGGAGGCCGAGTTGTCGCCGAGGATGCTGGAATCGATGTGCAACAGTTTCATGATGGATCTCCGAGGTGGGATCGACAGTGGCGATCAGATGGTGGTGATGCTACGCATGAAACCAATGGTCGATAAGCCAGCTGAAATGCGATAGTTTGTCCCACTGACAGGACAATAGGCCCACCATGCAAGACCTCAACGACCTCTACTATTTCGCCAAAGTCGTCGAAGCCGGCGGTTTTGCTGCGGCTGGCCGGCTACTCGGCATTCCCAAATCCAGGCTTTCACGGCGCATTGCCGAACTGGAAGACCGCCTGGGTGCACGCTTGCTGCAACGCACCACCCGGCAACTGACGCTCACCGCCGTCGGCGAACGCTACCTGCGCCACTGCCAGGCCATGCTGCTTGAAGCGGAAATGGCCGACGAGGCCGTGGCCAGTATGTCCAGCGAACCACGGGGGCGCTTGCGGGTCAGTTGCCCGGTGGGCCTGGCCCAGCAGATCCTGCCGGAGCTGGTAGCCGGTTTTCTGGCCGCGCACCCGTTGGTGCAGTTGGATATGACCCTGGTGAATCGCCGCGTCGACCTGGTGGCCGAAGGCATTGATGTAGCGCTGCGCGTACGCGAACTGGGCGACGAAGACCCGTTGCTGGTCACCAAACGCCTGCGCCAGGCGCATACCGTGCTGGTGGCCAGCCCCGTTTTCATGCGTGAGCGGCGGGTCGAAACCCTGGAAGACCTCAAGCAGTTGCCAATCCTTGGCGCACTCGAGGCGGACCGAATGGTGCACCAACGCATCATCGACCCCCAGGGCAACATGCACGAGCTAGTGATGGAGGCGCGCCTGGGCATCGAAGACTTTATCGTGCGCAAGGCCAGCGCAATGATGGGCGTGGGCTTTACGGTGCTGCCAATGATGTACTGCGAAGAAGAACTGGCCAGCGGCCGGCTGGTGCAATTGCTACCGGAGTGGTCATTGCCAGGCGGCTGGCTGCAGGCGGTCTACCCGCACCGGCGCGGCGTGCTGCCGGCCATCCGGGCCTGGATCGACTACCTGGAAGAAGGCTTCAAAGGCTGTGGAGATCGGCTGTTATGAGCATGACGGAAGAACAAGTCGCACGTTTTTGCCTGAGCCTGCCAGGCGCACGGGAAGACTATAAATGGGGTGGCGTGCGGGTGTTCTCGATTGCTGGCAACAAGATGTTCGCCTTGCAGAACCTGCGCGGTGAGTCGCTGGCCTTCAAGGTCGACAAAGAACTGTTCCTGGGTCACGTCGACCGCCCGGGCATTCACCCGGCGCCTTACCTGGCGAGGGCGCAGTGGGTCATCATGAACACGCCCTACCCTTTGGGCGCAGAGGAACTGCGCGGCCTGTTGCAGCGCTCCCACCAGTTGGTGGTGAGCAAGCTGCCCAAGCGCACGCAGATTGGCTTGCGGCTAGAGGATTGACAGCAAGGTGCCGCCGAGGAACAGCTGGTCCAGCCAGAACACTTGGTGCAACAGCACAATCACCCAGAACAGCACCTGGTAAGACACCTTGCGCGTCTTGTGCCGGAACACCTGCTGGGCTATCAACGCCCCCGGCCAACCGCCCGCCAACTCCACCGCATGCAGGATGTTTTCCGGGGTGCGCCAGCCTTCGGTCTGCGCCTTGCGCTTATCGCTCCAGTACAAGAAGAACGCAACCACGCTGACCGCGCCATAGGCCATCAACGGAATTACCGTTTCGCCGCGATACCACAGCAACGCCGAGCCCAGCAGCGGCGCGGCACACAGCAGTACAAAGATCAGCGCCTTCAGGCGTGGGTGCTGGATAGTCATGGCTTGACCGCAGTCCAGTCGATCCAGCCGAACTGCCAGGTCACCAGGATCACCAGGCCGAACGCAATCCGGTACCAGGCAAACGCCGCGTAGCTGTGGCTGGCGATGAACTTGAGCAGGGCCTTGACCGCAATCATGGCGAAGATGAACGAGGTGACAAAGCCAATGGCGAACACCGGCAGGTCCGCGGGCTGGAACAGGTCACGGTATTTATAGCCCGAGTACACCGCCGCACCGACCATGGTCGGCATCGCCAGGAAGAACGAGAACTCGGTAGCTGTCTTGCGCGACAGGCCGAACAACAGGCCGCCGATGATCGTTGCACCGGAGCGCGAAGTGCCCGGGATCATCGCCAGGCACTGGGCCAGGCCGACCTTGAGGGCGTCTTTCCAGGTGATGTCGTCGACGGTTTCAGCCCGCACTGCATGTTGACGGCGCTCGGCCCACAACATGATCACGCCACCCACTACCAGGGCAGTCGCTACAGTGATCGGGTTAAACAGGTAGTGCTTGATCAGGTCGGCAAAAATCACCCCCAGTACCACCGCCGGCAACACGGCGATGATCAGGTTGACGGTAAAGCGCCGGGCCTTGGGCTGGGTCGGCAGGCCGATAACCACGTCAAAGATCTTGCGTCGAAACTCCCAGACTACCGCCAGGATCGCGCCCAGCTGGATGATGATATTAAAGGCTTCGAAACGCTCGCCGCCAAAATTGATCAGGTCGGCGACGATGATCTGGTGGCCAGTGCTGGAGATCGGCAAGAACTCCGTAAGCCCCTCGACGATGCCGAGAATCAATGCCTGTATGGCGGTCCAAAAATCCATGCTGTCTCCAAAGGTCATGCACGTGGCATGCCTCATAGTCTTTTTTAAGTTCACTGACGACGAGCGCACACAAGCGCCCGCGGTTGATTCTCAACGCCGGTCTGCAAAAATTCCGTGAAAAATCAGGCAGTACTCAGGTTTTTCGATTCCGGGCCGAAAGCCTATCAGACACGCCGGAAATCTCGAAGCAGCACCACAATTATAAAGAGCAGGGAGTGACAGGACGATGAACAGTTTGCGCAGCATGTCGATCAGCCGCCGCCTTTGGCTGATCCTGATAGTCGCCGTGTTGATGCTGCTGGCCTTGGGGCTGTTGATGCTCAACCAGATCCACGGCGACCTCTACCAGGCCAAGCGCCAGCAGACCCAGCACGTGGTACAGACCGCCAGTGGCGTACTCAGCTATTACCAGAACCTGGAGAAAACCGGCGTACTGACCCGTGACGCCGCGCAACAACAGGCCCTGAGCGCGGTGCGCGGCCTGCGTTATGACCACGATGATTACTTCTGGATCAACGACCTCACCCCCGTGATGATCATGCACGCGGCCAACCCCAAGCTCGACGGCCAGAACCTCTCGGCGATTCGCGACCCGGACGGTTTCGCCGTGTTCAACGAATTCGTGAGCCTGGCCAAGGCCAAGGGCGCCGGCATTGTCAACTACCGCTGGCCGAAGCCCGGCGCCGAAGCGCCGGTAGAGAAAACCTCGTACATCCAACTGTTCGAACCCTGGGGCTGGATTATCGGCTCCGGGGTCTACGTGGACGATGTGCAGGCTGAATTCAGGGGCCAGGTGTGGAAAGCCTCGGCCATTGGCCTGGGCATTGCGTTGATGATGGCCGTGCTGGTGGTACTGATCGCTCGCAGCATCGTGCAGCCGTTGCAGGCGGCGGTGAATGCCATGGGCAATATCGCCAGCGGCGAAAGCGACCTGACCCACAGCCTCGACACCCACGGTCGTGACGAACTGACCGCACTGGCCCAGCACTTCAATAGCTTCACCGCCAAGCTGCGCCAGGTTGTCGGCCAGTTGCAGGTGTGCGCGAACGCCCTGGGCCAGTCGTCCACCGAGCTGGGCCACAACGCCAGCCAGGCCCATGACCGCAGCCAGCAGCAGTCGCAGCAGATGGAACTGGTGGCCACCGCCATCAACGAAGTCACTTACGGCGTGCAGGACGTAGCGAAGAATGCCGAACACGCCGCCAGCGAAATGCGCGATGCCCAGGCCCAGGCACAACAGGGCCAGGTCAACATCGACGGCAGCTTGCAGCAGATCGACCAGCTCTCCACCACCATCAGCCAGGCTGTGGAGGTGATCCGCACACTCTCCAGCGAAAGCACGCAGATCGGCGGGGTACTGGAGGTGATCCGCTCCATCGCCGACCAGACCAACCTGCTCGCCCTCAACGCCGCCATCGAAGCCGCCCGCGCCGGGGAGCAAGGCCGTGGGTTTGCGGTGGTCGCCGATGAGGTGCGGCTGCTGGCCCAGCGCACGCAGAAATCCACCGCCGAGATCCAGGTAATGATCGAGCGCCTGCAAGGTCACTCGGAAGCGGCGGTCAAGGTCATCAGCGACAGCCACAGCGCCTCGCAACTGACCATCGAGCAAGCCGGCCAGGCCGGTGCAAGCCTCACCGCCATCGGCCAGGCACTGCACAACCTCAACGGCCTGAACGCCTCGATTGCCAGCGCCACCCTGCAGCAGGCCCATGTGGTGGAAGACATCAACCAGAACGTCACCCAAGCGGCCGGGCTGTCCCACAGCACGGCGCTGGCGGCGGAGCAATCGAGCGTGGCGAGTGCGCAGTTGCGTGGCTTGAGTGAGCAGCTTGATGGGTTGCTGCGCCAATTCCGAATCTAGCGCTGATTAGCCTTTTGTAGGAGCGAGCTTGCTCGCGAAAAACCCATAGGCACCGCGGTTATTCAGACAATACGCGGTAACCTTGACGATCTTCGCGAGCAAGCTCGCTCCTGCAGAGGGCAATGACGCATTGCTGTGTTTGATGATCGGTGAGCTCTGGGTACAATCACCGCCCTCTCCCACTCTCCCAAGGATCCGCCATGTCCGGGCTTGAACTGTTCGCCGCCGCCCTGGGGGTGATCGCTGTCTGGCTGACGGTCAAACAAAACCCCTGGTGCTGGCCCATCGGCCTGGTGATGGTGTTGCTCTACACCTGGGTGTTTTTCGAGGTCAAGCTCTACTCGGACATGCTGCTGCAAGTGGTCTACGCGGCGCTGCAAGTTTACGGTTGGTGGCAGTGGACCCGCGCTGGCGAGGTCAAGCAAGGCCGCCAGGTCACCAGCCTGAAAGCGCCGGCAATCATGGCCAGCCTGGCTGCGGGCGCCGTCGGCAGTCTGCTGCTGGGCGCCGCCATGGCCCACTGGACTGACGCCGCCCAGCCCTGGCTCGACGCCGCCCTCACCGGCTTCAGCCTGGTCGCGCAGATGTGGATGGCGCAAAAACGCGTGCAGTGCTGGCCGTTGTGGATTGTGGTGGATGTGATCTTCGTCGGCCTGTTCCTCTACAAAGGCCTCTATCTCACGGCTGCACTCTATGCATTGTTTACCGTGATTGCCGTGCAAGGCTGGCGCGAGTGGCGCGCCGACCCGGCGTTACGCGCATGAAAGTGGTGGTATTGGCGGGCCCCGAATCCAGCGGCAAGAGCTGGCTGGCGGCGCAGTTGCACGCGCGCTTCGGCGGGTTGATGGTGGGGGAATATGTGCGGTACTTCATCGATCAGCATCAGCGCGACACCACCCTGGCGGATATCCCGGCCATTGCCCAGGGCCAGTTGGCCTGGGAGGATGCCGCCCGCGCCAAACGCCCCGCCTTGCTGATCCTCGACACCCACCTGCTGACCAACAAGCTCTGGAGCCAGACCCTGTTCGGCGACTATCCCGGCTGGCTTGATGACGAACTTCTGGCGCGGCATTACGACCTGCACCTGCTGCTCTCACCCGAGGATGTGGAATGGAGTGCCGACGGCCAGCGCTGCCAGCCGGAACTGGCGGATCGCCGGGCGTTTTTTCAGGCCAGCCTGGAGTGGATGCAGGAGCATCGACAGCCGCTGGTGGTGATTGGCGGGGGTTGGGAACAAAGGCGCCAGGCGGCATTTGCCGCAGTAACCCAGCTGCTCAAGCCCTGACACTCTTCCCTGTGGGAGCGGGCTTGCTCGCGAATGCTCTGTATCAGCTAGCACAGGCATAGACTGACCCACCGCTTTCGCGGGCAAGCCCGCTCCCACATTTCTTACCGTACCAGGCGTTAGTAGCCCAACGACAACCCCGTATTGCGTCGCGGGTCATTGGCCCCATAGAAGCGGTTGTTACCCACCGGCTTGCCATCCAGAGCAGGCGCACCGACCAGGATCGCCGCCAAATGGTTGGCATCTTGGGGACCTGCAAACTTATGGCCCCAGCTCTCGAGAATCTTCTGGGTATCCGGGCTCACGGCAAACGTCTCAAGGTTGGTGGTCTCAGGCATCCACTGCTGGTGGAAGCGCGGCGCGTCCACGGCTTCCTGGATATTCATCTTGTAGTCGATGACATTCAGGATGGTCAGCAAGGTGGCAGTGATGATGCGGCTGCCCCCCGGTGTACCGACCACCATCACCGCCTTGCCGTCCTTGGTGACGATGGTCGGGCTCATCGACGACAGCGGCGCCTTGCCCGGTGCGATGGCGTTGGCTTCGCCCTGTACCAGCCCGTACATGTTCGGCACGCCGACCTTGACGGTGAAGTCGTCCATTTCATCGTTGAGAATCACCCCGGTCTTGCTCGCCATCACCCCGGCACCAAACCAGTCGTTGAGGGTATAGGTCACCGAGACCGCGTTGCCCCATTTGTCGACGATGGAATAGTGGGTGGTGTTATTGCCTTCATGGGGCGATACACCCGGTTTGATTGCCTGGGAATCACCGGCCTTTTGCGGTTCGATCGCCGCACGTAGCTTGGCCGCGTAGTTCTTGTCCAGCAGATGCTCGATGGGGTTCTTCACGAAGTCCGGGTCACCGAGATAGCTGTTGCGGTCCACGTAGGCGTGGCGCATCGCTTCGATCTGGTAGTGCAGGCCCTGGGCCGAGTGATAGCCCAGGTCGGCCATTGGGTAGCCTTCGAGGATATTCATGATCTGGCAGATCACCACACCGCCGGAGCTGGGTGGCGGCGCCGAGACCACATGGTAGCCACGGTAGTCGCACTCGATGGGGGCCAGTTCGCGGGTTTTGTAGGCGTCGAGGTCGGCCTGGGTGATGATGCCTTTGCCGGCCTGGCTGGAATCCACTACAGCCTTGGCGACCCAGCCTTTATAGAAACCGTCGGTGCCCTTGGCCGAGATTTCCTTGAGGGTCTTGGCCAGGTCCTTCTGCACCAGCTTCTGGCCTACCTGCATCGGCTCGCCGTTATGCAGGAAGATGCCACGCATATCCTGGTCTTTTTCGAACTCACCGGTGGCGGTGTGCAGCAGGTCGATATCGCCCTGCTCCAGCTCAAAGCCGTTTTCCGCCAGCTTGATCGCCGGGGCAATCACTTGGGCGCGCTTGAGGGTGCCGTATTTGCTCAGGGCCAGCTCCATGCCGGACACCGTGCCCGGTACGCCGACCGCCAAATGGCCTTTGGCGCTGAGGCCTTCGACCACATTGCCGGCCTTGTCGAGGTACATATCGGCCGTCGCCGCCAACGGGGCTTTTTCGCGGAAGTCGAGGAAGGTCTTGCGCCCGTCCGCCAGTTGCACCGTCATGAAACCGCCACCGCCCAGGTTGCCCGCCGCCGGGTACACCACCGCCAGTGCGTAACCCACTGCCACCGCCGCATCGACCGCGTTGCCGCCGGCCTTGAGCACATCGACCCCCACATGGGTTGCCAGGTGCTGGGCCGTGACCACCATGCCATTTTCACCCGCAACCGGGGCTTGGGAAGCTGCATGCACCCCGTTGATCGTTAATACCAGCGCGGTAGCAATCAAGGTGTGACTCAAGGGTTGGTATTTCATCCATGGCTACTCTGATTATTGAGATGCACCAAAATAGCCCCTCGCTGATTCAATCCCCAGCGCAATGGCGTTTTTATTACAGAACTTGTCGGTCATGGAACGCACACCGCTGTGCAAGGCGGCAATCAGCTCTGGCCTATAAAATTAATGGCGCTAGAATCGGCGCCATTCTTTCGCCGCCGCCCTGATACGAGCCTGTCCATGAGCTTTGATTTCGACACGATCCACCCACGCTTCGATACCGGCAGTACCAAGTGGAGCCGTTACCCGCAAGACGTTCTGCCGATGTGGATCGCCGACATGGACATCGCCGCGCCGCCCGCCATTTTGCGCGCCCTGCACGCGCGCCTGGACCAGCAGATTCTCGGCTACAGCGTGGCCGGCCCGGACGTGCGCGACGCCATCGTCGCTGACCTGTGGGCCAAGTACGCCTGGCGCGTGCAGCCCGAAGAACTGTTGTTCCTGCCCGGCGTCGAGCCTGGCTTCAATATGGCCCTGCACGCATTCGTCCAGCCCGGCCAGGCGGTGGTGCTGCAAACCCCCAACTACCGGCCGATTCGCCTGGCGCCGGGCAACTGGAATCTGCCACGCATCGAAATGCCGTTCGAGTTGATCAACGGCGAATACGTCACGCCTATGCCTCCGATGCGCCAGGCATTGAGCGGTGCCGGTGCGTTGCTGCTGAGTAATCCGCACAACCCCATCGGCAAGGTATTTCCCCGGGAGGAACTGACGGCGGTAGCCAATGCCTGCCTGGAAGCTGGCGCGCTGATCATCAGCGACGAGATCCACGCCGAGCTGTGCTTCGACGGCCGTCGCCACATCCCCACCGCCAGCCTAAGCCCAGAGATTGCCCAGCGCACCATCACGCTGATGTCGGCGAGCAAGGCTTATAACGTGGCCGGCTTGAAGACCTGCTTTGCGGTGGTCCAGAACGCGGCAGTGCGCGAGCGTTTCAATAACGCGCGCTGCGGCATGGTCGACAGCGTCAGCCCCCTGGGCCTGGAAGCCACCCGTGCCGCCTACAGCGAATGCGCCGACTGGCTCAGCGCGCTGGTGCCGTACCTGCAAGCCAACCGCGACTACCTGCTCGATGCCGTAAAGACCCGCTTGCCTGGTGTGGTGATGCATGCACCACAGGGCACCTTCCTGGCGTGGCTCGATTGCAGCGCTCTTGGCCTGGATGACCCGCAGCAGTTTTTCCTTGAGCAGGCCAAGGTCGGCATGAGCGCGGGGATCGAATTCGGTGATGACAGCCAGCAGTTCGTGCGCCTGAATTTCGGTTGCCCACGGGCGATGCTGGAGGAAGGTATGCAGCGCATGGAACGTGCCTTGCGCCAGCGCTAACCTGCCCGACGAGGCATTCGTGGGAGGGGCAGGCAATCCCCTCCCACATTATTCATTCACAACTTGGCGATGGACACTTCAGTCGATTTCACGAAGGCAATCACTTCACTGCCCACCTTCAATTCCAGATCACGCACCGAGCGTGTGGTAATCACCGACGTCACAATGCCAGACGCGGTTTGCACATCGATTTCCGACACCACTTCCCCCAGTAGAATCTCCTTGATCACGCCTTTGAACTGGTTGCGCACGTTGATCGCTTTGATGGTCATGTCGGCTTTCCTTTTGGCTGTTGGGTCAATCCGCACGAATGCGCAGGCCCTCAAATTGCGCCTCGATAGAAAAGATTAAAAGGAATAAATATCTATTTATCTATTCCATAAAGACATATGAAGTAAATATTCTTCGTCCCCCATCTGCCCGGCGCCCAACGTTCGGCAGCGACTTATAACCGCACATCTTGTGCGTTGACCAACCTTGTTACACACCATATAGTGTGCCCACAAACAAATCAGACCACTACATAGTGTGCAGAATCGGTATTTACCGACCACACTCAGCGCAGTATTTCAATGCCTGGTAGCCTGCAAATCGCACATTTTTTGGACGGGTTGAACACCGTCAGAACGGATCAGAAGGGAGTATTTCAATGCTGAGTTGGGATGAAGTCGATAACGAAGACACCGGTGCAGCGGTGATCAAAGGCGCCAACGCCGGCCACGCCACCGAAGCCAACATGGACCGCCTCGACGGTGCCGGCGCCGCTGCCGCCGTGGAAGCCCGCGCCGTCACCGCCAACGACTCCGCCGCCATCGTGCGCGCCAAGGCCGCCCTGGACAAACTCGACGTCGCCGAAGGCCTCGCCGAACTCGAAGGCGCCTCCGCCCGCGTCGCCGTTGACGAAAAGCGCATGATCAACTGCCGCGCCGACCTCAACCAACTCGTGCCATTCAAGTACGACTGGGCCTGGCAGAAGTACCTCGACGGCTGCGCCAACCACTGGATGCCGCAAGAGGTCAACATGACCGCCGACATCGCCCTGTGGAAAAACCCCGAAGGCCTGACCGACGACGAACGCCGTATCGTCATGCGCAACCTGGGCTTCTTCTCCACCGCCGACTCCCTGGTGGCCAACAACCTGGTGCTGGCCGTGTACCGCCTGATCACCAACCCGGAGTGCCGCCAGTACATCCTGCGCCAGGCCTTCGAAGAAGCGATCCACACCCACGCCTACCAGTACTGCATCGAATCGCTGGCCATGGATGAAGGCGAGATCTTCAACATGTACCACGAGATTCCATCGGTGGCCAAAAAGGCCGCCTGGGGCCTCAAATACACCCGCTCGATCTCCGATCCGAAGTTCGAAACCGGCACCGTCGACACCGACAAAGAGCTGCTGCGCAACCTGGTCGCCTACTACTGCGTGCTGGAAGGCATCTTCTTCTACTGCGGCTTCACCCAGATCCTGTCCATGGGCCGCCGCAACAAAATGACCGGCGTGGCCGAGCAGTTCCAGTACATCCTGCGCGATGAGTCGATGCACCTGAACTTCGGTATCGACGTGATCAACCAGATCAAAATCGAAAACCCGCACTTGTGGGATGCCGAGATGAAAGAAGAAGCGACCCAGATGATTCTGCAGGGTACGCAGCTGGAGATCGAATACGCTCGCGACACCATGCCGCGTGGGGTGCTGGGCATGAACGCGGCGATGATGGAGGATTACCTCAAGTTCATCGCGAACCGTCGCCTGTCGCAGATCGGCTTGAAGGAAGAGTACCCAGGCACCACCAACCCGTTCCCGTGGATGAGCGAGATCATGGACTTGAAGAAAGAGAAAAACTTCTTCGAGACCCGTGTGATCGAGTATCAGACCGGCGGCGCGTTGAGCTGGGACTGAATCAACACGAACCAAAAAATGTGGGAGCGGGCTTGCCCGCGATAGCGGTGTATCAGTCACGGATGTACCCACTGACACACAGCTATCGCGGGCAAGCCCGCTCCCACATTGGCTATTGTGATCCATAGACTTTGCAAGTAAGCCTTTATGCCCAACCACACCATCAAAACCCCCTGCGTCGGCCTGTGCTCCACCGTCTACGGTGACCTGGTCTGCCGGGGCTGCAAGCGTTATCACCACGAGGTGATCCAGTGGAATGGCTATAACGCCGAGGAAAAACAGGCGGTGTGGCTGCGCCTGGAGCAGTTGCTGGTGCAGGTAATGGCCAGCAAGCTGGAAGTGTTCGACCCGCACTGCCTGCGACAGCAGTTGGAAGCGCGCAAGATTCGTTTTATGCCGCACCAGTCGCCGTATTGCTGGGCATACCAGTTGATTGCGCGGGGTGCGCGGGTGATTTCCAGGCTGGATGCCTATGGTTTGACGCTGTTACCGGAGTTTCGTGAACGCCACCTGGCAGATTTGCGCGATGCGATAGATCGAGAGTTTTTTCTGCTGTCCGAGGCACATTACGAACGCTATATCGCCCCGGTTTTCTTGAAAGAGTCATTCGGCCCGGCGCTGATTGCCACGCGCTGACCCAAATCGCAAACACTGCGGGAACGCGGTACAGCGCTGGACCTGTGGCGAGGGAGCTTGCTCCCGTAACGGCCCTGACAGCCGACGATGATCCAACTCACGCTCCGCGATCCAAAGTAGATAAGCGTCGACTATCAGGCCGTCATCGCAGGCAAGCCAGCTCCCACAGTTGGATGCCGGGGCTTCAGGTAGATAGGGGTCGGCTGTCAGGCCGCCTTCACAGGCAAGCCAGTTCCCACCCAATTGTGTTTAAAATGCCGCCCGCCCGATGACTGACGCTTAACGATGAACCCAGACGCACTCGCTACCCTGCACGCCCACTTGCTCACTGCCCTGGCTGACGCGCCCGCGGAAACCCGGCGCCTGTTCCATGGCCGTGGCCGCTGCTGGCCGGGCCTGGAACAACTGACGGTGGACTGGCTGCAAGGGGTGGTGCTGGTGGCGTTGTTCAAGGAAACCGAGCACCTGCAGGCCCTGAAGCAGACGCTACTGCACATCGACTGGGCCGCTTTCGGCGCGCACACCGTTGCCCTGCAACACCGCTACCTGCCGCAAAGCACCACCGAATGGCTGGTGGGCGACGCCATCGACGAACTGACCATCACCGAGGGCGGCCTGCGCTACCTGATCGACCTGGGTAAAAAACAGAACAGTGGGTTGTTCCTGGACATGCGTTACGGGCGCAACTGGGTGCGCGAACAGGCCCAGGGCCAGCGTGTGCTGAATTTGTTTGCCTATACCTGCGGTTTTTCCGTGGCCGCCATCGAAGGCGGCGCCGACCATGTGGTGAACCTGGACATGGCCCGTGGGGCCCTCAGCCGTGGCCGCGACAACCATCGCCTGAATGGGCACGACCTGAGCCGGGTGAGTTTCCTGGGCCACGATCTGTTCAAGTCCTGGGCCAAGGTGACGAACAACGGCCCTTACGACCTGGTGATCATCGACCCGCCCTCCTTCCAGAAAGGCAGTTTCCTGCTGACCAAGGATTACCAGCGCGTGCTGCGCCGCCTGCCGGACTTGCTCAGTGCTCACGGCACCGTGCTGGCATGCATGAACGATCCGGCCTTCGGCGAAGACTTCCTGATCGACGGCGTGACCCGCGAAGCACCGGGCCTGCGGTTTGTACAGCGGCTGGAAAACCCACCGGAATTTCCTGACATTGATCCGCAGAGTGGACTAAAGGCACTGGTGTTCCGTCAGGGCTGATGCCGAAACATCCTACGCTTGCTACGCTAACGGATACGCCGGGCGGTGAACCTTATCCTCCCCTTCCCGGTCGATACCTGCATTCCCTGGCCAGACTCGACGGCGCTACGTCGTCGGCTGCCCCGTTTGACCTTTTGGAGAACCGCCCGTGATATCGACCCTGCATGTAGCCAGACTCAAAGCCTGGGGCGCCCACGGCTTTACCGCCACCGGTGTGGTACTGGCCTTTTTGGCCACCCTGGCGCTGCTGGAAAACTCCCCCAAAGCGTGCCTGCTGTGGCTGGGCCTGGCACTGGTGGTGGATGGCGTCGACGGCTCGCTGGCGCGACGGGTGAATGTCAGCACGGTGCTGCCCAGCTTTGACGGCTCGGTGCTGGACCTGGTGATCGACTACCTCACCTACGTGTTCATTCCTGCCCTGTTTATCTACCGCTACATCGACCTGCCCGAGTTCACCCACCTGTTTGCGGTGTCGGTGATCCTGGTGTCGTCGCTGTTCTGCTTTTGCAATGTGAACATGAAGAGCAAGGACAACTACTTCGTCGGTTTCCCTGCCGCCTGGAACGTCGTTGCGCTGTGCGTCTATATCATCCAGCCGGATGCCTGGGTCACCTTGCTGACCGTGATCGGCCTGGCGCTGTTGACCGTGACGCCGATGAAGTTCCTGCACCCGTTCCGGGTCAAGCGCTTCATGCCGATCAACATCGCGGTGACCACCATCTGGCTGCTGTGCAGCTTCCTGATGGTGGTGGATTACCCGAACACCAACCCTTGGACATTTGGCCTGTGGTCGCTGATGTCGGCGTACTTCCTGGGTATCTGCATCTGGCGCACGGCCCTGGAATGGCTGGGCGCGCACAAATAACAAGCGGGCTCGGTAAAAAATGTGGGAGGGGGCTTGCCCCCGATGGCGGTGGGTCAGTCAGCTTATTGGTCACTGACACACTGCTAGGGGGGCAAGCCCCCTCCCACATTTGAGTCACATCGCAGTAAGATGCTGGCCTTCTGCGGCCCTCCAACAATAAGCCCTGCCCATGCCCTTTGAACTCAGCGTAGACCTCACCACCCTGGCCATCCTGGCCGTTGTCGCTTTTATCGCCGGTTTTATCGACGCCATCGCCGGCGGTGGCGGTTTGTTGACCACGCCCGCCCTGCTCACCGCTGGTATGCCGCCGCACCTGGTGCTGGGCACCAACAAGCTCAGCTCCACCTTCGGCTCGGCCACCGCCAGTTTTACCTTCTACCGGCGCAAGCTGTTCCACCCACGCCAATGGGTGCACGCCATCGTCGGTACCTTGATCGGTGCACTGACCGGCGCGGTCGTCGCCCATTACTTGCCTGCCGAAACCCTGAACAAGATGCTTCCGGTGATCGTCTTCGCCTGCGGTGTGTACCTGTTGTTCGGGGGCACGCCCAAGGCGCCACTGGACGCGGAGGCACCGATCAAAAAGAAATGGCAAGCCACCCAGGGCTTTGGTCTGGGTTTTTACGATGGCGTGGCCGGGCCCGGCACGGGGGCGTTCTGGACGGTCAGCACGATGCTGCTGCACCCCATCGACCTGGTGAAGGCCAGCGGCGTAGCGCGCAGCATGAACTTCGTCAGCAACGCGGCGGCGCTGACGGTGTTTATCATCAATGGTTCGGTGGACTGGATTGTCGGCCTGGCGATGGGGGTATCGGTGATGTGTGGCGCGTTCTTTGGCGCACGCAGCGCGATCAGCGGCGGCGCCAAATTCATTCGCCCGGTGTTTATCACCGTGGTCCTGGGCCTGACCGTGCGCCTAGCCTGGCAGCACTGGTTCAGCGTGGCCTAAACGGCGGGCCACGTAGAGGTCGATGAGGTAACGCGCAATCGAGCGTGACGCCGGCAACGGCGGCAGCTCGTGGATATTGAACCACTGCGCGTCCTCGATCTCGTCGGCCTGGGGCACGATATCGCCACCGGCGTATTCGGCGTGAAAGCCCAGCATCATCGAGTGAGGGAACGGCCAGCATTGGCTGCCCATGTACTGGATGTTCTTGACCTCCAGTTGCACCTCTTCACGCACTTCACGGATCAGGCAGTCTTCGGCGGACTCCCCCGGCTCGGCAAAACCGGCCAGGGTGCTGTAGACCCCGGTGACGAAACGCGGCGAACGCGCCAGCAGGATGTCATCGCCACGGGTCACCAGCACGATCATGCTCGGTGAGATCCGTGGGTAGCTGCGCAGGTCGCAGGCCTGGCAATACATCGCCCGCTCCCTCGGCACCTGTACCATCGCCTGGCCACAACTGCCACAAAAACGGTGCTCCCGCGCCCAGGTACCGATCTGCGCGGCGTAGCCCAGCACCTTGTACAGGGTGTGATCACCTTGCAGCATAAAGCCACGCAAGCCCTGCCAACTGCACCCTGGCACATCAGCCGGCGAGTCGAGTTCCAACAGGTACACCGGCTCGCCGTCGAGGTGGCCGATGCCGTGTTCGGCAAACACCGACAGGTCCTGGCGCTTGAGCCATTCGCGCGGGAACAGCGGGCCGTTGGTGTCGTGTAAGAAGCCTTCGCGGCTGCGGGCGACAGCCCAGCCGCCGGGGGCGTCGTTGTCCAGTAGCGTTGTGGTAATCCAGCCTGGGGTCATGTCAGTCAATCCACGAATTCGGGTTTCTGCTTACTCATATGGGCCGCGATGGCCACGCGCAGGTCGTTGGATTGCAACATAGCCGAGTTCCAGGTGGCAACGTATTCCAGGCCGTCATTGACTGTGTGGTCACGCATGTAGCTGATCATGGCCTTGGTGCCGGTCACGGCAATCGGCGACTTGGCGGCGATTTGATGGGCCAGGTCCATGACACCCGCCAGCAGGCTTTCATGATCGGCAAACACGCGATTGACCAGGCCGATGCTGCGCGCTTCTTCGGCGCCGAATTGACGACCGGTGTAGGCCAGCTCACGCAGCATGCCATCGCCGATAATGCGCGGCAGGCGTTGCAAGGTGCCGACGTCAGCGGCCATGCCGATGTCGATTTCCTTGATCGAGAATTGCGCGTCTTCGGCCGCGTAGCGCATGTCGCACGCGCTGATCAGGTCGATGGCACCGCCGATGCAGTAGCCCTGAATCGCCGCCAGCACGGGCTTGCGGCAAGTGTCCACGGCGTTGAACGAGGCTTGCAGCTCGAGAATCTTGCGGCGCAGCAGGCGTGCATTGCGACCCACGTCCTTGCCAAAGTCATTGGCGATCGAGGCCAGCATCATCAGGTCGATGCCCGAGGAAAAATGCTTGCCCGCGCCGCTGAGCACCACGGCACGCACGGCGTCGGTCTCGTCGACCCATTGGAAGATGTCGATGATTTCGGTCCAGAACGCCGCGTTCATGGCGTTGATCTTTTCCGGGCGATTGATCTGCACATGGGCAACGTTGCCACTGAGTTCGACAACGAAGGCTTGGTATTCGGACATGGCAGTGATCCCTGACTGGCGATTGAGAAAGGCCAGACTATATCAAGGGTGCGCCACGGCGCATCGGCCAAAAACGGGACTGGTCACGGTGAGGGAAAAGACGCTGGATAAAACCCGATGCACAGGCCATCCTTTGCGCTTTAAGCCGCGCTGTGCGCGGCGCTCGACGTTTTAAGGATATGCCATGCACGCCCAACCTCTCGCTCCCGCCGATTTCGAATTCATTGACGCCACCTTGCTCAAATACGGCGAAGACCACTCGGTGCTGAACATGGCCGAACTCGACGGTTATTTCACCGCCCTGGTTTCCAGCCCGGCCAAGGTGGATGTGGCCGAGTGGTTCCCGGCGATCTGGGGCGGGCAAAACCCTGAATGGGACAACATGGACGAGGCCCAGGCTTTTCTCGAGCTGTGTGTACGCCATATGAATGCCCTGGCCGCGCAATTGGCCACTGACTCCCAGGCATTCAAAGCCCGTTTCGATGAAACCGAACATCAAGGCCAGGCGGTGACCCTTGCCGAGGAATGGTGCTTTGGTTATGTGCGCGGCGTGACAATCGCCAACTGGCCGCCATTGCCCGCTGTACAAGCCGGGCAACTGGAGCGGATTTCCTGCTGCGCCGAACAGGACAATTTCGAACTGCCGGCAGACCTGGATGTAAACGCCCATCAACTGCAGGTCAGCGAAATCGAACCGGCTGCACGGGCGCTGCATGACTACTGGTTGAGCCAGCGTTAAGGCAGTAGGAGCGCATGCCAATAAATCACGCAGATCACCCACTCACTCGACAAGCATGGCGTGTTTGCCTGATGATTCGGGTCCGCACGTCGGCCACTCCACGCCACCTTGCCTTGACCAGGAGCCTTGTACCTTGAGTTCGCAGAAAACCGTGACCGTTACACCGCCCAACTTCCCCCTCACTGGCAAGGTCGCGCCCCCCGGCTCCAAATCCATTACCAACCGTGCGCTGTTGCTCGCGGCACTGGCCAAGGGCACCAGCCGTTTGAGCGGTGCGCTCAAAAGCGATGACACGCGCCACATGTCAGTCGCCCTGCGGCAGATGGGCGTCACCATCGAAGAGCCGGACGACACCACCTTTGTCGTCACCAGCCAAGGCTCGCTGCAATTGCCGGCCCAGCCGTTGTTCCTCGGCAACGCCGGCACCGCCATGCGCTTTCTCACGGCTGCCGTCGCCACCGTGCAAGGCACCGTGGTACTGGACGGTGACGAGTACATGCAAAAACGCCCCATCGGCCCGCTGCTGGCCACCCTGGGCCAGAACGGCATCCAGGTCGAATGCCCCACCGGTTGCCCACCGGTAACCGTGCACGGCGCGGGCAAGGTCCAGGCCAGGCGTTTTGAGATTGACGCAGGTTTGTCCAGCCAGTACGTATCGGCCCTGCTGATGCTGGCGGCGTGCGGCGAAGCGCCGATTGAAGTGGCGCTGACCGGCAAGGACATTGGCGCCCGTGGCTACGTGGACCTGACCCTCGATTGCATGCGTGCGTTTGGGGCCCAGGTCGACGCCGTGGACGACACCACCTGGCGCGTGGCCCCCACCGGCTATACCGCCCATGACTACCTGATCGAACCCGACGCTTCCGCCGCCACTTACCTGTGGGCCGCAGAAGTACTGACCGGTGGCCGTATCGATATTGGTGTAGCCCCACAGGACTTCACCCAGCCCGACGCCAAGGCCCAGGCCGTGATCGCGCAATTCCCGAACATGCAGGCCACGGTGGTGGGTTCACAAATGCAGGATGCGATCCCGACCCTGGCGGTGCTCGCCGCGTTCAACAACACCCCGGTGCGCTTCACTGAACTGGCGAACCTGCGCGTCAAGGAATGTGACCGCGTGCAGGCGCTGCACGATGGCCTCAACGAAATTCGCCCGGGCCTGGCGACCATCGAGGGCGATGACTTGCTGGTTGCCAGCGACCCCGCTTTGGCTGGCACAGCCTGCACCGCACTGATCGACACCCACGCCGACCATCGCATCGCCATGTGCTTTGCCCTGGCCGGGCTGAAAGTCTCGGGCATTCGCATCCAAGACCCGGACTGCGTAGCCAAGACCTACCCTGACTACTGGAAAGCCCTCGGCAGCCTGGGCGTTCACTTGAGCTACTGACACACAAACCTGTAGGGGCGAGCAAGCTCGCTCCTACAACTGAACCTTGCCGGGAGCGTCAATGACCCTTCGCCAACCCTGCCCACCCGGCGCCTGTGTCTGCAACCGTGAACAACTACTGGAAGCTCCCGGCGCTGATCTGCGCATTCTGCAACTGACGCGACAGCAGGAAAAAATCCTGCTGGAGCGCCTGGAGAACCTCAAGAGCCTGCAAGACCTCGAACACTTGCAACAGCGGATGTACGACCAACTCGGCATCCGCGTCCACATCGCGCCCGGGCATACCGAGGTCAAAAGCATGCGCGGGATCCAGATCGTCATCGACGAACTGCCGGGCATGTGCCGCAAGACCCGCCAGTCGATCCCCGCCTCCATTCGCCGTGGCCTGGAGAAAAACCCAGAGATTGCCTACCGCTTGCTCGACGCCCACGACCTGTTTCGCGACGCTTGAATTATCCCGCGACGGCCTCACGCTCAAACAACCCCTGCCCCACGGTCCGGGCCTTGTGCAAATGCGCCTGGGCCGTGCCACTTTCCGAGTCCAACAACAACTCGGAAGTGAGTACCCGCGCCCCGCAATAATCAAAGATGCCGTAGTCGATCTGGGTATTCATGGCCTTGGCATAACCGTGTCGCTCAAAGGCACTGTCATCAGCCCCACCCAGGGCCAGCAGATGCACCTGCAAATGCCTTAGTTTCTTCTGCACCGGTGTATCGGGACCGTAATCAATCGCCCAGCCATTGACGAATACGCGGTCGACCCAGCCCTTGAGCAACGCCGGCATCGACCACCAGTAGATGGGGAACGCCAGCACCAGCGCGTCGGCGCGGTCTATGCGGGCCTGTTCGGCCTGCACGTCGGCTGGCGGCGTCGCCCGAGTACGGTGCACCCGATGGTCGGCCGCGCTGTAGCGTGGGTCGAACCCTTCAGCGGCAAGGTCGGCTATTTCAAAGGTGTGGCCAGAGGCGCTCAAGCCTGCACCCACCTCGGCGGCCACGCTATGGGTAAGGGATTGTGGGTCGTGATGGGCAACAACGATCAGTGCGTGCATGACTTTGACTCCGTTTCAGCTTAATCTACTTTTAGTAAGTTACGTCGAATAAGTTACTTTTGGTATATAAGCATGTCAAGCAATGAATCCCCTGCCCCCCGTCGTCGTTTGTCCCGTGAAGATCGCCTGCGCCAGTTACTCGACGTGGCCTGGCAATTGGTGCGTGACGAGGGCACCGACGCCCTGACCCTGGGCCGCCTGGCCGAGCTGGCGGGCGTCACCAAACCGGTGGTGTACGACCACTTCGCTACACGCGCGGGTTTGCTGGCCGCGCTGTATGCAGACTTCGACGCGCGCCAGGACCAGGTGTTTGCCGATGCCATCGCCACCAGCAAGGCGACTCTTGAGGACCGCGCGTGGGTTATCGCGTCGTCGTATGTCGATTGTGTGTTGTTGCAAGGTCGGGAAATCCCCGGGGTGATTGCCGCCTTGAGCGGTTCGCCGGAGTTGGAAGCGTCCAAGCGCGAATACGAGGCGATCTTTCTCGATAAATGCCGAGACGCGCTGTCGCCCTTCACCCACGGCGGCAGTATTTCCCAGGCCGGGTTGCGCGCCATGCTCGGCGCGGCGGAAGCCCTGTCCCATGCGGCGGCCAATGGCGAGATCAGCCGCGAGGAAGCTCAGCAGGAACTGCTGGAGACTATCCTCGCGATGGTCATGCGCGTCAGGCCGTAGGCAGACGGCCCTGGACGAACAGTTGCGCCTTGCGCGTCAACTGGTCCAGGTGCCGATCACGCTGTTTCTCTGCATCGACCATGGCGCGCTTGCCGTGTTTTTGCAGCAGGTAGGTGTGGATCTGCCGCACTTCCAGCGAGCTGTAGATTGAAGCCACATCCAACACGCCCATCAGCCCATCGGTGCCGTAGTTGCGGGTGTTCATCACGACCTGGGTGCCACGCGCACCGCGTACCTGGAAACCCATGGCTTCGAACACCGCAACCTTCTCTACCGCACAGGCCAGTTCGGCGTGGGGATAACGCGCCAACACCTCGTCCAGCATGCTGCGTGCCACACCCTGGCGACGAAAGCCGGCCTGCACCGCCATAAACGCGATGCCACACGCGTGCGGATCATCCTTCACCGGCAGATACAGGCAAAAACCCACCACCGTCTCGTCTTCCATCGCCACGACCAACTCGACCGCGATGCCCTTTTCGCCATTCAACGCCTCAAGGTACAGGTGTACCTCAAACCCGATGGCGTACTGGTAGATGTTGTAGAGCAGGTTGCTCGGTGCCAGCGCCACGCTGCTGATATCGGTGAGGTTGTCCACCACCATCTGCAGGATCTGGCTGTTGACTGGTTCGGGGCACGGCGTGGTGTAGCGGGTAAGGCTGAACATGCAAATTCCTGGGGTTTCGCGTCAAGGCAGCGGCGATTGTACCTGTTGCGCGCCGCTCATGGCCCGCACACCTCGCGCAAACATGCGCGCAGCCAGCGATGGGCCAGGTCGGCGTCCTGTCGCGGGTGCCACAGCATCGCCACGGTAAATGGCGGCAATGTCACCGGTAGCTCAAAGCAATACAAGCCTCGAGGCGGCACTGTGATATAGCGCTCAGGCACGCTGGCGATCAGGTCGGTATCACGCGCCAGGGCGATGGCCGTGTTGAAACCGGCGACCACGATGCTGACCTGCCGGACCAGACCTTGCGCCTCAAGGGCCTCATCGATCTGGCCACGGTCCTGGCCGCGCCGCGACACGTAGACATGTTGTCCCTGGGCGAAACGCGCTGCGCTAAGAGGGTCGCGGCTCAGAGCATGGCCCTCACGCACCACGCCCACCAAGCGATCACGGAACAGCGCCTGGGTCAGCACCTCCGGGCTGGCGCCCACGTCGACCACACCGGTTTCCAGATCAACGCCACCGTCGCGCAACAACGTACTGTGCTTGTCGCTCTTGTGCACAAAACGCAAGCGCACACCGGGCGCCTCCTGGGCGATACGAGCCAGCAAGGCGGGGCCGAAGCGTTCGACGAACTCCTCGCTGGTGCGCAGGGTGAAGGTGCGCACCACCTCACCCACGTCCAAGGTGTGCGCCGGGCGTAATACGGCGTGGGCGTCCTGCACCAGTTGGCTGACCTGTTCACGCAATTGCAACGCCCGGGGCGTCGGCACCAGGCCGCGCCCGGCACGTACCAGCAGCGGATCGCCAGTGGCTGCACGCAAACGCGCCAGGGCCCGGCTCATGGCCGAAGGGCTCAGGCGCAGGCGCTGGGCGGCGCGAGCGACGCTGCCTTCGGCAAGCAACACGTCCAGGGTGATGAGTAAATTGAGGTCGGGCATGCGGGCTCCTTATCAGGCGTTGGATGCAGCTATAACCTGCAACCCATGCGTCTTCCGCCATCTTAGGCGACGCCGTAGATTTGCGACAGGTGCATTCACTCAAGGAAACGCGCATGCAAACCTCCACACGCGGCGGCCTGGTGGCCTTGTCGCTGTCCATGTTGCTGGCCGCTCTGGGCACCAGCATCGCCAATGTCGGCCTGCCCAGCCTGGCGCACGCCTTCGGTGCCTCGTTTCATGCCGTGCAGTGGGTGGTGCTCGCCTACCTGCTGGCCATCACCGCCGTGATTGTCAGCGCCGGGCGCCTGGGTGACCGTCTGGGGCGCCGGCGCTTGCTGCTGGCCGGGTTGCTGGTGTTTGCCCTGGCCTGCGCCGGGTGTGCCGCCGCGCCAACCCTGCCCTGGCTGATCGGCGCACGGGCATTCCAGGGCCTGGGCGCGGCGATCATGATGGCGATGACCCTGGGCATGGTCGGTGACACCGTCACGAAAGCGAATACCGGCCGAGTCATGGGCCTGCTCGGCACCATGTCGGCACTCGGCACGGCCATGGGGCCGAGTATCGGCGGAGTATTGCTCAGCCTGTGGAGCTGGCGCGCGCTGTTTCTGATCGGCCTGCCCTTGGCGGGTGTGGCTGCCGCCTTCGCCTACCGTTATTTGCCGGTGGATGCTCACCGCCGCGACGTTTGGCCAGGCGATACACTCTGGGCGCCCCTGCGCGATGCGCCGTTGCGCGCCGGCCTGGTCATGAGTGTTCTGGTGTCGGCGGTGATCATGGCCACGTTTGTGGTGGGCCCGTTCTACCTGTCCCGTGGCCTGGGCCTCGATCCCGCCTGGATGGGCTTGGCCATGGCCGTCGGGCCAACGGTCGCGGCGGTTACCGGTGTACCGGCGGGTTACCTGACCGATCGCCTTGGCAGCCAACGCCTGACCCTCATGGGATTGGGCGTGATGCTGTGCGGGGCCCTGTTGCTGTCGCTGGCGTCCGGGCTTGGCGTTTATCTCGCGGGCCTGATCGTGTTGACGGCCGGCTACAGCCTGTTCCAGGCAGCCAACAATACGGCAGTGATGAGCGATATACAGGCGACACGCCGAGGCACGGTGTCCGGCCTGCTGAATCTGTCACGGAACCTGGGCCTGATTTTCGGCGCCTCGGCCCTCGGCGCGGTGTTCGCCCGCGCCACCCCGGATGTCAGCCTCGCCGCGCCCCAGGCGGTGGCAGCCGGCCTGCACGCGACCTTCGCCATGGCGGTAGGTTTGCTGTTACTGGCGCTGCTGATCGCCTGGAGACGTGGGCATTCCCTGGCCAGCGCGAAGCAGACAAATATTGACAAGCTAAAATCGTAACGACTATTGTCTGACAACCTGATCACCAAGGTTTTCCCATGCTTGAGCTCCAGCGCCCCGATTCGCTTGTCGTACGGGTTGTCAGCGCCATTCGCGCAGAAATCGAATCCGGCCAACTGGCCCCGGAGTCGCGCCTGCCGACCGAACAGCAACTGGCCGAACAACTCAACGTCAGCCGTTCCGTGGTGCGTGAAGCCATTGCCCAGCTCAAGGCCGACGGTGTGCTCACCGCCCGCCGTGGCCTGGGCTCGTTTATTTCGCAGACCCCTGCGGGCACGGTGTTTCGGTTTCCGCAGCCCAACGGTCGACGACCTGACCTGGCGCAGATGTTCGAAGTGCGCCTGTGGATCGAAACCCAGGCCGCTTCGATTGCCGCCCAGCGCCGCGACAGCGCCGACCTGCAGCGCATGAAAAGCGCGTTGCAGGCCATGCAGGACCACCGCGACGACTTTGAAGCCGCAGCCCTGGCCGATGTGGAATTCCACCGTGCCATTGCCGACGCCAGCAAGAATGACTACTTCGTGGCCTTCCATGACTTCCTCAGGAGCCAATTGGCCAGTGCGCGTAAAACCGCGTGGGAGAACTCGGCGTCGCGCTTTGCCACCGGTTCGGCCGATGCCACCCAGGAACATCAACAGCTCTACCAGGCCATTGCCGACGGCGACGCCCAACGCGCCGCCGCCAGTGCCGAGGCGCACCTGCGTGCCGCGGCGCGACGCCTGCAACTGGAATTACCGACCACGAACTGATCCACCTTGTTTGCAGCGTGTCCGCGGACACGCCATTTTTTTAACAAAAACATTAGTCTGACAACCTGATAAGCAGACTGAAATGTACAGCCTAGGTACTTCTGCAATGATTCATGACTTTTGCATTATCGGCGGCGGCATCGTCGGCCTGGCCACCGCCATGGAGCTGCTCAAGCGCCAACCTGGCGCGTCGCTGGTGATCCTGGAAAAAGAGTCGGTGCTGGCCAAGCACCAGACCGGCCACAACAGCGGCGTGATCCATGCCGGCATCTACTATGCACCCGGCAGCCTCAAGGCCGATTTGTGCAAGCGCGGCGCCGAAGCCACCAAGCAGTTCTGCCGCGAACACGGGATCAAATTCGAGGTGTGCGGCAAGCTGCTGGTGGCCTCAAGCCCGCTGGAAATGCAACGCATGGAAGCGCTGTACGCCCGTGCCCAGCTCAATGGCATGCAGGTCGAGCGCTTGAATGCCGAACAACTGCGCCAGCGTGAACCGAACATCGTCGGCCTCGGCGGCTTGTTTCTCGATGCCACCGGCATTGTCGATTACCGCCAGGTGTGCGAGACCATGGCCCAGGTGATTCGTCGCAGCGGTGGGCAGATCTGCCTGGAGCGCACCGTCACCGCCATCCAAGAAAATACCGACACGGTCACCGTCAACACCGAGGGCGAGACCTGGCACGCCCGCCACCTGGTGGTGTGCGCCGGCTTGCAGTCGGACCGCCTGGCCCGCCTGGCCGGCATCCGCATCGACCATCAGATCATCCCGTTTCGGGGCGAATACTTCCGCCTGCCCGCCGCCAAGAACAACATCGTCAACCATCTGATCTACCCGATCCCCGACCCGGAGCTGCCCTTCCTCGGGGTGCACCTGACCCGCATGATCGACGGCAGCGTCACCGTCGGCCCGAATGCGGTGCTGGGACTGGGCCGCGAGAACTACCGCAAGTTTTCGGTGAACTGGCGCGACGTGGCGCAGTACGCCAGCTTCCCGGGTTTCTGGAAAACCCTCTGGCAAAACCTCGGTTCCGGCACCACCGAGATGAAGAACTCGCTGTTCAAGTCCGGCTACCTGGAGCAGTGCCGCAAGTACTGCCCGTCCCTGACCCTCGATGACCTGCTGCCCTACGAGGCCGGTATCCGTGCCCAGGCGGTGATGCGCGACGGCAGCCTGGTGCACGACTTTCTGTTCGCCCAAACCTCACGAATGCTGCATGTGTGCAATGCGCCCTCACCGGCCGCCACCTCAGCCATGCCCATCGGCGCGATGATCGCCGATCGCCTGTTCCACCCCCAGTAAGACCGCACCGCCCGCTCACCCAACAATAACTACAAAGACCCAGAAGGAAGTCCAGCATGTCGGCATCCGCCTCCATTCCCGGTACCGAAACGCCCGAACAAACCCGCAAGCGCCTACGCAAAGTAGCCGCCGCCACCATCTTCGGCTCGATGCTGGAGTGGTACGACTTTTACCTGTACGCCACCATGGCGGCGATTGTGTTTTCGAAGATCTTCTTTGATAACAGCGACCCGAAGACCGCCACCCTGATGGCCTTTTCGACCTTTGCCATCGGCTTTATCGCCCGCCCCTTCGGCGGCATCCTGTTTGGCTACCTGGGCGACAAGTTCGGGCGCAAGCAAGTGCTGGTGCTGACCTTCTGCCTGATGGGCGTGTGCACCACCTTGATCGGCTTGATCCCCAGCTACGCCTCCATCGGCATCTGGGCCCCGATCCTGCTGGTGTTTATCCGCATCATCCAGGGCCTGGGCGCGGGGGCCGAGTTGTCGGGCGCGGCGGTCACCTCCTACGAGCATGCCTCCCAAGGCAAGCGTGGCAGCCAGGGCGCCTGGCCGGCACTGGGCCTGAACCTGGGCCTGTTGCTGTCCTCGCTGACTATTTACCTGCTGACCATCAACGGCAACGAGTTCTTGCTGGCCGGCGGCTGGCGTATTCCGTTTATCTGCAGCATCGTGCTGGTGGGCGTCGGCCTGTGGGTGCGCAACAGCATTCCGGAAACCCCACAGTTCGAAGCGCTGAGCAAGGAAAAAGCCAGAGCCAAGCCATCGCCCCTCAAGGCCTTGTTCAAGAACGACCTCAAGGGCCTCGCCGTGGTGTTTTTTGTCGCGATTGGCTACAACGCCCTGAGCTACATCTTCAAGACCTTCTCCCTGGCGTACCTGACCCAATTCAAAGGCGTGGACGTGCATGTCACCTCGCTGTCGGTGACCATCGCCAGCCTGGTAGCCATCGTCGCCGTGCCCTGCTTCGGCTGGCTGTGTGACAAGTGGAGCAGCAAGGCCGTGTTGATGCTCGGCGGGCTGTGCTCGCTGTTGTTCGCCTACCCGTTCCTGGCCCTGCTCAACAGTGGTGAAAGCCTGATGATTTACCTCGCCATCGGGGTGGGCACCGGTATCCTCGCGCCGATGATGTTTGCGCCCCAGGGCTCGTTTCTGAGCCGGCAGTTCCCGACGCAAACGCGCTCTTCGGGTTTTGGCACCGGGCGGGAAATCGGCACCGCCATTGCCGGTGGCCTGGCACCGCTGGGCGCGCTGTCGATGGTAGCGGCCTCGGCCACCCACTCCACCGATAGCGTGGTGGTGATCCTTGCGATTTCTGCCTTATTGGTGGTGGTGTTTGCCCTTTGCGATCAGGGCGCGAAACACTCGGCATTCAAGAACTGAGCAAAAAAGTTCGGACCAACGGGTGCATGGATGCACCTGGATCGCGCATCATGGGCACTTTCAAGCTCAAGGGTAACGTCCATGCGCGTTCTGTCATTGATGATGGGTCTTACGACGCTGGCCGCCACTACGGTGTTCTGCGCCAGCGCGATGGCGAATGAAGAAAGTCAGTTAGTCCAACAGATCAACCAATACCGCAGCCAGGTGCAACGCTGCGGTGACCAGGGTTCCCAGGAGCTTCCGCCGCTGACCAGCGACACACGGCTGGTGTTGCCGGCCTCCAATGTCGGCGATTTGCAGCAGTCGCTGGCGCGCGCTGCCTACCCGATGGTGAATGTGCAGGCCATCAGCCTGTCCGGGCCCAAGGATGCCGAGGCCGCGATGAAAGCGGTGCGCGAGAGCTTTTGCCGCGTAGTGCTCGATCCGCAATTTGTCGACATCGGGGTCAGCAACAGCGGCCAGGACTGGCGCATCGTGCTGGCTCGCCCGTTGGTGACCAGCGGCCTGGGCGATTGGCAGACCGAAGGCAGAAAACTGCTCGACCTGATCAACACCGCCCGTGCCGAGCCGCGCCAATGTGGCACCCAGGCGTTCACCGCCACGGCGCCCCTGTCGTGGAACGACACCCTGGCCGGCGCAGCCAACAGCCATACCCGCAACATGGCCAACGGCAATTTCTTCGATCACCTGGACCCCGACGGCCGCACGCCGGGTGACCGCGCCGAGTTGGCGGGGTATATCGCGAAGAATATCGGCGAAAACATCGCCGCCGGCCTCGACACGCCGCGCAAGGTCGTCGACGGTTGGCTCGCCAGCCCCGGCCACTGCGCCAACCTGATGAACCCGCAGTTTCGCGAATTGGGTGCTGCCTACGCCATGGACCCCAAGAGTGACGCGGGCATCTATTGGACGGGCTTATTCGGCACGCAATAAGGTTGGGCGCCGGCCCAACCCGGCCAATAATGACGGCGTGCAAATAGACAATGAAATCAAAGTGCTATCAGGGAGATAATCGCGCTGAACTGAATGCGGTCATTCCGGTCTGTTGCTAGTCGGTATGACTCTTCAAAGCTAAACAGTACGTAGCAAGCAAGGTGTGAACCCAATGATGAATTGGCTGCAAGGCAGCAGCGAAATGGCAGAGCGGGTTCGTCAGCACGATTGGGCCAATACGCCCCTGGGGCCACTTGAACACTGGCCCGATGTGTTGAAGACAACCGTTGCGCTGTGCTTCGCGTCGAGTTTTCCCCAGGCCATCGTCTGGGGGCCTCAGTTGATTACCCTCTACAACGACGCGTTCACGCCGATCCTGGGTAGCAAACCCGACGCCTTGGGCCGCCCGTTCAACGAGATCTGGCACGAGGTGTGGGACGATATCAGCCCTATCGCCGACGCCGCGTTCGATGGGCACGCCACCTATATCGAAAACTTCCCGCTGTTGATCCAACGCAACGAAGCGCCGGAACAAGCCTATTTCACCTTTTGCTACAGCCCGATTCGCAATGCCCAAGGCGTGGTGGTCGGTTTGCTCGACACGGTGACCGAAACAACCGCCACGGTATTCCTCGCCCGTCGCCTGGCAGTGCTGGACGCCATCGGCAACAGCGTGGTCAATGCTACCGACGCCGAAACCATCCTGACGTCTACGACTCGCCTGCTGGCCGAACATCTGCAGGTGTCCATCTGTGCCTACGCCGACATGGACGAGGATGAAGATGGCTTTACCATTCGGGGCGACTGGTCGGCGCATGGCTCGCCGAGCATCATCGGGCATTACAGCCTCGCGGCGTTCGGGGAATGCGCGGTCAACTGCCTGCGTGCCGGCGAGCCACTGGTGATACGCAATAATCTGATCGAGTTGCCGCCCCATGACGCCGCGAGCTTCCAGGCACTGGGGGTGACAGCCACTATTTGCATGCCGTTGATCAAAGACGGGCGGCTTACGGCGCTGATGGCCGTGCACGACAAACTGCCGCGCTTTTGGTCTTCCTATGACATGGCGCTGGTGGGCGAAGTCACCGAGCGTTCCTGGGCGCATATCGAGCGCGTACGCGCCGATGCCGCCGTGCGCGAGGGCCTGGCCGCCTATACAGAACTCAATGCCAGCCTGGAACAGCGCGTGAATGAGCGTACCCATGCACTGGCCGAGGCCGAAGCCGCACTGCGCCAGTCACAGAAGCTGGAGGCCATCGGCCAATTGACCGGCGGCGTCGCCCATGACTTCAACAACCTGCTGACCATTATTCGCTCGTCAGTAGACTTCCTGCGCCAGCCGGGCTTGTCCGAGGAGCGTCGGCAACGCTACATGTGCGCGGTGTCCGACACCGTAGAGCGGGCCAGCAAACTCACCAGCCAACTGCTCGCCTTTGCGCGTCGCCAACCGTTGAACCCGCAGGTGTTCGATGTCGGCCAGCGCGTGCAGAATATCGGCGAGATGCTCGAGAGCGTTACCGGTGCACGCATTCATGTGCAGGTTAAATTGCCCGATCAGCCCTGCTATGCGCGCATCGACCCCAGCCAGTTCGAAACCGCGCTGATCAACATCGCCCTCAACGCCCGCGATGCGATGGACGGCCAGGGTACCCTGACCCTCAAAGTCGCAGGGCAGCAAGCGCTGCCACGTATTCGCGGGGATGCCGAGTCGTGCATGCCCTACATCGCCATTTCCCTGGCTGACACCGGCACCGGAATTCCCAGCGACACCTTCGAACGCATCTTCGAGCCGTTCTTCACCACCAAGGCCGTGGGCAAAGGCACGGGGCTTGGCCTGTCGCAGGTATTCGGCTTTGCCAAGCAGTCAGGCGGCAATATCGATGTGGCCAGCACCCTCGGCCAGGGCACGGTGTTTACCTTGTATCTGCCGCAAGTCGAAGGCGAAGCGGCGCCGGATCAAGACACCCGTGCAGATCTGCCAGGGCCGCAGGAGGCGGCTCATCAGCATGTGCTGATCGTCGAGGACAACCTCGAGGTGGGACGCTTCGCCAGCCAGATCCTCAAGGACCTCGGTTACCAGACCACCTGGGCAACCAATGCCGAACAGGCGCTGAACCTCGCTGGCAATGACGTTCAGGGGTTCGACGCGATTTTCTCCGACGTGGTGATGCCCGGCATGACCGGCGTGGCCATGGCCAGGTTGCTGCGCCAGCGCCGCCCGGACCTGCCTGTGGTACTCGTCTCTGGGTACAGTGAGGAACTGGCAGACAGCGGCTATGAAGGCTTTGAGTTTCTCGCCAAGCCCTACTCCGCCGACCAGGTTGCGCGGGTGCTGGCAAAGGCGATGTGCAAGGATCAGTCGACGACCGCTACCTGATTGCGACCCGATGCCTTGGCCTGGTACAGGGCCTTGTCGGCGCTGTTCATCAAGCCATTTAAGTCAAGATGCTCAGTGCAGGTCGATGCCACGCCCAGGCTTGCGCTCACCCCTTGTACCGGGGCGGCGGGCAAGTCATAAATCGTCTGGATCAACTGCTCGGCGATGCTGCGTGCAGTCTCCAACGAAGTGTTGGGCAGCAGCACCGCAAACTCTTCGCCCCCCAGGCGACCGTAGATATCGGTCTGGCGAAAGGACGCGCTGATCACCGCGCCAATCTGGCGCAACACCTGGTCGCCGGCCTGGTGGCCGTAGGTGTCATTGATGGCTTTGAAATGGTCCATGTCCATCATCAATGCACACAACGGCTGCTGCTCGCGAAGGCACTGGGCATACAGCAACTGAGCCTGTTCGTAGAACGCCCGACGGTTCATCAGCCCGGTCAGTTCATCGGTCTGAGCGGCGCGGGTGGAAATATGATGAGCGCGTTCCATTTGCCTCGTCAGGCGAAAGGCTTTTTCCAGGGCATCGGAGAGTTTGCGCGTGGCACCGGCCACAAACGAAGCAAACACCAGCACCGCCAACGCCACGCCGACCTGCATCGGCGAAGGCTGAAACAGCATCCATACCGTACAGGGAAGCAACACCAGCGCCATCGAGCCCAGCGTCATGTAGCGATAGGCTGAATAACAGGACACCGCGCTCACCGACATGCCCACGGTAAACAGCATCACCAGCACCTGGGATAAGCGGTCATCGACCGGCATCACCGCCAGCGCCCCGCCGCCCCAGATACCCGCCGACAGCATCAGCGTGACCCAGTAGCGGCGTTCCCAACGGGCGGGCGTGCGCGCCGCGTCAGGGCAGCGAAACCATTGCACGAACAGATGCAGGCGCACCAATGACGAGCCCGCCAACAGTACCAACCACACCAGGATGACCTGATGATCGAACCGATCCCAGCACAGCCAGCAGAGCATGACGGCGCCCAGGTAGCTGCCGAAGATCGCCGAGAATGATTGACGAAACAGCTGGTGCAAACGGTCGGTTCGCACCTGCTCTTCGATGGAGTGACCCTGGTCCTGCCCGAGGCTATTCATGGGGTTGGCCTGTTTGACCGGCGACGGCAAAGGCGCCATTGTGGCACCTTGCCAGCAAGCCGAACAGCGGCATACGCCGCGCTAGAGCGTTTCAGGCTCTTGAGGTCGCAAAATCAGCACGCCCAGGGGCGGCAGGTTCAACGACAACGACACCGGTTGCCCATGGCGCGGCTCATCCTGGGTAAACACGGCTCCGCCATTCCCGTAATTGGAGCCGGCGTAGGTATCGGCATCACTGTTGATCACCTCACTCCAACGCCCACCAAACGGCACACCGACTGCGTAGCCTTCACGGGGCACCGGGGTGAAGTTGGCAACCACCAACACCGGCTTGCCATCCTTGCTCCAGCGCAGCCAGGCGTAGACGCTATTGATCGCGTCATCACCGATCAGCCATTGGAAGCCCTGGGGCGCATCGTCCTGTTCGTGCAGCGCCGGCTCTTCGCGGTACAGGCGGTTCAAATCGCCTACCAGCTTCTGCACCCCACGGTGCTCGGGGTACTGCAGCAAATACCAATCCAGTTGCTGATCGTGGTTCCACTCGCGCCATTGGCCAAATTCGCAGCCCATGAACAGCAACTTCTTGCCGGGGTGCATCCACATGAAACTGAGGTAGGCGCGCAGGTTGGCAAATTTCTGCCAACGGTCGCCGGGCATCTTGTCGATCAGCGAGTGCTTGCCGTGCACCACCTCATCATGGGAAATCGGCAGGATAAAGCGCTCCGACCAGGCGTACACCAGCCCGAAACTCAGCTCGTTGTGATGATGGGCGCGGTACACCGGGTCTTGCTGGATGTAATGCAGGGAATCGTGCATCCAGCCCATGTTCCATTTGTAATTGAACCCCAGGCCACCCTGTTGGGTAGGCTGGCTGACGCCGGGCCAGGCCGTGGACTCTTCGGCAATCACCAAGGCGCCCGGGGCTTCAAGGGCAACCACGTCATTCAGGTGCCGCAAGAAGTCGATGGCTTCCAGGTTCTCGCGACCGCCATGGCGGTTGGGCACCCATTCACCGGCCTTGCGCGAATAATCGCGATACAGCATGGAGGCCACTGCGTCGACGCGCAGGCCATCGACGTGGAAATGCTTGAGCCAGTGCAAGGCCGACGCGAGCATGAAACCGTGGACCTCGGTGCGGCCCAGGTTGTAGATCAGCGTGTCCCAGTCCTGGTGAAAGCCTTCCAGGGGGTTGGCGTATTCGTACAGCGCGGTACCGTCAAATTGCGCCAGGCCGTGGGTGTCGGTGGGGAAATGCGCGGGTACCCAATCAAGGATCACGCCGATATCGGCCTGATGGCAGGCATTGACGAACCAGGCAAAGTCTTCCGGCGAGCCAAAGCGAGCACTGGGGGCAAACTGGGATAACGCCTGATAGCCCCACGAGCCACCAAAGGGGTGCTCCATGATCGGCATCAGTTCGATATGGGTGAAGCCCAATTGTTGAACGTAAGGAATCAGCCGCTCGGCCAATTCGCGCCAGCCATATTGCCGGGCCACTTCACCGGCCTCGTCCAGCTCGCACTGCCAGGACCCCACATGCAGCTCGTAGATCGACAACGGCGCGGTGGTTTTCTGCTTGTCTCCCCGCGATTGCATCCACTCATGGTCCTGCCAATCCACTTGCAAAGGTGCGGCGACCTTCGAGGCGGTGTCCGGCGGCAGTTGGGTGGCCAGCGCCACAGGGTCTGCCTTGAGCGGCAAAATGCCGTGGGCACCGAGAATTTCATACTTGTAGGCCGCGCCCGGCTGCAAGCGTGGGATGAAGATTTCCCACACGCCCGATGGATGGCGCAGGCGCATCGGGTCGCGGCGCCCGTCCCAGATATTGAAGTCGCCCACCACCGAAACCCGCCGTGCGTTCGGCGCCCAGACGGCAAAGCGCACGCCTTGCACGCCGTCGACGCTGACCACCTGAGCCCCCAGGCAGTTGCCCAGGTCACGGTGATTGCCTTCGGCAAACAGGTACAGGTCCATTTCCCCCAGCAGCAATTGGCTGAAGCTGTAGGGATCTTCGGTGATCTGCTCACCGCCGGCCCACTGGATTTTCAGCAGGTAGGGCTGGCGAGTGCTGAAGTGCCCAATAAACAGGCCTGGCACCTGGGTGGCATCGAGGCTGCCAAACGGCTCACCTGTGTCACGCGCCAGTACCTGGACACTCAGGGCCTCGGGCAGGAACGCACGGATAAACTGGCCGCCCTGCTCGTCATCATGGGGCCCCAGGATCGAAAAAGGATCGGGGTGCTCGGCGCGCACCAGCGCATCGACGTCCTTGGACGCCGGCAATGCAGTCAACTTGGGCTGCAGCGGTTCTCTCTGTGTAAAACTCATGACGTCTCCCCACCGCGTACAGGTTTAGATATAGGTGTCAGCCCGCTCAGCAAGCCGTGCAGCCCTTGCAGGGGCACCGGCAGCCAGCTCGGGCGGTTTTCTGCTTCGTAGGCCACTTCGTACGCGGCCTTTTCCAGGCTGAACAAGGTCAGCGCTGCGTCTTGGCCGTTGGCATCCTGCCAGTCATGCGCCAGTGTAGACGCAGCGGCCTGGTAAGCCTGGGTAAATGCTACGCGGGCTTCATTCAGGTAGCGGTCGGTCACACGTCTACGCGCAGCGTTCGCTTCTGGCGTGTGATCCACCCCCTGCACATTCAGCGCCATGGCCGCGGCATAATCGAAGGAACGCAGCACACCGCTCACATCTTTATAAGGGCTGTGTTTGCCGCGCCGCTCATGCAGCGGTCGCGCCGGTTCGCCCTCGAAGTCGATCAAGTAGGCATCGCCCTTGACCACTAATACCTGGCCCAGGTGCAAGTCACCGTGGACGCGAATGCGCAACCCGCCCACCGTGGCTTTGGCCAACGCTTGGACATGCGCCGCGATGGCTTTTTTCTGCGCCAGTAATTCACTGACCAACGCCTGGTCGGCGGGGTTCAACTGGCTTTGATTAAGCTTGAGCAACTGCAAGGCGCGGTCGATCTGGGCGCCGACATCCTGGGCCCAGGCTTGGGTGTCTTTGGCTGTGGTGGGTTCGGGTTTGAAAGCCTTGTCGGCGGTTGGCGCACCCAACACCAGGTGCATTTCACCCAGGCGCTGACCGAGCAAACCGGCAAAATCCGCCAGTTCGCCGAGGGCGTTGTAATGCTGTTCCTGTTCAGAGATCGCGTCGGCCAGCTCATCGCGGATCGCCCGCTCCAGGTTGTTCTGGGTCCAGCTCCAGGCATCGCCCTGATTGCTCAGGTAACCCTGGGCAATCATCAGCAGGTTGTCCTGCCCCTGCCCGTCGCGGCGGCTCATAAAGCCCAACAGCGGCGAGATATTCGGGTAGCCGGCGGCGGTCAGGTAGGCACTCATTTCCAGCTCCGGGTGCACACCGGCGCTGACTTTACGAATCAGCTTGAGCACCAGGCTGTCACCGACCACCACCGAGCTGTTGGACTGCTCGGCAGACAAATAACGCACCGGCGATTCACGGGTCAGTTGCAGTGCAGCCAAGTGCTCAGTCGCCTCGAACCGCAGATCGCCGTCAGGGGTATTGAGCACGGTGCCGGCCTGCATGGCCTGGATCACCTCAAGGATAAAATGCTCAAGGCTGAAGGCATCGGTCACCAAACCTACCTGGCGGGTACGTCTCACTCGGGCCAAAGCCAATTGCTGGGGCAAGGCGCTGGTGAACTGGTCTTCGCCAAGGAAGCCCAAGGGCAGTTGGTAGCGGCTGACCTGGCCAGCACTGGTCACTTCGATCTCGCTGAGCAACACCGGATGCTGCGGGTCGCCAAAACGCACGCCATAAGCGATGTGCACCGTGTCGATTGCCGTATCTTTGCCGGCAAACCAGCGCCGCTTGGGCAGCCAGGCGGGCAGTGACGTGTGTTCCAGGCTGGTGCGGCAAGGTTCTTCGAGTAGCTCTTCCATGCGTTTTTTCAGTACCAAAGTGGTGAAGTCGGGCATGCTTTGCGCCGGTTCCACATGCCAGCTGGGCATCTGGTTTTCCGCTGCCAGCACGAACCAATAGAAACCATAGGGCGCCAGGGTCAGTAGGAAATTCAGCTGGCCGATCGGCGGGAAGGCATTACCGCCGAGCATCTCTACCGGCACCATGCCGGCAAAGGCCGACAGGTCCAGCTCCGCCGCCTGGGCGCTGCGCGACACATTGGCTACGCACAGGATGATCTCGGTGTGGCCGTCTTCGCCGGTGTATTCACGGGTGTAAGCCAGGATGCGCCTGTTAGTCGGCGAGAGCATCTTCAGGCTGCCACGGCCAAACGCCTTGGACTGCTTGCGCACTGCGAGCATGCGCCGGGTCCAGTTGAGCAATGAGTGCGGGTCCTGGGCTTGGGTCTCGACGTTGACCGACTGGTAGCCGTATTGCGGGTCCATGATCGGCGGCAACACCAGGCTGGCCGGGTCGGCACGGGAAAACCCGCCATTGCGGTCGATAGACCATTGCATGGGCGTGCGCACGCCGTCACGGTCGCCCAGGTAGATGTTGTCGCCCATGCCGATTTCATCGCCGTAGTACAAAGTTGGCGTGCCCGGCATCGACAGCAACAGGCTGTTGAGCAATTCCACCCGCCGACGATCACGCTCCACCAGCGGCGCCAGGCGTCGCCGAATGCCCAGGTTGATACGGGCGCGGCGGTCTGCGGCGTAGTAGTTCCACAGGTAGTCGCGCTCTTTGTCGGTGACCATTTCCAGGGTCAGCTCATCATGATTGCGCAGGAAAATTGCCCACTGGCAATTGGCGGGAATCTCCGGGGTCTGGCGCAGAATGTCGGTAATGGGGAAGCGATCTTCCTGGGCCAACGCCATGTACATGCGCGGCATCAGCGGGAAGTGGAACGCCATGTGGCATTCATCGCCGTCATCACCCTTTCTGTCACCAAAGTACAGCTGCGTGTCTTCGGGCCACTGGTTGGCTTCGGCCAGCAGCATGCGGTCGGGGTAATGGGCGTCGATCTCGGCGCGGATTTGCTTGAGGACGTCGTGGGTTTCCGCCAAGTTTTCGTTGTTGGTGCCGTCCCGTTCGATCAGGTAGGGAATGGCGTCCAGGCGCAGGCCGTCGATGCCCAGGTCGAGCCAATAGCGCATCACCGACAGCACCGCTTTCATGACCTGCGGGTTATCAAAGTTGAGGTCGGGTTGGTGCGAGTAAAAGCGGTGCCAGAAGTACTGGCCGGCCAACGGGTCCCAGGTCCAGTTGGACTTTTCGGTGTCGAGGAAAATAATGCGTGTGCCGTCGTATTTCTGGTCATCATCCGACCACACGTAGAAGTCCCGTGCGGCCGAGCCTGGCTTGGCCTTGCGCGCGCGCTGGAACCAGGGGTGCTGGTCGGAGGTGTGGTTGATCACCAGTTCAGTGATCACGCGCAACCCGCGTTGGTGGGCTTGGGCAATAAAGCGCTTGGCGTCGGCCATCGTCCCGTAGTCGCTGTGCACGCCGCGGTATTCGGCAATGTCGTAGCCGTCATCACGGCGGGGAGACGGGTAGAACGGCAGCAGCCAGATGGTGTTCACGCCTAGGTCGGCAATGTAGTCGAGTTTGGCGATCAGCCCGGCAAAGTCACCAATGCCGTCGTTGTTGGAGTCGAAATAGGATTTGACGTGTACCTGGTAGATCACCGCGTCTTTGTACCAGAGCGGGTCTTTGATGAAGGTGGCTGCCTTGGGTTTCTTGGCCATTGCAAACTCCTGAAAATACAAAGTTCTCGAGGATCGTTCCCAGGCTCCGCGTGGGAATGCAGCCCCCGACGCTCCGCGTCCCAAGCGCGACGCAGAGCGTCAAGCGAGGCATTCCCACGCAGAGCGTCAAGTGAGGCGTTCCCACGCAGAGCGTGGGAACGAGCACTCAGGATGTGCTGATGCGCCAGATCCCGAACGGCATCTGCGGCTCCAGCCGGGTCCATTGGGTCTTGCCGTACCAGGTCCAGCGATGGCCGTTCATCAAGTCTTCGCCCTGGGTCTGGGCATCGTCGGGCAAGCCCATCTCCCACAGCGGCAATTCAAAGTGGGCTTCCTGGGCGTTGTGCGGGTCGAGGTTGACGGCGACCAGAATGAAATTGCTGCCGTCTTCGCTGCGCTTGCCGAAATACAGGATGTTGTCGTTCCAGGCGTTGTAGAGCTTGAGCCCCAGGTGCGTGTGCAACGCCGGATTCTGGCGGCGGATGCGGTTGAGCTGGGCGATTTCGGCGATGATGTTGCCCGGTGCGGTGAAGTCCCGAGGTCGGATTTCGTACTTCTCCGAGTCAAGGTATTCCTCTTTGCCCGGCACCGGCGCGGCTTCGCATAACTCGAAACCCGAATACATTCCCCACAGGCCCGAGCCCATCGTGGCCAGCGCAGTGCGGATCAGGAAGCCTGCGCGGCCGGACTCATGCAGGAAACCCGGGTTGATGTCCGGCGTATTGACGAAGAAGTTCGGGCGGTAGCACTCACGCCAGGGCGATTGGTTCAGTTGGGTGAGGTACTCGCTCAGTTCAGCCTTGGTGTTGCGCCACGTAAAGTAGGTATAGCTCTGGGAATAGCCGACCTTGCCCAGGCGCGCCATCATTGCCGGGGTGGTGAAAGCTTCGGCGAGGAAGATCACCTCCGGGTACTTGGCACGCACGTCGCTGATCAGCCATTGCCAGAACGGCAGCGGCTTGGTGTGCGGGTTGTCGACGCGAAAGGTCTTCACGCCCCCTTCCACCCAGCCCACCACGATGTCACGCAGCTCGGTCCAGAGGCTGGGGATGGCATCGGCCGCATAGAAATCGACGTTGACGATGTCCTGGTACTTTTTCGGCGGATTTTCCGCGTATTTGATCGTGCCGTCCGGGCGCCAGTTGAACCAACCCGGATGCTGTTTGAGCCACGGGTGGTCCTGGGAGCACTGGATGGCGAAATCCAGGGCGATTTCCAGGCCGTGGTCGGCAGCAGCCTTGACCAACCGGCGGAAATCATCGCGAGTGCCCAACTGAGGGTGAATAGCCTCGTGACCGCCCTCCTCACTGCCAATGGCGTAGGGGCTGCCCGGATCATCAGGGCCGGCGGTGAGCGAGTTGTTCTTGCCCTTGCGGTGGCTACGGCCGATGGGGTGGATCGGCGGGAAGTACAGCACGTCGAAGCCCATGTCGTGGATCATCGGCAAGCGTGCATGCACGTCATTAAAGGTGCCGTGCCGCGCCGGATCGTCGGTGATCGAGCGGGGAAACAGCTCGTACCAGCTGGCAAATTGTGCGGCTTCACGTTCCACGTCAATCGGGTACGCGGGGCTGACGCTCAAATAGGCGCGATGGTCGGCCTGGGTCATCAGGTGTGCACTGTCTTCGTGCAGGAACAACGCCACCTGCTCGGTTTCCAACAGGCCGGATAGCTCATGGTGCAACAGCATCAAGCGGTCACGCAGTTCGCTGTCACTGCGTTCGGCGGCCTGCAGCACCAGGCTACGGCCCTCCTGCAACTCCAGGCTGACCGGCACGCCAGCTTCATGCTTCTTGCGCAGTTCGTAACAGAAGCTGGCAAAGGTGTCGATCCAGGCTTCGATGCAGTACTCATGGCGGCCTTGGTGGGCCACGGTAAACGCGCCCTCCCAACCATTGTTGCCGATATCAAGCATGACCACGCTGTGCCAGCTTTCGTCTCCCAGGACGCGCCAGCGGATCAACACCGCCAGTTTATCGTGGCCATCGGCGAACACTTTGCTGGTGACATGAACCCGCTGGCCCACCACCGCCTTGACGGCAAACTCTCCGTTGTCGATGACCGGCATGGTGCTTTCGATCGCGATCCTGGGTAACAGCAGCGCCTGCGACAACGGCAGCACGGAGTCTTCTGGAACCAGTGTTTCGGCAGTCATCGAGCAGCTTCCCCTTACGCCCTTTGGACGCTCTTTGCTTGATACGAATTCAGAGACGGCGACGCTATCCTTGAGCTGGGCCGTTTAAAGTCCGAGCCTGGGCGCTGCCCAAAAGTTCAGGTGGATATACCGCCCCTGGGCGGGAATCATTTCCAGCAGGCGATGGTCCACCGATAGAGCAAAGCACAAACGAGGCCATCCCCATGAGTATCCCGATCCCCCCTGAGCCCGAAGATCCGAATATCGACGCCCCCCCATTACCCCCGCCCGAACCGGAACGCGATCCTGAACAGGAGCCGCCTGAAAACCAGCCGCCACCGGTGCAGGAACCGCCCACGACGATGCCGCCGGTTATTGCCTGACTCACAAACACGCAAGCACTTGTCCGTGAACACAATATCGCGGGCAAGCGCTAATGAGCTTTCCTACTTCAATCACCGACAATACCGAGTTCCCCCTCTTGATGAACAAGATAGATTCAGTCTCCCGTACGCTGCCTCGCCCCCTTGCCGGCCGCAGACTATCTTGTCCGTTAAGCGAGTATCTTCTATGCGCACCTCACTACTGCCCCCGTTACCGGATGTTCACGGCATCCAACAACCGCCAGTCAACGATCATCGGGAAAAACTGAACGATCTGTTCAGCGCCGGCCCAAACGCAATCATGCGCAGGAAAGAGCCTGACGCGCCCGCCTCCGACCCTTCCAGGGCGCCGCAAACCTTTACCTTGCCCCCCCTTGACCCCACTGCGAACGTAGAGCCGAAGACGGCCAGTGACGGCGCCATCCAGCTTGCCCAACTTCGTGCGCTGACCAGCCAGCAGAACATTACCAATATGCTGCGCGCGCCCAACTCACATGAGACCTCCGGGCAGGTGACCACGATCCGAAGCCTGTTAAGCAGGGAAAACATCAAATCCTTGCTGCACGGCCCGGATGCAGACGAAGCGCGTAAACTGATTACCGATGTGAAGGAGCGTTTAGGTCAGTCAAGCCTGCAGATGATTCATGACCGATCCTCACATATCGAGGTCCCAGGCTTGAGCCTTGACGAAATTCGCGCGCGCACCTCCACTTTTGATCCCGAGGAAGGGTTCAACTGCGTTATACAAATCGAGCGTGATCTACGCGTTGAGAAGCTTTCTGCCATACAGCGAATGCGGCAAAGTACGCCTCTGGCTTCAGCCCTCTTCGATATCGGCAAAGAGGCGGACCTCGGCAACCCGCCCCCTCAACCGGATAATCCACCGCCCCCGGCAGAAAGCCTCAAGCACAACAACAATGCCAGAATTGACAATGGCCAGACCTTTACCTTCCGTAGTACCCGCGAATCAAGCTTCGACGCACCTGTGCAAGTGATGGATTTTGACCGCCTCAGAGACAAACTCGATGTATCGGCAATCAGAAACCAACTCGGCAACACGCCATTGAAATTGGTAGGACACTTCTCAGGAGCCAGCAGCGAGGTGCAGATTCACTATAGCCCGGCCAACAATACGAGCGTGGTGATGATTTCCTGCAATCCGGGAGAGTCGCCCTTTGTGGTGAAAGCCTTCGGTGAGGTGAGATACGGCAACCTCATCACGTGACCCGCGTCACTCATCCTTCTCCAGCAGCTTGACGATCCGGGGCATCACGCTGAATACCGCCAGGGCTAGCAGCGTACTGAGCACCGCCGTCGATTCACGCCCCATTCCCGCCGCAACGCCAATGGCGGCGGTCATCCACAACCCGGCCGCGGTGGTCAGGCCCTTCACATGCTGGCCCTCTTCGTCTTCCTTGCCCTTGAGGATGGTGCCAGCGCCGAGGAAGCCAATGCCCGCGATGACCCCTTGAACCACACGACTCATGGCATCCGCCTGGTTGCCGGACATCTGCGGCACCAGCACGAATAGCGCGGCGCCCAGCGCCACCAGCATATGGGTGCGCACTCCGGCCGCCTTGCCCTTGTGTTCACGCTCAAACCCCAGGATGCCGCCGAGGATCGCCGCGATCAGCAGGCGCACAGTCACTTGGGTGAGTTGCCGGGCATCGCCAATGTCTGCGAATTCGGCTTGCAGGGTTTGCCACGCCAGATGCCACCAGGCCTCCATGGATGCGCTCCTTTTTATTATGGATAGATAAAGGATGGACAGCGCAGACCGCCAGTCAGTTGCCTGGAACCCGTGCGCATGGCGGCCGCCTAAAGCTGCATAGCCCACAAAACGGAGATTGTCATGACCGTACGCATCGAAAATCATCTGTGCTACTTCACGCTCGACGACAATGGCCAGGAACAAAGCCTGCCAGCCACCCGGGTGACCATCCTGACCGATCACGACAAAGCCATGTCTTATCTGGAACTGGCAGGTTCGCGCATCTACATCACCGAAGCCGAGGCGGACGCGCTGACGGTTGAAGGCGCAACCGATGGCCGTGAGCATGTAAAGGCGGACCAACCTGGTTCGGTGATTTAATTGATCTGCATCATCAGACCCGCTTAACCCCTGCACCCCTATGCCCATGGGGTGCAGCAGAATGCCGCACAAGAACGCATCAAGCTGATCTGATCCGCTTTTTATCACGCCACCTGAGTCTGTTATGCAAAAAGTCTGTCGCCCATAGTTCGCCGGCCTGATGGAGGCTGATGAGCGAATGACCATGAGCGAACGAATCCCAACCGTGGAAACCTTTGAGCCCATTCACCCCAAGAAAGTGAATGCCAAATCCAGCAACAACCTTATCCATACCCGCAGCTTTACCGGCTTGTTTCGCACCCTGCGAGTGGGCGGTGCCGGCCTGCTGTTCCTGGCTTTTTTTGGCACTGTGTGGCTGAACTGGGGTGGACGCCAAGCCGTACTGTGGGACTTGGCCGAGAGCAAGTTCCATATCTTTGGTGCGACATTCTGGCCTCAGGATTTCATCCTGCTCTCGGCGCTGTTGATCATCTGTGCCTTCGGCCTCTTCGCGATCACGGTGTTTGCCGGCCGCGTCTGGTGCGGCTACACCTGCCCGCAAAGCTCGTTCACCTGGCTGTTCATGTGGTGCGAGAAGATGACCGAAGGTGAGCGCAACCAGCGCATCAAACTTCAGGCCGCCCCCTGGAGCCTGAATAAGCTGGCGAGGCGCTCGGCCAAGCACACATTGTGGCTGGGTATCAGTGTGTTGACCGGGCTGACGTTTGTGGGCTACTTCACCCCGATCCGCCCCTTGGCCGCCGAACTGTTGACGTGGCAGATCGGCGGGGTGAGCCTGTTCTGGGTGCTGTTTTTCACGGGCGCCACCTACATCAATGCCGGCTGGCTACGCGAAGCGGTGTGCATGCACATGTGCCCCTATGCACGGTTCCAGAGCGTAATGTTTGATAAGGACACCCTGACCATTTCCTACGACACCACCCGCGGCGAGCACCGTGGCCCGCGTAAACGTGACGTGCAGCCAGCCAAGGTTGGCCTTGGCGATTGCATCGATTGCCAGCTGTGCGTTCAGGTTTGCCCCACGGGCATCGACATCCGCGACGGCCTGCAAATGGAATGCATTGGTTGTGCGGCCTGCATCGACGCCTGTGATTCGATCATGGACAAAATGGGCTATGCCCGCGGCTTGGTCAGTTACACCAGTGAGCATCAATTGCAGGGTGGCAAGACCCACCTGCTCAGGCCGCGCCTGATCGGCTACAGTGCCGTGCTGCTGGTGATGATCGCGGCGTTGGTGGTGGCGCTGATTGAACGGCCGATGGTGTCGCTGGATGTGACCAAAGACCGAGGCATGTTCCGTGAAAACAGCCAGGGCTTGATCGAAAACATCTACAGCCTCAAGGTGATCAACAAGACCCAGCAGCGCCAGGACTACCGCCTGGAACTGGTGGATGCCGAGGGATTCCAACTGCAAGGCAAGACCCAGGTCAGTCTGGCTGCCGGGGAAATTGTCGATATACCGGTGTCGGTAGCGTTGCTGGCGGACACACCGGCCAGCAGCTCTCAAACCCTGCGTTTTAAAGTCACTGATGTGGATGAGCCTTGGATTTATACCGCTGCTGACAGCCGCTTCGTTGCGCCCTTGAATCGCTGATACTGCATCAACAACAGAGATCAAATGTGGGAGCTGGCTTGCCTGCGAAAGCGGTAGAGCAGTAACAGATGCAGTGACTGACACACCGCCTTCGCAGGCAAGCCAGCGCCTACAATTTGCCCTGCGTACACATTCAAAATGCTAATCAGGCCGCCATGAAACGCTACGAAAAATTTGCCGACGACATCGCAGAACTGATCCGCGCCGGCGTCCTTGGCCCCGGCCAGCGCGTACCATCGGTACGCTATGCCAGCCAGGCCTACGGCGTCAGCCCGTCCACGGTGTTCCAGGCCTATTACTTGCTGGAGCGTCGTGGCCTGATCAGGGCGCGCCCGCGTTCTGGCTACTTCGTCAACACCCACGCGCCGAGCCCGTTTTCCGAGCCGGTGGTGAGTGAGCAGGTGCATGAGTCCACCGATGTGGGCGTGAGTGAGCTGGTGTTCTCGGTACTGGACTCGATCAAAGACCCCAACACCGTGCCCTTCGGCTCGGCCTTCCCCAGCCCCATGCTGTTCCCGCTGCCGCGCCTGGCCCGCTCCCTGGCCAGTGCCAGCCGCGACATGGACCCACGCCTGGTGGTCACCGACATGTCGCCAGGCAACCCGCAACTGCGCCGCCAGATTGCCCTGCGCTATATGGTCGGCGGCCTGATGCTGCCGATGGAGGAGTTGCTGATCACCAACGGCGCCCTCGAAGCACTCAACCTGTGCCTGCAGGCCGTGACCGAACCGGGCGACCTGGTCGCCATCGAAGCGCCGGCGTTCTACGCCTGTTTGCAAGTGCTTGAACGCCTGAAGCTCAAGGCTGTGGAGATCCCGGTGCACCCGCGCGACGGTATTGACCTTAACGCCCTGGCCCAAAGCCTTGAGCGCTATCCGATCAAGGCCTGCTGGACCATGACCAGCTTCCAGAACCCCATGGGCGCCACGTTGCCTGAAGAGAAAAAACAGGCGCTGGTGGAACTGCTGCGCAGCCATCAAGTGCCGCTGATCGAAGATGACGTCTACGCCGAATTGTATTACGGGCAACAAGCCCCGAAGCCGGCCAAGGCCTTCGACACCGAAGGGCTGGTGATGCACTGTGGCTCCTTTGCCAAGAGCCTGGCACCGGGTTACCGCGTGGGCTGGGTCGCCGCCGGGCGCTTCGCACAGAAGGTCGAGCGGCTGAAACTGATGACCTCACTGTGCCCGTCAATGCCGGCCCAGGCGGCGATTGCCGACTACCTGCAACACGGCGGCTATGACCGGCACCTGCGCAAACTGCGCTATGCCTTGGAAGAACAGCAAAGCGCCATGCTGGCGGCCATCGCTCGTTATTTTCCGGCGCAAACACGGGTCAGCCAGCCGGCGGGAGGCTATTTTCTGTGGTTGGAACTGCCGGAGCAGACCGACTCGCTGAAATTGTTCCAGATGGCTCTGGCCCAGGGCATCAGCATTGCGCCGGGGCCGATCTTTTCCGCCACTCAGCGGTTCAGAAACTGCATTCGCCTGAATTACGGAAGCCCTTGGAACGAGGCGTCGGAAAAGGCCATGGAGACACTAGGGCGGATCGTGCGCTCGTTTTAACGGCCGCCGCCCAAGTCGATAAACGTTCCGGTGGAATACGATGCCTTGTCCGATAGTAACCAGATAATCGCCTCTGCCACTTCATCCGGGCGCCCGCCACGCGCCATCGGGATACCTGATTCCAGCTTGCTGACCCGGTCCGGGTCTCCGCTCAGGGCATGGAAATCGGTAAAGATATAGCCAGGGCGCACGGCGTTGACGCGAATGCCCTCGCCCGCCACCTCCTTGGACAGCCCCAGGGTAAAGGTGTCCAGCGCGCCCTTGGAGGCCGCGTAGTCGACATACTCTCCCGGCGAGCCCAGCCGCGCCGCCACCGACGACACGTTGACGATACTGCCGCCCTGCCCGCCATGCCGGGGCGACATGCGCAACACCGCGTGTTTGGCACACAGGATCGGGCCCAGCACATTGGTTTTTAGGATCTTGAGGATACGAAACTCGGACATCTCGTCGACCCGCGATTTTTGCCCCACGGTACCGGCATTATTGACCAGCGCAGTGACACGCCCCAATTCGGCATCCACACGATTGAACAGCGCAATCACCTCATCTTCGCTACTGACATCGGCGCGCACCGCGATGGCCTGTGCACCGAGGCCGCGCACTTGTTCAAGCAAAGCATGGGCAGCCTTCTCGTCCGACTGATAATTAATGCAGATGCGATAACCTTCGCGAGCGGCCAGCAAGGCCGTCTCGGCGCCAATCCCTCGGCTGCCCCCGGTGATGATGACGACTTTGTCCATGGCTGCGCTCTCCTGATTCAACCTGATGTTTAGGGTTGGATCCAAGAATACCTGTCACTCAGGGCGTTTGTCAGGCACCGCTGCCTGTTCGGCACTGCGGATATTGGTCATGAAGCTGTCGGCCGGCAATGGATGCCCCAACAGATAGCCCTGCAAGGAATCACACCCCAGGCGGGTAAGGAAACTTTGCTGCGCATCGGTTTCTACCCCTTCGGCGACAATCCGCAGGCCCAGGGCCTGGCCGAGGGCCACGATGGCCGAGACGATGGCGGCGTCATCGCTGTCGTGTTCCAGGTCGCGTACAAAACCGCGGTCGATTTTCAACTCGTTCGCCGGCAAGCGCTTGAGGTACATCAGGCTGGAGTAGCCGGTGCCAAAGTCATCGATGGACAGGTCCACGCCCATGTCCGACAGTTGCTGCAATACCGTCATGCTCGCATCGGCATCGCTCATCGCGGTGGTCTCGGTGATTTCCAGCGTGAGGCTGTTGGCCGGCAATTGGTGACGCTCCAGCGCGGCCGCTACGCTGTTGACCAACCCCGCATGGCAGAACTGCAACGCCGAGAGGTTAACGGCAATGCGCCAGTGCTCATAACCCTGTGTGTACCACAGGCTCATCTGGCGACAAGCTTCATCGAGTACCCATTCGCCGATGGGGATGATCAGCCCGGTTTTCTCCGCCAGTGCAATAAACGTAACGGGCATCAACAAGCCTTGTTGCGGATGCTCCCAGCGCAACAGCGCCTCGGCCCCCACGGCAAGACCGCTGACGGCGTCGAACTTGGGTTGGTAGTGCAAACGAAATTGCCCCTGCTCCAGGGCATTGCGCAGGTCCTGCAGCAATTGCAGTTGTTTGCGCGCATTGGTGTTCATCGACACATCGAAGAAGCTGTAGCCGTTCTTGCCCATACCCTTGGCGTGATACATCGCCGCGTCGGCGTTCATCAGCAGTTCCTGGGGACTATTACCGTTGCCTGGGAACATGGCGATACCGACGCTGGCCGAGATCTGCAACTCATGCTCGGCCACCATGAAGGTGCGGTTGATCAGGCCCACCTGGCGCTCGGCCAAGCCCATCGCATCGTCGGGCTGGGTGAGTTGCACCAGCAATACAAACTCATCGCCGCCGATACGGGCCAGGGTGTCCTGGCTGCGCAAGTCCTCGCGCAGACGTAGGCCAACCTCGCGTAACAACTGGTCGCCCAGGTGATGGCCAAAGGCATCGTTGACCGGCTTGAAGCCATCCAGGTCGATAAACATCAAGGCAAAGCAACCGCCCCGCTCGTTCACCGCCTGGATGCCTTGTTGAATGCGATCAGCCAACAACGTGCGATTGGGCAGGCCGGTGAGCATGTCATGCAGGGCCAGGTGGGTGAGTTCCTGGTTGGCCAGGGTCAGGGAATCGGCGAGTACGGCGGTGCGCGCTTCCAGGCGCGCATCCAGCACCGAGGTCAACAGCGCAATGACCAATACCGCCAGCGAAGTGACCAAGACCAGGTTATCCAGGCCCTTGCCGCTCAGGCCGGTCAGTGCGGCACCGCAGAAGCTGTCATCGGCAAAGCGCGCCGCAGCCATCCCGGTGTAGTGCATCCCCACGATGGCCACGCCCATCACCACGGCTGCGCCGCCCCGAGCCAGACGCACATAAGGTGTGTTGCGCCGCAGGTTGAAGGCGATCCACAGCGCGGCGCCGGAAGCCACCACCGCGATCAACAACGAAGCGCCGAACAAGGCCGGGTCGTAGTCGATACCCGGCGTCATGCGCAGCGCGGCCATGCCGGTGTAATGCATGCTGGCGATACCAGAACCCATCACCAGTGCGCCAAACGCCAGTTGCCAGGCTGGCAAGCGTGGCTGGCTGACCAGCCATAACGCGAAGCCACTGGATAGCACGGCGATCAACAGCGACAACAGGGTAATGCCTACCTCAAACCCAAGGGCAAACGGCAGGCGCAGGGCCAACATCCCGATAAAGTGCATGGACCAGATACCGACGCCCATCGCCACTGCGCCACCCGTGATCCACAGGTAAACGGCACGCCCCTTGGCGGTCGCGATACGCCCGGCCAGGTCCAAGGAGGTGTAGGACGCCAGGATGGCCACGCACAGGGAAATCACGACAAGGGAGGTTGAATAGCTACCGATCAGCATGGGACGTCTCGCAGGCGACCGGCGCAAAAGCCCGTGCCGGGTGGCAAATCGGGCGATTGTAGCGAGTATGAATACAGGACAGGTGATTAATTAATCCATTGGCCATCACGCAATTTCTGGCGTCAATCGGCTGGCTTTATCTGGCTGCTTTCAACGACATCATGGACATCAAAATGTGCGGGGCTTGCGCAGATCCACTGTGGGAGCGGGCTTGCTCGCGAAGACGGTGTGTCAGTCACCGGCTACTGCACTAACGCTTTCGCAGGCAAGCCAGCTCCCACAGGGTACTGTGCTTGACTGACTGGCATTGGGGCTTGCCCACACATTTGATTTTGCATCCCACAGGATGCGCGGCGCATCCGGTTACTCCTTTTCAGCCAGGGAGGTCTGGCCGTCCCAGCCTCCGCCCAATGCTGCGATCAACTGCACACTGGCCACCAGCCGCGACTGCAGCAAGGTCAATACCGTGCGCTCGTTGCTCAATGCCGTCGCCTGCACCGTGACCACATCCAGATAGGCAATCAACCCGGCCTTGTACTGGTTTTCGGTCAAGCGCAAGGATTCGCGCGCGGCTTCCAGTGCTTCATTGCTGACCACCGCCTCATCGGCGAGCACCTTGAGCTGGACCATGTAGTTTTCCACCTCGCGGAAACCGTCCAGCACGGTCTGGCGGTATTTGGCCACGGTCTCGTCATAGCTGGCCACGGTGCGGTCGACTTCCGCCGAGCGCTGGCCGCCATCGAACAGGGTCATCGCCAGTTTCGGCCCTACCGACCAGAAGCGGTTTGGCAGGCTGATCCAATCTTCATAGGTGCTGCTGGAGTAGCCCCCCGCCAAGCTCAAGGTCAGGTCGGGGTAATAAGCAGCCTTGGCCACGCCAATATTGGCGTTGGCGGCGATGACCGAGCGCTCGGCCGAGGCGATATCGGGGCGACGCTCCAGCAACTGGGACGGCAGGCTCCCCGGTATCTGCGGCAGGGCCGGGATGTCTTTGCTCACCGCCAAGTTGAAGTTGGCTGGCGCCTCACCGATCAGTACGGCGATGGCGTTTTCCAATTGGGCACGCTGCCAGATCAGATCGATCAGGCTGGCCTGAGTGGTCTTGAGCTGGGTTTGCGCCTGGGCGATGGCATCCTTGCCAGCCACACCGGCACGGTATTGGTTTTCGGTCATTTTCAACGAGCGCTGGTACGTGTACAGCGTGGCCTGCAGCAGGCGCGTCTGTTCGTCCATGACGCGCAGTTGCAGGTAGCTCTGCACCAGTTCCGATTGTTGGCTGAGGCGCATCGCGGCCAAGTCCGCGGAGCTCGCCTCGGCACTGGCTTCGTTGGCCTCCAGGCCTCGGCGCAACTTGCCCCAGATATCGGCTTCCCAACTCACGCCCAACTGGGCATTGAGGGTGTCGCGGATACCACTGCTGGAGCTGCTGAGGCTGGCGCTGCTGCTGCCGGTGCCTTGGCTGGCGCGGGTTTTGCCAACGCTCAGGTCAACGCTGGGGTAAAACGCCCCGCGTGAGCTGCGCACCAGCGCCTGTGCCTGACGAAAACGCGCTTCGGCCTGGGCGACGGTCTGGTTGGACGCGTTGAGGCGCACCACCAGGTCATTGAGTTGTCGGTCACCGTACAGCTCCCACCAGGCGCCGCGGGCCAGGGAGTCGCTCGGATTGGCCTGGCGCCAGCCCTGGGCCTCCTTGAACTGCACCGGCTCGATGACGTCCGGGCGTTTGTAGTCAGGGCCGATGGCGCAGGCGCTCATCAACACACCACACATCATCACGGCCAATAACTTCATGCCATTGCCGACAGTTTTATTGTGGCGAGAGAGCTTGCTCCCGCTGGAGGGCGAAGCACTCCCAGGCTTTTTCGGGGCCGCGTCGCAGCCCAGCGGGAGCAAGCTCCCTCGCCACAGCAGGCCCGCAGCTACGAGGGATTGGGTTGGGTCGGTCATAGCGCAGTGTCCAGGGCAGCATCGGTACGCACGCCGCGCCAGGCGTTGAAGCGATGGCGCGCGCGGTCCAGGTAAAGGTAAACCACCGGGGTGGTGTAAAGGGTCAGGATCTGGCTGAACACCAGGCCGCCAATAATGGTCAGGCCCAACGGGTGGCGCATCTCCGCACCATCACCACTGCCGAGCAGCAACGGCAAGGCACCGAGGATCGCGGCCAGGGTGGTCATCAGGATCGGCCGCAGGCGCAACAGGCAGGCGCTGCGGATCGACTCCAGCGGGCTCATGCCATCGTTGCGCTCCAATTGCAGCGCCAGGTCGATCATCAGGATCGCGTTCTTCTTCACCACGCCGATCAACAGGAACAAGCCCAGCAAGGAGATCAGGCTGAACTCGCCGCCCAGCAGGTAAATCGCAAGCAACGCGCCGACACCGGCCGAAGGCAGCGTCGACAGGATGGTCAGCGGGTGAATGTAGCTTTCATACAGAATACCCAACACCAGGTACACCGCCACCAGCGCGCCGAGAATCATGAACGGCTGGCCTTTCTGGGTCGCGGCGAACGCATCGGCAGTACCGGCCATCTTGGCGATCACATCCTCGGGCAACCCGACTTTGGCAATCGCACGCTCGATAGCCGCCGTGCCCTGCTCCACCGTGACCCCGGGCGCCATGTCGAAGGCGATATTCTCCGAAGCGAACTGGCCTTCATGGCTGACGCGGTCGTCGGCCAGGCTGTTCTCATAGTGGGCAATGGTCGACAACGGCACCCGTGCGCCGTCGGCGGTGATCACCTGCACCTGATTGAGGGTGATCGGGTCCTGGGCGTATTTGGGGTTGACCTCCATCACCACCTGGTACTGGTTGAGGCTGTCGTAAATGGTGGAAATCTGCCGTTGGCTGTAGGCGTTGTTGAGCACCGCCGTGACCATGTCCATGTCGATGCCCAGGCGCTTGGCCTGGTCGCGGTCGACAATCAACGTCACCTGGGCCGCGCCGCGGCCTTCGCGGGCGTCGATGGCGGTCAGCTCCGGCAACTCACGCATCGCCGCGACCACTTTCGGGTACCACAGGCGCAACGCGGCCAGGTCGCCGCTTTGCAGGATGTAGGAATATTGCGCGCTGGTCTGGTCGCGGCCGCCCCCGAACTGCAGGTCCTGGTCGGCCATCAGGAACAAACGCCCGCCCGGCACCAGCGGCACCTCCTTGCGCAGGCGCTCGATCACCGCCTGGGCGGAGATCTTGCGTTCGCCAAGCGGCTTGAGGCGCACCAGCATCACTGCGTTGTTAGTGCCTTGGTTGCCACCGATAAAGCCGGCCACACTGAGCACCGCCGGATCCTTGAGCACCGCCTGGCGAAAAATCTCCATCTTCGGCTGCATGACGCTGAACGACAGGCCATCGTCACCGCGCACAAAGCCGATCAACTGGCCGGTGTCCTGCTGGGGCATGAAGGTTTTGGGCACCACCACGTACAGCGCGATATTCACGCCCACGGTGACGAACAGGCTGAGCAAGGTCAGGCGCCGATGGCGCAGCACCCAATCCAGGCTGGTGGCGTAACCGGCGACCATGCGCTCGTTGATCTTCTGGCTCCAGCGCTGCAAACCGGTCTTCCGGTCCTTCACATGCGGCTTCAACCAGCGAGCGCACAGCATGGGTGTCAAGGTCAGCGAGACAATCAGCGAGACGATGATCGCCGCCGACAAGGTGATGGAAAACTCGCGGAACAGGTTGGTAACAATGCCTCCCATGAACAGGATCGACAGGAACACAGCCACCAGCGACACGTTCATCGAGAGCAAGGTAAAGCCCACTTCCTGGGCGCCCAGGTAGGCGGCTTTCATCGGTGGCACGCCGTCGTCGATGTGCCGGGAAATGTTCTCCAGCACCACGATGGCATCGTCCACCACCAGCCCGGTGGCGAGGATCAGCGCCATCAGCGAGAAGTTGTTCAGAGAAAACCCGTACAGGTACATCACCGCGAAGGTGCCCACCAGCGATACCGGCACCGCCAGGGTCGGGATCAGCGAAGCACGGAAGTTACCCAAGAACAGGTACACCACCAGGATCACCAGCCCCACGGCAATCAGCAGGGTCATTTCCGCCTCATGCAGGGTGGCGGTAATCACGGGCGAGCGGTCCATGGCCAGGCTGAGCTTGACGCTGGACGGCAACACCGCCTGCAACGCCGGTAACTGGGCCTTGATCTGCCGCACGGTTTCGATGATGTTGGCGCCGGACTGGCGGTTGATCACCAGCAACACCGCCGAATCATTGTTGAAGAAGCCGCTGTTGTAGCGGTCTTCCACGCCATCAGTGATCTTCGCCACGTCCTTGAGACGCAGGGCGGCGCCGTCCTGGTAGCGAATCAGCAGGGGCTCATAGTCCTTGGCTTTCTCCAACTGGTCGTTGGCCTGGATCTGCCAGTTGCGCTCGCTGTCTTCCAGTGAGCCTTTGGGCCGGCGCTGGTTGGCATTGGCGATGGTGTTGCGCACATCGTCCAGGGCGACGCCGTACTGATCGAGGGCCTTGGGTTCCAGTTCGATGCGCACCGCCGGCAGCGAACTGCCGCCGATCTGCACTTCGCCCACACCCGGCACCTGGGACAGGCTCTGGGACAGAATGGTCGAGGCCAGGTCGTACAACTGGCCCTTCTGCAACACGTCGGAGGTCAGCGACAGCACCATGATCGGCGCCTGGGACGGGTTGATCTTCTTGTAGGTAGGCATGCTGCGCATGCCACTGGGCAGCAGGTTGCGCGACGCGTTGATGGCCGCCTGCACTTCCCGCGCCGCCCCGTTGATGTCGCGGTCGGAATCGAACGCGAGGATCACCCGGGTAGAGCCTTGGCTCGACGAACTGCTCATGGTGGTGATACCGGCAATCGCGCCGAATGAACGCTCCAGCGGCGTGGCCACCGTAGACGCCATAACCTCTGGGCTGGCGCCGGGCAAGCTGGCCGACACCACGATCACCGGAAAGTCGATCTGCGGCAAGGGCGACACCGGCAACAAATTGAAGCTGACGCCACCGAGCAACATGATCGCAAGGCTCAGCAGCATGGTCGCGACCGGCCGGCGGATGAAAGGTCCGGACAGGTTCATGGCTCAACCGGCTCCAGGCGTTGTGGCTCTTTGCGCCAGCGCCGGCCAAGACGATCGAAGTACAGGTAGATCACCGGCGTGGTGAACAGCGTCAACACCTGGCTCACCAGCAACCCGCCGACCATCACCAGGCCCAGGGGCTGGCGCAGTTCGGCGCCGGAGCCGCTCGCTAGCATCAACGGCACCGCGCCGAACAAGGCAGCCAGGGTCGTCATCAGGATTGGCCGGAAGCGCAACAGCGCGGCCTGGTAGATCGCGGTCTGGGGGTCCAGGCCCTGGTTGCGTTCGGCGTCGAGGGCGAAGTCGATCATCATGATCGCGTTCTTTTTCACGATACCGATCAGCAGGATGATGCCGATGATTGCGATCATGCCCAGGTCATTGCCACTGAGCAGCAACGCCAGCAAGGCCCCCACCGCCGCCGACGGCAAGGTCGATAGGATAGTGATCGGGTGGATGTAGCTCTCATAGAGCACACCGAGCACGATGTACATGGTGACTACCGCCGCCAGGATCAACAGCAAGGTGCTCGACAACGAGGCTTCGAACGCCTGGGCCGCGCCCTGGAACTGGGTTTGCACGCCCACCGGCATGCCGATGTCCTTCTGGGTCTGGTTGATCAGTTCCACGCCTTTGCCCAGCGCCACGCCGGGCGCCAGGTTGAACGACATCATCACCGCCGGGAACTGGCCGATATGGGCAATTGCCAATTGCGCCTGGCGCTGTTCCACATGGGCCAGGCTCGACAGCCGTACCTGACCACCGTCAGTAGTTTTCACATGGATCTGGTTAAGGGCCGCCGGGCCGAGGGTTTCGCCGGACTGGGCCTGCAACACCACCCGGTACTGGCTGGCCTGGGTGTAGATGGTGGAGATCTGGCGCTGGCCGAAGGCGTCATACAGCGCGTCGGTGATGGTGGAGACACTTACGCCCAGGCGCGAGGCCGCGTCGCGGTCGATTACCAGGTACACCTGCAAGCCTTTGTCCTGCAGGTCACTGGCGACGTCGGTGAGTTCCGGCGACTGGCTGAGGGCGTGTACCAGCTTGCCGCTCCATAACGCCAACAACTCGGCGTCCGGGGAGGACATGCTGAACTGGTACTGGGTACGGCTGACCCTGTCCTCGATGGTGAGGTCCTGCACCGGCTGCATGAACAGGCGGATGCCCACCAGCTTGTCGATTTGCGGTTGCAGGCGGGTGATCACCTCGGCTGCGCTCAAATCGCGCTGGCCGTGGGCCTTGAGGTTGATGAGCAAGCGGCCGCTGTTGAGGGTGGCGTTATCGCCATCCACGCCAATGTAGGACGACAGGCTCTCGACCGCAGGGTCGGCGAGAATGATCTTCGCCAGTTCCTGCTGGCGCTGGCTCATGGCCGCAAAGGAAATCGACTGCGGCGCCTCGGAAATACCCTGGATCACCCCTGTGTCCTGCACCGGGAAAAAACCCTTGGGCACCACCAGGTACAGCACCACCGTGAGCCCCAGGGTGGCGATCGCCACCAGCAACGTCAGCGGCTGGTGCTTGAGCACCCACTGCAACTTGCGGCCGTAGGCTTCGATCAGCCAATCAATCCAGGCGCCGCTGGCTTTGTAGAAGCGGCCCTGCTCTTCTTCCTTGGGTTCGCGCTTGAGCAGGCGCGCGCACATCATGGGCGTGAGGGTCAGGGACACTACCAGGGAAATCAGGATCGCCACTGCCAGGGTGATGGCGAACTCACGGAACAGCCGCCCGACCACGTCGGCCATGAACAGCAACGGGATCAATACCGCGATCAACGAAAGCGTCAGGGACACCAGGGTGAAACCGATCTGCTTGGCGCCCTTGAGCGCGGCCGCCATCGGCGTCTCGCCTTCCTCGATATAGCGCGAGATGTTCTCCAGCATCACGATCGCGTCGTCCACCACAAACCCGGTGGCGATGGTCAGGGCCATCAGCGTCAGGTTATTGATGGAGAATCCGGCCAGGTACATCACACCAAAGGTGCCCACCAGGGACAGCGGCACGGCGATGGACGGAATGATCGTGGCGCTGACCCGGCGCAGGAACAGGAACGTCACCATGACCACCAGGGCAATGGCGATCAGAAGCTCGTGCTGTACGTCTTTGACCGAGGCGCGGATGGTCTGGGTGCGGTCGGTGAGCACCGTCACGTCCAGGCCGGCCGGCAGGTTGTCGGTGATGCTCGGCAGCAGGGCCTTGATGCGGTCCACCACCTCGATCACGTTGGCGCCCGGCTGGCGCTGGATATTGAGCAACACGGCCTGGTTCTCGTTGGCCCAGGCGGCAAGGCGCTCGTTTTCGGCGCCGTCGACGATCTGCGCGACATCCTTGAGCCGCAGCGGAGCGCCATTGTTGTAGGCCAGGATCAGTTCGGCGTATTGCTCGGGCGAGACCAGTTGGTCGTTGGCGTCGAGCATCGACACGCGGGTGGGGCCGTCAAAGTTGCCCTTGGGCTGGTTGACGTTGGAGGCGGCGATCAGGGCGCGCACGTCCGACAGGTTCAAGCCATTGGCCGCCAGGGCCTCGGGGTTGACCTTGATACGCACGGCCTGGCGCTGGCCGCCGGCGATGCTGACCATGCCGACGCCGCTGATCTGCGCGATTTTCTGCGCCATGCGCGTGTCGACCAAATCATTGAGCTTGGGCAGCAACATGGTCTTGGAGGTAATTGCCAGGGTCAGCACCGGGGTGTCCGCCGGGTTGACCTTGTTGTATACCGGCGGCGCCGGCAAATCCTTGGGCAACAGGTTGGTGGCGGCGTTGATCGCGGCCTGCACCTGTTGCTCGGCCACATCCATATTGATGTCGAGGTTGAAACGCAGGGTCAGCACCGAGGCGCCGCCGGAGCTGGTAGACGCCATCTGGGTCAGCCCGGGCATCTGCCCGAACTGGCGCTCCAGCGGTGCGGTGACCGCGCTGGTCATCACATCGGGGCTGGCGCCGGGGTACAGGGTCATCACCCGGATAGTCGGGTAATCCACCTGGGGCAACGCCGATACCGGCAGCAGGCGGTACGAAATGATGCCGGCCAGGACAATGGCCAGCATGCTCAGCGTGGTGGCGACCGGGCGAAGGATGAACAGGCGCGACAGGTTCATGAACCGACCTTTTGCGCCTTGCCGGCGTCTGCCCCGGTCTCCCCTTTCGCTGCGGGCTTGCCTTGCAGGTGTTCGGTCGGCGTGGTCGGCACCTCGCTGCTGGCGTTGACCACTTCGATCTCGCTACCGTCCTTGAGGCGGTCGGTGCCTTCCAGCACCACGCGGTCGCCAGCGACCAGGCCTTCCTTGATCACGGTGTTTTCGCCATCGGTGTCACCTACCACCAAGGGCTGGACCTTGACCTTCTTGTCGCCGTCGAGCTTGTAGACAAAGGTGCCATTGTTGCCGAACTGGATCGCCGCAGATGGCGCCAGCACCACGTTCTTCAAGGTATCGGCCAGCAGGTGCACATTGACGAACTGGTTGGGGAACAGCGCCTGGTCCTTGTTATCGAAACGCGCCTTGAACTTCAGCGTGCCGGTGGTGACGTCAATCTGGTTGTCCAGGCTTTGCAGTACACCGACCGCCTGCTTTTTCACGTCGCCACGGTCCCAGGCTTCCACGGGCAACTTGTTACCGGCGTGGTAACGAGCCAGCACGGTTTCCAGGGTATTTTCCGGCAGGGTGAAGGCCACGCTGATTGGCTGGGTCTGGGTGATAACCGCCAGGGCGGTGGTGTCGTTGGCGGCGACGAGGTTGCCGACGTCGAGCTGGCGCAAACCGACGCGGCCGCTGATGGGCGCGCGGATTTTGGTGAATTCCAGGTTGAGCTTGGCGTCGTCCACCGCGCCCTGGTTGGTCTTGACCGTGCCCTGGTATTGCAAGACCAGCGCTTCGGCGGTGTCCAGGGTTTGCTTGGCGATACTGTCCTGGGCGTACAGGTCGCGATAACGCTGTACATCGACCTGGGCGTTTTTCAACTGGGCCTGGTTCTGCAGCAAGGTGCCCTGGGCCTGGAGCAAGGCGTTCTGGTAGCTGCGCGGGTCGATTTCTGCCAGCAGGTCACCGGCCTTGACCATTTGCCCTTCCTCGAAGGCGATCTTGACCAGCTCGCCGCCCACCCGGCTGCGCACATTAATGGTGTTCAGTGCAGTGACCGTCCCCAGGGCCTTGTAGTACACCGGAAACTCCCCCAGCACCGCCGGCGCCACACGCACCGGTACCGGCCCGGTGGAACCACCGAAGCCTGGGCGCGCCATGCCGGTCTTGCCCGTGTGCCCCGCCGGAGCATCTTTATGGGCCGCGCCACTGGGCCAGAATTTCCAGCACAGGCCGGCGATAACCAGCAGCACGAGCAGGCCAAACAGCCAGCGGCGGGAGTTGCGGGAGGAGGATTGCATGGAGTGATCAACCATTGGGGGTGAGAGCTTCTTCTTCGGGAGGCTGAAAGATAAGCACTGGGGTGCGTTTAGAAAAGCACCTTTACCGGCTATTTACCTTAGGCTTACAACGTTTAACTTTTTTATCTTAGTCCACCGGCTATTTCGCTAAACCGCTGACGCTCAAATGAAAACGGCCTGGACTAGGCCAGGCCGCAATCATGCATCATACGTGTTACTGCCAAACGACAGTCGTACGTAGAAACAGTTACTTCAACACAGCCAGGGCGGCGTCGTAGTTCGGCTCTTCAGCGATTTCCTTGACCAACTCGCTGTGCAGCACGTTATCGTTTTCATCCAGCACCACGACAGCGCGAGCGGTCAGGCCCTGCAGCGGGCCGTCAGCGATGGAAACACCATAGTCAACGGCGAAGTCGGCGTTGCGGAAATCCGACAGGTTCTTAACGTTTTCCAGGCCTTCGGAGCCACAGAAACGCGCTTGGGCGAATGGCAGGTCGGAGGAGATACACAGCACCACGGTGTTAGCCACATCGTTGGCCTGGGCGTTGAACTTGCGCACGGAAGTGGCGCAGGTTGGGGTATCAACGCTTGGAAAGATGTTCAGCACTTTGCGCTTGCCGGCAAAGGTAGCCAGGGTGGCATTGGACAGGTCGCCGGCGACCAGGGTGAAGTCTGCAGCTTTGGCGCCGACTTTCGGCAATTGGCCTTCAACCTGGACCGGGTTGCCTTTAAGGGTGACTTGAGCCATGAACAGAATCCTTATGCTGGGTTTGGTTAAACGAATTCGAGAGGCGGAAGTTAACCACAAAGTGCCGACGCTACCTACCGCCAGACACAAATTGTCATGTGCTGAGGTTGTGGTTTAATTGCGCGCTTTTCGCCTGCCCTTCAAGGAAACCTTTGCCGATGAATCAGCCCGCCACCAAAGTCCTGGTCATTGGTTACGTCTGGCCGGAGCCCCGCTCCTCGGCCGCGGGCGGGCATATGATGCAAATCCTTGAGAGTTTTCTTACGCAAGGTTGGGACATTACGTTCAGCAGCCCGGCCACCATTGGCGAGCACAAGGCCGACTTGCCGGCACTCGGGATCGCCGAACGCACCATCGAACTGAATAACAGCAGTTTCGATGACTTTGTCCGCGAACTGGCCCCGGATATCGTGCTGTTCGACCGTTTCATGATGGAGGAGCAATTCGGCTGGCGCGTAGAACAATGCTGCCCCGACGCCCTGCGCGTGCTGGAGACCTCCGACCTGCAAAGCCTGCGCGACTCCCGTCACCAGCGGCTCAAAGAGCAGGTGAAAGCCAAACCCGACAGCGACGACTTCAGCGCCCTGTTCGCGCCGGCGCTGGAAGACGAGTTCCAGCGCATGGCCGACACCGACCTGGCCAAACGCGAAATCGCCGCCATTTACCGCTGTGACATCAGCTTGATGATCTCCGACGTGGAAATCCGCCTGCTCACCGAACAGTTCAAGGTGCCTGCCGCCCTGCTCCACTGGTGCCCCTTGATGCTGCAACCGCCCACCGACGCATTTGCGCCCTTTGAAGACCGTGCGCATTTCCTCAGCATCGGTAACTTCCGCCACGCACCCAATTGGGACGCAGTGCTGTGGATGAAGAACAGCCTATGGCCGCTGATCCGCCAACGGTTGCCGGGCGCGCAGTTGCATATCTACGGCGCCTACACCCCGCCCAAAGCCACCGCCCTGCACAACCCGGCACAGGGTTTTCATGTGATGAACTGGGCCGAAGATGCCTTGCAAGTCATGACGGCGGCGCGTATTTGCCTGGCGCCACTGCGCTTTGGCGCCGGCATCAAGGGCAAGTTAGTGGACGCCATGCTGTGCGGCACACCTAATGTCACCACCCCGATCGGCGCCGAAGCCATGGGCGATGACCAGCCCTGGCCCGGCGAGATCGCACAGGACGCCCCGGCCCTGGCCGCCGCTGCCGTGGCCCTTTACCAGGACCGCGAGCGCTGGACTCAAGCCCAGGAGCATGGGCGCCAACTGCTGGCCCGACGCTATGACCAGGACGTGCACGGGCCCGCCTTGGTGGAATGCCTGGAACGTTGCCGCAGCAACCTCGCGGCCCATCGCCGGGACAACTTCACCGGCAGCATGCTGCGCCATCACGCACATAAAAGTACCCAGTACATGTCCCAGTGGATCGAGGCCAAAAACCGCACCCTATAAACACTGGCGCTGGCGAGGTCGCGCGCGACGGGGCATTATCCTACGCAGCAACCACAATAAAGCGACGGCAGCATGACCCGAGCAACGCGCATCACCGACCCTTCCTACGAGTTGATGGACGACCACAACGGCCTGTCCATCATCTATCGCCAGCACGGCTTCCCCTGCCCCCTGGTGCGCTGGCATTTCCACAAGGAATACGAGCTGCACCTGATCGTCGCCAGCTCAGGCAAGGTGTTTATCGGTGACTACATCGGCAACTTCTACCCCGAAAGCCTGTTCCTCACCGGCCCCAACCTGCCCCATAACTGGATCAGCCAGGTGGAAGAAGACGAGGTCGTGCCCAAGCGTGACATGCTGGTGAACTTCACCGATGAGTTGTTCGAACACGGCAGCCACATCTTCACCGAACTCAAGAGCCTGGCGCCGCTGCTTGAACGTGCGCAATACGGCATCGAGTTTCGCTGCAAAAAAACCATCGCCCACGCCATGACCCTGATGCAGCGCATCGAAGACGCCCAGGGCATGGCGCGCCTGGGGCACTTCTTTATCTTGCTGGAGGTGTTGAGCGCCTGTGAGGACTACCAGTTACTGTCCGGCGTCACCACGCCACAGCAAGCCGACGAACACAGCATCGACCGCACCAACCGCGCCGTGGACTACATTTTTGCCCACTACGCCCGGGAGTTGCCGCTGGAGGAAGTGGCGGAATACCTGGGGATGAAACCGACGTATTTTTCCAGGGTGTTCAAGCAGGCCACCGGGCGGACTTTTATTGAATTCGTCAATCGGCTGCGCATCAGCAAGTCCTGCGAGCTGCTGGCGGACGGTGATAAAGCCGTCACCGATGTGTGCTTCGAGTCAGGGTTCAACAATATTTCCAACTTCAACCGGCGCTTTCAGCAGCTCAAGGGGATGACGCCCTCACATTACCGGCGCCTGGCGGTGCAACGGTTGACCGAGCAGAACCTGGCTTGAGCAGGTATCCATTCGTCTGAACGGGTAGTTCTGACAGTTACCTGCCTCATGGCGACTGTAGATTCTAGCCCTGTGGACAGTCCATTGGAGCCCTGCCATGAAAAAATCAGCCAACCCTCTTGCAATAAATGAGTCCAGCCGCTTCGACACGCCCGCAGAGACCTTCGGCTGGACCGGCGAAGGCCAGATACATCTCGACAATTACGACAAACAAAGTCGCTGGTTCTCGACAGGGGTCAATAGAGACTGGGGCAAAGCGCTGACCGGGGCCGCCGACGTTGAAGTGCTCATCAGACTGCGCGGCGAACAAGCCGGTGAAACGCTCATCGCCATTCATCCGGAAGGAACAGGACGGCTCGACTACATATCATTCGAAAAGCCAAGCCTTTATCGGTTCTACATCAGGTCCAGGGCGAACGGCGAGGTGTGGGTAAGGTTCAAATTTGACTCCAAGCGGAAAATGGTGATCGAGAGCATCAGCGTGCTGGGGCCCGTTCGAAAAAAAACCACTAAAGCACCCACACACCCCTGACGGTCTGTCCACCACGGAAACATGGCGAGCAATAACTTTGCTGAAACGACGCTGTTTCATACTCCCCTCAAGGAACCTTCCGAAGCCCTTTGTCACTCAGCCAAAACGTCATCCACGTACCTCAACAGGTGATGTTTTTGTGAAGCAGATAAAAGGGCCTCTATGATCAACGTTCAGTCGTCATCCATTACCACCCCTCTCTCGCACTCAAACGTGACAAGTTTGCCCGTTAAGCTTGTGCACTCAATAGCACCGCACGTCATCGAGCTGTTCAAAACCCTGAACGATCGCCGAACCCGGACCTCAGACGCGCCGCGTGACACGCAACCGTCACAAACACAGCCGCTTATCGAACAGCTGCTCAGGTTCGCAGTCTCCCCGACACAGCCGAGCCTCGCCGAGCAGATCAGCCAACTGGTTGAGAACGCGCCCGAACCGTTGACCGACCCCGCCCTGCGCAACGAGGTGGAGCAACGTCTGAACCAGCCAAGTGCGCTCAACCCACAAAGAACCTACGCCCAGCTTATCCAGACCCTGCTCGAAAGCCCCCCGCACGGCGCATCCAACGTGAACAGGCTCGTGTCGCGTTCACGACGGGATTTGCGGAACCTTGAATCGGCCCCAGCCTCACGAGCCGCGGCAATCCGCGCGTTTGCCGACGCCCTGGTTGATCGGGGTGACCGGCAACTGGCTATCAATGTCGCCAACAGCCTGATCCGCCAGCGCCTCGACAGCGAGAATCGGCGTTCAAACACTGAGTCCGACAAGGTCGACGTGCCCGCCGACTCCACCTTCGGCCAAGCCTGGGGCGAGCTGGCTGACGCGTTGAATGCAGAGCCGTTCAAATCGTTTGCCGAAGCCCGAAAAATCGACATCTCCCAACTGATCATCCACCCCAGTGGAACCCTGAGTGAACTGCGCAACAACCGGGTTATCAACTTCCATCTGCACAACGACGCCGACTGGGCAGCCGCTTCGGGAGCGGTACTGGCAGCCGTCAAGAAACTGAGTGGTGAGCGTGCAGACCCGATTGTGTTCTACGGCCGCACACAGGCATCGGCGTATAACATCGCCAGCTTCTATGGTTTACAGCTGGGTAGTATCAGTGGCAACGACACGCTGTTCAGCATTGGGCAACTTTTGCGGGACGGCACATTCACGGCCTTGAGCAGTACCGACGAACTCTTTGCGGCACGCTACGCGCCCATCAGACACCAACAGAGGGAAGCTGGCCGACACATCGCCCAGGCGCCGATGCAACAGTTGAACGAGCGCCTGGCCGAGTTCGCACATGCGCCTGCAGCGCAGAAGGTCCAAGAGGCCGATCAGACACTCGCACGGCTGTGCAGTCAGGGGCTCATGAAACTGGTGCCGGGAACCGGCGCGAACGAATTTCCCGTGATGATCAAAGACGTTCCTGAATACTCGACATTCAATCAGATGCGCAAACAATTGCTGGCGGTATTGACTGGCGATGCCTTTACAGCCTTCGCGCGGGAAAAGAGCCTTGATCCAGCCAGTGTTCGGATCAACCCGGTCAGCGGTGACCTGACCGGTAAAGTCAATAACGTCGACACCACCTTTACCGCCAATGGTCTGTCCGGTTGGTTCGAGGTCTGGTCTCAGATAAAGGGCGCGGTTCAACAGTGGGCCGGTGGATCGCAGGCGGACGTGACATACCCCTCATCGACGGCCGCATCGCTGTACGATGTGATGCATTTTTACAACGAAAGCATTCCATCCCAGCAAGACCCCCGCCAGCACGACTGGCGACAACACCAGCTCATCGCCTTGCTGACCCGAAGCACCCAGATGACCCGAAACAACGGTTTCCAGGCGCTGCTCGCAGAGACCGGAAGCGACACCCAGGGTGTCAAGGCGCGTCAGCAGTCGGTCGTGCGACAACTCACCGACGCGCCCTTATCGCCCTCTCCCCTTGAGGCCCTCGCCGCGGCGGTCGAGGCCAGGCCGAACATCGCCGTAAGCCCCGTCGACACACACGTCGAAACCCTGGAAAACGCGGACAGCGCACTGGCCGTCACTGTGCACCAAGCCCTGCTCGAACTCAAAGCCGACCCAGGCAAGGCCACATCGAAAATGATTGAGTCGATACCGGCCAACAGCCTGTTCGGTCACTGGCAGGCTTATTTGGGCAAAGCACTAAAGGCACGCGGCTTTACCGAGTGGGCGCGCAAACACAACGTCGAGTTGACGTCGCTGCGTTTCGACCCCAGCGACAAGGCGCTGATCGGCACAGTCAATGGCGTTGACCAGCGCTTTTCCGCCCAGGACTTTGCGCAAAAGTACCCAGAACATTTCGACGTACTCGCCCCCGTACTGAATGCCGCCGAGGTGTTCAGCGCCCATGGCAAGACCATCAAGTTGGTTCAACCGAACAACAGCGCTCCGCTCGAGTGGTTGAGCAATTTTTATGGCATCAGTAACGACCCCACCAGCATGGCATTCGCTCGGCAGACGGAGTCGATGGGGCGGACTCAACAGTTCCCCAAGCCGCCGGAACACCCGGAGCGCCTGCTCAATTGGCTGAACACTCAACGCACAGCACTGGGCAACAGTAACGACCGATATGCGCTGATCGGCCAGTTGGAAAGCGGCATTATCAATCGCGACGAAACGCAGAACTCGATGCGCTTCATGGTCGATCCGGATTCATCCCATCACCCCAAGGGCGTCAAGACCGCCAGGGCATTTCTGACTGAAAAAGGCTGGAAGGTCCCGCAATGGAAAGCCGAGACCGACAACCTGTTATTGGCGTTGCGCACACCCTTACCGCAATCGCCGCCTCTGGGCAATCTCTGGGGCTTTTTGTCCACGGATATCTCGCTCAGCACCGAACAGCGCAGCGCAGTAGTACAGCACGTCAAGCAGGGCATTGGCGCCGAGCAAAGCCTGCTCAACTACCTCAGCAAAGCGGTGCCCGACCTCAGTACCGAGCCTGGGCAGGCATTGGAACAATTACTGTCCACCAACACGGCATTAGCGTTTGCGACCACACTGCAGACGGCGATGAAAGGCGCGCCCACCACCACCAGCCTCAAGCAATGGCTATTGACCGCCCTGGTGCTGGAGATCGACCCAGCGGCCAGCACACGGCGCAATGAGGTGGCGGGCTTCGACTTTACGCGCAGCGAAAACTGGGGGATGAACAACGAGCAAATAGTTGAGCAATTCAACCAGCACTTGGCGGGCGTGGAAAACTCCGAGGCCAATCTCACCTCGATTGCCGGGCATGTGCTGATGGCCGGCATGGCGCCGCAGTTTCGGGTCAAGAACATTCCGTCCTCTCTTACCGTGGGTTCACCCCAGTGGGTCGCCTTTGTAACAGCGGTAAACCGCATCGAACAATTGGCCCCCGGTGCAACGGTAGGCGCCGACTACGCGAAAATCATGGCTTCCCACAGGATCAAACCAATATCAAGGCCTGAAGCACTTCGGCTGGTCACCGCTCAAATGGCTCCGGTCCTGGATTGGGCTGCCGCCAACAACGTCATCAGCCCAAGCGCCAATCATGTCTACACCCAAGCGCAACTGGAGCAAGCCTTCGCGCGTTTGAGCACCCAAACCAGCCAGGTCAGTGAGGCAACGCGCTTTTTACGCGATGTTCCGCCGCCTCAACGGCGGAAAATGACGGTTGAGCTCCTCAAGAAAGCCTTCCCGCACATGCCTTCTGAAGTCAAAGGCCTCTGGAGAGAGGACGGCACGCTCTACGGCACCGTAGCATCACCCGCTGAAGCCTATGAAGCCGGGCAACTGGGCGACACCTACAAGCCCGCAAACCTGATTGATAAATGGATGACCTCGGCGAACAAGCCGGCCTGGGAAGCCAGGGACCCGAACATTCCTATCGAGGCATTGCATGACCGCGCCGCCGAACTGCCCAATGTCAATGAGGCGTTTGACGCGGCTATCGAAAAAGACTACCCGGTGCGCCGTGGTCACTCGATCGTCATGATCAAGCATCTGCTATCCAAGCTGCCGCAGGAGGACCGTAGAAGCCTGGCATTCGGCCGTCTGGAGTATTTCAGCGTTCGAGAAGCCGACGCCGGACCCTGGCATAATGCGAACCCCAAACAAAATAAAAAGGGCAAAAAAGGCAGCCACGGCCTGATTATTCGCTCCACCGACAGCGCCGGCAACGTGCGTGATTACGGGGTCTACCCTGATGCGGGGATAGTAAAAAGAATCAATGGGCTGCCAACGGACATTCCCCTGGGCGGCACCAACAAGGCATTTGGCAAGATCTACGACGGGAAAGACGAGGGGCCGCACACGCTGCCCCTGGACTTTGCTGCGTTCAGCTCATCCGCACCGCCGCGCGACGGGGTCAGCACCAAGGTTATCGTTGAATCCATCACACCAAAGACGCAGATCGATGGGGAACTGGTCAGCCAAAGCAGGGCAACGTTTGGCGCACCCGACCAGAGCGTAGCGCCTGGCTATTTCGATGCCGAACTCGAAGACGTTGCCACTGTCTGCATCGACTCTCACTTTCTGAAGAAAGACGAGTTCAAGGCCATCAATACCGGGTTCAACCACCTGGAAAAAGAAGACCCTGGCCTGGCTGAACGGCTCAATGCTCTGGCCTGCATGATCCCCGGCGTCAGCAGTATTGAGGACGTGATTCGAGGCGATTATGACGCTGCCACCAAGGACCTTCTGATCGATGCACTGAGCATTATCATTCCTGAAGGGCTTGCACGATTCGGCTCGATAGCCGCGAGGGCATTTGAAGATGCCGCCTCTGAGATAGGCAGAGGGTTAGTGCAGGTCGCAGAGTCGGGTGAGCGGCAGGCGATAAGGGACATGACCGTTGCCAGCACCTCCAGATCTTTCGGCGCGACCCATCGTATGCAAGGTGGGCAACTGGCCGAACAGAGCGCGGGTAAATTTGCTCAGCCGGCCGATATGGCGGAGGGCATTCTGCGCTCCGGAGCCAATGAGCCGGTCAAACTCAGTGCGGTACGCCAGGACGGTAGCTGGTATGCCTATGATGCCGTCAGCCAGACTTCTTACGGCCCTGCCTTGGAAGGGTTTACCAACGATGCAACCATTGCGTTACGTCATGAGAAACTACCAGACGGTACAACGGTCGCACTCCCTGAAAAGAACTATCCAAAAGACGCCTATATCATAAGTCGGTCCAATGGCTACGATCTGGTTGAGGGTGACAGGGTATACAGAGGCACAGCCAGAAACCCGAATGAGCTGAATGACCTGCGATCAGCCAATTATTATGAACCACTGGATAATTTCGAAGCTTATTGCCCTGCTCCGTCGACGCCAAGCAGAGTCAAACGAGGACTGAATGATCTTTGTTTTATAAAAACAATTACCCCCGGCCTTCGCGGTTCCCGGCAGATATTTCAAGCCCTTGAACATCAGCGTCTTTTTCCGGCACCTATCAAATATAATGGAACCCGCACCGTACTCTATGAAGGGCGTCTTTACACTGTCGTCGAAGACAAGCTGACACCGTATCCGTTCAAATCACCGGCACAATACAAACAAAAAATCACCGGTCAAATAGTAAACGACGCGTACTTCGGTTTCCCTGAAAAAAACATCCATCCTGGGTTGGCGACCGATAGCCGCGTTGTCCAGCTTGATGCCATTTCCGATATCAGCAACGACAAACGGGTATTAAGAGGCATGGTAGTACCGTTTCAAAACGATAAATATCTTGTCGTGGAGGCGGACACCGGTAAATTTTATTATCGCGACCTGTCCCGCGACACTGACCTCTTCACCAAAATCGAGTACGACAAAGGCCCAATGAACGCACTTATTAGCGGGCACGAGCGCATCAAAACCAAATACATCCCAAGCAACCCAGCAGCGCCAAATGATTTTGTTGTGCTTCCACCTATAGACTCTATTTATGTGTCGCTCAGAGCAGAAGGGCATTCTATCGAAACCATAAAAAAATTAAAAAATGGCGTTGCTTCAATGACTCCGGAGAAACAGCGCGAATTTGTATTTAATATATGGAACAAAGGCAAAACCAGAAATCTTGAAATAGCACTACAAACCACAAAAATACCAACCCTGAATTTACCTAACAATTTCAAGACATTGACTATCGAAGAAAGAAACAGTTTTTTTGCACGTTCCGCAAAAAACGAAGTGGATAAACAAATAGCTGCTACCGGCGTTGGCCCAGCGAATCTTCGGGCGACTACGAACCCGGCTGATATAGCAAGACGTGATGCGTCAGAACCGGTCACCGCATGGCTTTACGATAAATGGGGTCCCATGTCACCAAACCAATTCACCCAATACATGGAGACAGTCCTGAAAACCGGCGCTGGCAACTGTGATCAGATGGCATATGCTTCCGCTAAAATCATTGAAGAAAATGGAGGTAAGGCGCGGGTAATGGGAATGCCCGATAAACATTCTTTTACCGTTGTCGGCGAGACTTTCCCCAGTATGAAAACCGTTGACTTCTCTGAACCAGAATATAAAAATCTGTGGATTTCAGATCCTTGGGCTGAGATATCCTGTCCCGCACCGGAATATATAAAACGCTTCAAAGATAAAATGCTTGAATGGAAGGCTCGAGGCAAAATGATTCGAGGCAACAACGGTGTTTGGATTCACCCTGACGACTCTGCCTGGCTGAATGGCACCCTTAACTCCGTAAAAACATTTTCCTGAGCTCGTCGATCCGATTCCATTACCAGTAGCTTTCACGGTCGAGCCAACCAGTGGTCGGCCGTGCCTGGGCATCAGTGCAACCGGAGCTCGAGGCACCAGGGTAATTCGTACGTAGATCCTCGCTACGCTCAATTTCCGATTGCTACCACCTTAAGGAACGAACCACAGACGCGCACTCTTACAAAGTGCAAAAAAGTATCAGTCCCAGTGCGCCCAAGGATTTGTCACCGCCGCTTTTGAAGGCTGTAATCAACGCACACTCTTCCTGACTCCTTGTAGGAAGACACAACAACAATAACCGTCCTTCTGTAGCCCTCTGGGCGCGGAAATGGAGTGCGCGATGAAGTTCACAGCAAAAGCATTGCTTGCCTGCACCTGCATGACTCTCAGCGCCGTCAGCCTTGGCGCGCAAACCCTGACCATAGCCACCGTCAACAACAGCGACATGATCCGTATGCAAAAGCTCTCGAAAACCTTCGAGGCCGAGCACCCGGAGATCAAGCTCAACTGGGTAGTGCTCGAAGAGAACGTGCTGCGCCAACGCCTGACCACCGACATCGCCACCCAGGGCGGGCAGTTCGACGTGTTGACCATCGGCATGTACGAAGCCGCACTCTGGGGCGCCAAGGGGTGGTTGGAGCCAATGAAGGACTTGCCGGCCTCCTACGACCTCGATGACGTGTTCCCTTCGGTGCGTGACGGTTTGTCGGTCAAGGGCTCGTTGTACGCCCTGCCGTTCTACGCCGAAAGCTCCATCACTTATTACCGCACCGACCTGTTCAAGGATGCTGGGCTGACCATGCCCGAGCACCCGACCTGGACCCAGATCGGCGAATTCGCTACCAAGCTCACCGACAAATCCAAGGAGCAATACGGCCTGTGCCTGCGCGGCAAAGCCGGTTGGGGTGAGAACATGGCGCTGATCACCACCCTGGCCAACGGCTTCGGCGCGCGCTGGTTCGATGAGAAGTGGCAGCCGGAATTCAACGGCCCCGAGTGGAAGAACGCGCTGAACTTCTACGTCGACAACATGAAGAAATCCGGCCCGCCGGGTGCTTCCAGCAACGGCTTCAACGAGAACCTGGCACTGTTCAACAGCGGCAAGTGCGCGATCTGGGTGGATGCCAGCGTGGCGGGCTCGTTTGTTACCGACAAGAGCCAGAGCAAGGTCGCCGAGCATGTCGGCTTCACTTTTGCGCCTCACGAGAAGACCGACAAGGGCACGTCATGGCTGTATTCCTGGAGCCTGGCGATCCCGACCAGTTCCAAGGCCAAGGACGCCGCCAAGGTGTTCACCAGTTGGGCCACCTCCAAGGAATACGGCCAGCTCGTGGCCAAGACCGATGGCATCGCCAATGTGCCGCCAGGTACGCGCCAATCCACCTACAGCGATGAATACATGAAGGCCGCGCCGTTCGCCAAGGTGACGCTGGAATCGCTGAAAGTGGCCGACCCGACCAAGCCGACCGAGAAGCCGGTGCCGTATATCGGTATCCAGTTGGTGACCATTCCTGAATTCCAGGCGATTGGTACTCAGGTGGGCAAGTTCTTCTCGGGCGCGTTGACCGGTCAGCAGAGCGTCGATGCTGCGTTGACCGCCGCGCAGACCACCACCGAGCGGGAAATGAAGCGGGCTGGTTACCCCAAGTAACCCAGCTTCACCCGCGCAAATGTAGGAGCAGGGCTTTTGTGGGAGCTGGCTTGCCTGCGATGCAAACAACTCGGTCTATCAGTAGTACCGAGGCGATACCATCGCAGGCAAGCCAGCTCCCACAGTGACCGCGCTCCGACGCAGGTTCTGTAGGCATCTGACTGGTTCTGATCACCATGAATACACCTCCAAAAAACCGCCTGGCCAACCCCGGCTGGTTTCTCGTCAGCCCCTCGGTGGCCTTGTTGCTGCTGTGGATGATCGTGCCGCTGGGCATGACCCTGTACTTTTCGCTGATCCGCTACAACCTGCTCTACCCCGGCGAAAACCAGTTCGTGGGGCTGGAAAATTTCAGCTACTTCATCACCGATTCGGGGTTCCTGCCCGGCGCTACCAATACTCTGTTGCTGGTGGGCAGCGTGTTGCTGATCAGCGTGGTGTTCGGCGTGTTGATCAGTGCGCTGCTGGAGGCCAGTGAGTTTCTGGGACGCGGCATCGTACGGGTGATGCTGATTTCGCCGTTCTTCATCATGCCCACCGTCGGTGCATTGATCTGGAAGAACCTGATTTTCCACCCGGTGTCCGGGATCCTCGCTGCCGTGTGGAAGTTCTTCGGCGCCGAACCGGTGGACTGGCTGGCGCATTACCCGCTGCTGTCGATCATCATCATTGTGTCGTGGCAATGGCTGCCCTTCGCGATCCTGCTGCTGATGACCGCCATGCAGTCCCTGGACCAGGAACAAAAGGAGGCCGCACGCCTGGACGGTGCCGGCGCCATTGCGATCTTCTGGCACCTGACCTTGCCCCACCTGGCCCGCCCGATTGCCGTGGTGGTGATGATCGAAACCATCTTCCTGCTCTCGGTATTCGCCGAAATCTTTACCACCACCAACGGTGGCCCCGGCTACGCGTCCACCAACCTCGCCTACCTGATCTACAACCAGGCGCTGGTGCAGTTCGACGTGGGCATGGCCTCGGCCGGCGGCTTGATTGCCGTGGTCATCGCCAATATCGCGGCGATCATCCTGGTGCGGATGATCGGCAAAAACCTGACTGACAAGCCTTGAGGGCCGCGCCATGACGCTTCAACAATCCCGCCGCCTGCAAAGCCTGTTGCTCGGCACGTTGGCCTGGGCCATCGCGATCCTGATTTTCTTCCCGATCTTCTGGATGGTGCTGACCAGTTTCAAGACCGAAATCGACGCGTTCGCCACGCCGCCGCAGTTCATCTTCACGCCGACGCTGGAGAACTACCTGCACATCAACGAGCGCAGCAACTACTTTGCCTACGCCTGGAACTCGGTGGTGATTTCGTTCAGCGCCACCGCCCTGTGCCTGCTGATTTCGGTACCGGCCGCCTACTCCATGGCGTTCTACGAAACCCAGCGCACCAAGGGCACGCTGCTGTGGATGCTGTCGACCAAGATGCTGCCGCCGGTGGGCGTGCTGATGCCGATCTACCTGCTGGCCAAGAGCTTTGGCCTGTTGGATACGCGCATTGCGCTGATCATCATCTACACCCTGATCAACCTGCCGATTGTGGTGTGGATGGTGTACACCTACTTCAAGGACATCCCCAAGGACATCCTCGAAGCCGCCCGCCTGGACGGCGCCACCCTGTGGCAGGAAATGGTGCGCGTGCTGCTGCCAATCGCCAAGGGTGGCCTGGCGTCCACGGTACTGCTGTCGTTGATCCTGTGCTGGAACGAGGCGTTCTGGTCGCTGAACCTGACCTCCTCCAGCGCCGCGCCGTTGACCGCCTTGATCGCCTCCTACTCCAGCCCCGAAGGCTTGTTCTGGGCCAAGCTGTCCGCCGTCTCGACCCTGGCCTGCGCGCCGATCCTGATCTTTGGCTGGATCAGCCAGAAGCAACTGGTGCGTGGCCTTTCCTTCGGCGCCGTCAAATAATAATTCCCAGCGGAGGGCCCATCATGGCCAACCTGACCATCAAGAATCTGCAAAAAGGCTTCGAAGGTTTTTCCATCATCAAGGGCATCGACCTGGAAGTGAACGACAAGGAATTCGTGGTGTTCGTCGGCCCGTCGGGCTGTGGCAAGTCCACCTTGCTGCGCCTGATCGCCGGACTGGAAGAGGTCAGCGACGGCACCATCGAACTCGATGGCCGCGACATCACCGAAGTCACCCCGGCCAAGCGCGACCTGGCCATGGTGTTCCAGACCTACGCGCTGTACCCGCACATGAGCGTGCGCAAGAACATGTCGTTTGCACTCGACCTGGCGGGTGTCGACAAGAAGCTGGTCGAGAGCAAAGTCAGCGAAGCGGCGCGCATCCTTGAACTGGGGCCTTTGCTGGAGCGCAAGCCCAAGCAGCTCTCGGGTGGCCAGCGCCAACGCGTGGCGATTGGCCGAGCGATTGTGCGTAACCCGAAAATCTTCCTGTTCGACGAACCGCTGTCCAACCTCGACGCCGCCCTGCGCGTGCAGATGCGCCTGGAGCTGGCGCGCCTGCATAAAGAACTGCAAGCGACCATGATCTACGTGACCCACGACCAGGTCGAAGCCATGACCCTGGCCGACAAGGTGGTGGTGCTCAACAGTGGGCGCATCGAACAGGTCGGCTCGCCGCTGGAGCTGTACCACCAGCCAGCCAACCTGTTTGTGGCCGGTTTTCTCGGCACGCCGAAGATGGGCTTCCTCAAGGGCCAGGTCACCCGCGTCGACAGCCAAGGCTGTGAGGTGCAACTGGACGCCGGCACCCTGATCAGCCTGCCGTTGAGCGGCGCCACCCTGAGCGTGGGCAGCGCGGTAACCCTGGGCATTCGCCCGGAACATCTGGAAATCGCCGCGCCAGGGCAAACCACCCTGACCGTGACCGCTGACGTCGGCGAGCGCCTGGGCAGCGACACCTTCTGCCACGTCATCACCCGCAACGGCGAACCGCTGACCATGCGTATCCGTGGCGACATGGCCAGCCAATACGGCGAAACGCTGCAGTTGCACCTGGACCCGGCGCACTGCCATCTGTTCGACACCGATGGCGTAGCCGTGGCCCGTCCACTGCGCGCTGCCGCCTGATTCCGTGAGTATTTCCAGATGAAATTGAATAAAGCCAACCTCACCCAACTGGCACCCGAAGTGCAGTTGCCGGCCTACGCGCTTGCCGACACCCGCCAGGGCATCGCGCACATCGGCGTCGGCGGTTTCCACCGTGCGCACCAGGCGTTCTACACCGATGCCCTGATGAACACCGGCGAGGGCCTGGGCTGGGGCATCTGCGGCGTCGGCCTGCGCAGTGAAGACCGCAAGGCCCGCGATGACCTGGCCGGCCAGGATTATTTGTTCACCCTGTATGAACTGGGCGACACCGACGACGCGCAAGTGCGCGTGATCGGCTCGATCAGCGACATGCTGCTGGCCGAAGACGGCGCCCAGGCGCTGATCGATAAGCTCGCCAGCCCACAGATCCGCATCGTCTCGCTGACCATCACCGAAGGCGGCTACTGCATCGACGACAGCAACGGCGAGTTCATGGCCCACCTGCCGCAGATCCAGCATGACCTGGCGCACCCGAGAGTGCCGAAAACCGTGTTCGGTTTTATCTGCGCCGCGCTGACCCAGCGTCGCGCCGCTGGCACCCCGGCCTTTACGGTGATGTCCTGCGATAATTTGCCTCACAACGGCGCCGTCACCCGCAAGGCCTTGCTGGCCTTCGCCGCCCTGCACGACGCGGGCCTGCATGACTGGATCAAGGCCAACGTGAGCTTCCCGAACGCCATGGTTGACCGCATCACGCCCATGACCAGCACCGCCCACCGCCTGCAACTGCATGACCAGCACGGGATCGACGATGCCTGGCCGGTGGTGTGCGAGCCGTTTGTGCAGTGGGTGCTGGAAGACAAATTCGTCAACGGCCGCCCGGCCTGGGAAAAGGTCGGCGTACAGTTCACCGATGACGTCACGCCTTATGAAGAAATGAAGATCGGCCTGCTCAACGGCAGCCACCTGGCCCTCACGTACCTGGGGTTCCTCAAGGGCTACCGGTTCGTTCACGAGACCATGAACGACCCCCTGTTCGTGGCCTATATGCGCGCCTACATGGACCTGGACGTCACGCCGAACCTGGCGCCGGTACCTGGTATCGACCTGACCGAATACAAACAGACCCTGGTGGAGCGCTTTTCCAACCAGGCGATTGCCGACCAGTTGGAGCGCGTATGCTCCGATGGTTCATCGAAGTTTCCCAAGTTCACCGTGCCGACCATCAACCGCCTGATTGCCGACGGCCGCGACACGGACCGTGCCGCCCTGGTGGTGGCGGCCTGGGCGCTGTATTTGAAAGGCGTGGATGAAAACGGCGCGCGCTACAGCATCCCGGACCCACGGGCAGCGTTCTGCCAGGAGCTGGTGAGCGATGACGCGCTGATCAGCCAGCGGTTGCTGGGGGTGGAAGAGATTTTTGGCACTGCTATTCCCAAGTCGGCGGCGTTTGTGGCAGCGTTCCAGCGTTGCTATGAAAGCCTGCGCGACAAAGGCGTCACCGCCACACTGCAAAACCTCCTGAACAAACCGGATTAAACATGTGGGAGCTGGCTTGCCTGCGATAGCGGTGGTCCAGTCAACCCTGCGGTGACTGCCAGACCGCTATCGCAGGCAAGCCAGCTCCCACATTGACCGTATTTTCAACCCAATAATAATGCTGAGCACTCCATCATGACCCAGCAAAACCTCTACCTCGGCATCGACTGCGGCACCCAGGGCACCAAGGCCATCGTCCTCGATGCGTCCAGCGGCAAGGTGCTGGGCCTGGGCGCCGCGGCGCACACCTTGATCAGCGGCGCCAATGGCCGTCGTGAACAACACACCCAGGAATGGCTGGACGCCTTCACCGCTGCCACCCATCGCGCCCTGCAACAGGCCGGCGTGGATGGCCAGGACATCCTCGGCATCGGCGTATCCGGCCAGCAACACGGCCTGGTGTTGCTGGATGATCAAGGCCAAGTGCTGCGCCCGGCCAAGCTGTGGTGCGACACCGAAACCACGCCGGAGAACGACCGGCTGCTGCAACATCTGGGCGGCGAACGCGGCTCTCTGGAGCGCCTGGGCGTGACCATCGCACCAGGCTACACGGTGTCCAAGCTGCTCTGGACCCGCGAGCAGCACCCGGACGTCTTCGCGCGCATTGCCCATATCCTGCTGCCCCACGACTACCTCAACTACTGGCTCACCGGCCGCGCCTGCGCCGAGTATGGCGATGCGTCGGGTACCGGTTACTTCAACGTGCGCCGCCGCGAATGGGATGTGGCGTTGCTCCAGCACATCGACCCCAGTGGCCGCCTGCAAGCCGCTTTGCCGACACTGATCGAGGCCGACCAAGCGGTGGGCACGATCCTGCCGGCCATTGCCGAGCGCCTGGGCATCAACCCCAACGCGGTGGTGTCCAGTGGTGGCGGCGACAATATGATGGGCGCCATTGGCACCGGCAATATCGCCCCCGGCGTGATCACCATGAGCCTGGGCTCATCGGGCACCGTGTATGCATTTGCCGACCAGCCAAACGTCAGTCCCCAGGCCTCGGTGGCGACCTTCTGCTCCTCCAGCGGCGGCTGGCTGCCGCTGATCTGCACCATGAACCTGACTAACGCCACCGGGGTGATTCGCGAGCTGTTCGACCTGGACCTCGACACCTTCAACGCCCTGGTCGAACAGGCACCCATCGGCGCCGATGGCGTGAGCATGCTGCCGTTTCTCAACGGCGAACGCGTACCCGCCCTGCCCCACGCCACCGGCAGCCTGCAGGGCCTGACCATGACCAACCTGACCCGTGCCAACCTGTGCCGCGCGGTGGTCGAAGGCACCACCTTCGGCCTGCGTTATGGCCTGGACCTGCTGCGCCAGACCGGCCTGCAAAGCCAAAGCATCCGCCTGATCGGCGGCGGCTCGAAAAGCCCGCTGTGGCGGCAGATGGTCGCCGATATCATGCACACCGAAGTGGTGTGTACCGAACAGAGCGAGGCGGCCGCCCTGGGCGCAGCGATCCAGGCGGCGTGGTGCCAGAGCGGCGAACCGCTGGCCCGCCTGTGCGAAAAATGCGTGAGCATTGACCCGGCCAGCCGCACCTTACCCGTGGCTGCCAATGTCAGCGCTTATCAACAGGCGTATGAGCGCTATCAACAGCACGTGGCAACCCTTTAAGAGCGAGCAACTATGTATCTGGTGTGTGGTGAAGCGCTGTTTGATTTCTTCAGCGAGGAGGATGCCAGCGGGCAGGCCGCCAAGCTCAACTACAAGGCGATTGCCGGTGGCTCTCCGTTCAACGTGGCGGTGGGTTTGCGCCGCCTGGGGATCGAGTCGGGGCTCTTCGCTGGCCTGTCCACCGATTATCTTGGACGGCGCTTGCAGCAGGTCCTGAATGACGAAGGTATCAGCGAACGCTTTCTGGTGGCGTTCGACGCGCCGACCACCCTGGCCATGGTGGCCGTGGGCGCCAATGGCTCACCGCAGTACAGCTTTCGCGGCGAAGGCTGCGCCGACCGGCAATTGCAACTGACGCACCTGCCGCCCCTGGGCGATGAAATTCGCGGGCTGCATGTGGGCTCGTTTTCGCTGGTGGTACAACCCATTGGTGACACGCTGCTCAGCCTGGTCAAGCGTGAAAGCGGCAAGCGTCTGATCAGCCTCGACCCCAACGTGCGCCTTAACCCGCAGCCCGATATCCACCTGTGGCGCGCCCGTGTCGCAGAGCTGGTGCAACACGCCGACCTGATCAAGGTCAGCGACGAAGACCTGCACCTGCTCTACCCCGACCAGACACCGGAAAGCGTGCTGCAAGGTTGGCTGCAACACCGCTGCCAACTGGTGTTCCTCACCCGTGGTGGCGACGGTGCGTCGGTGTTCAGCCGCCAGCATGGCAACTGGTCGCAACCTGCGGTCAAGGTGGTGATGGCCGATACGGTGGGCGCTGGTGACACCTTCCAGGCGGCGCTGATTGCGTGGCTGACGGAACAGCAGTTGGATTCGGTTGAAGGGCTGCAACGACTGAGCCGCGAGCAGATCGACGCCATGCTGGGCTTCGCGATCCGGGCTGCCGCACTGACCTGCGGCAAGACCGGCCCAGACCTGCCCTATCGTCAACAACTGGCTTGAGCTGAGCGGGCAAAAACCCAAAGCGCCATCACGCAGGCCACGTATTCCGTGGCCTGCGCGCCATGCATAAAAAATTGCGCTACTGGAAAACTGTGCTAAACCCAAAAACAGGAGCAGTTATTACAACAAACTCAGGACACACCCATGCAAAAGCCCAGTGGTTTCTCGACCCGGGCCGTTTTAGCTGTCGGCCTCATTTCATTGCAGTACATGATCCCTCAACCCTCCCCCGCCGCCTGCGTTCTCACCCCGGGTATCGGTAACGATACCTATACGTGCGACAGCGGCAGCAGCCCCGGCCTTACCGACCTTTCCGGGGATAACCGCCTCACCCTCCCTGCGGGCGGTACCGGCACCATCAACGGTAATGTCACCTTTGGCCCTGGCGTGGATACCGTGCGCATCGAATCCGGCCAGATCACCGGCGCGGTGCAACAAGGGGCCGGCATCGATGACTTCGTCATGCTGGGTGGGCAAATACAAGCGCTGTTCCAGGGCGATGGGCTCGACACCTTCAGGATGGAGGGAGGCACCATCGTCGATGCCTTTGAGGACGGCGATGTGGCCTACCAGACCGGAGGCACCATCGGCAGAGTCAATATGAAGCTGGACAAGAACCTCTATGACATGTCCGGAGGCACCATCCTGGGCAACCTGGTCACCGGTTTTGATACCGATACCATCATCATTTCCGCAGGCAGCATCGGCGGCAATATCAGCACCAGCGGTGGTGACGACAGCATTACCGTGAGTGGCGGCGTGATCAGTGGTGAGATCCGTGCCAGCGTCGGCAATGACACTTTCCGGTGGCTTGACGGTGGGCAGATCAAGTCCTCGGTACTGATGGGCGATGGTGACGACACCGCCCTGCTGCGCGGCTTGAATGAAAGCCTGCTGGCCACCACACCCTCCGTCGATGGTGGCCTGGGCAACGATCAATTGACCTTCGACGCGACAACATCCAGCAACGCCGCCCGCTATATCGGCTTGGAGACCGTCAACCTCACCAACAACTCGCGCCTGGACCTGGCCGGGAATTTTTTCCTCGGTGACAGTGGCAGCAATACCGGCACGTTCAACATCGACGGCAGCAGTACCCTGGCCGTGACCCAAGGCAGCATCCGCCCCTACACCGCCGGGCAACTGGCGACGCTCAACAACACCGGCACTGTCGACATGACCGCTGACAACAGCGCTACCAGCGTGTTGACGGTGCATGGCAACTACGTGGGCAACAACGGCCAGTTGCATCTGCAAACCGTACTCGGCGACGAAAACTCTGCCACCGACAAGCTGGTAGTGTCCGACGGCAACATCAGCGGTCACACCCAACTGAGTGTCAGCAACCTCGGCGGTATCGGCGGGCTGACTCAGAACAACGGCATCGAAGTGGTCCAGGCACTCAACGGCGCCATCAGCAGCAACGATGCGTTTGCCTTGAAGGGCTCGGTCTCCGCCGGGGCGTATGAATACCTGCTGTTCAAGGGCGGCACCCTTGCCAATACGAAAGACAGCTGGTTCCTTCGTTCCTCAGTGGTGGCCGTGCAACCGCCGGCGGCCCCACCCGTACCACCGACACCGGCCGTGGTGGTGCCGGTGCCGCCGATCCCCGCCACTCCCCCTATAGTGGACTCGGATGAACCTTCCGTGGAACCGCCCACTGCGCAACCGCAACCCCCAATAGAGCCTGCCGCGCCACCGCCCAGCCAAGTCGCTGCAGCCACGTCGCCGCAATCGGCGGCGAGTAACCCTGTGCTTCCCACCGCCGTGGCGGGTGCCGCGCCGATTCCGCTGTATCGCCTGGAAGTTCCGGTCTACTCCGTAGACATCCCCGCAGCGCAACTGATGACGTTGCAGGCGCTGGGTACCTTCCATGAACGCCAGGGCGAGCAAAGCCTGCTGACCGAGACCGGTGCAGTGCCGGCAGGTTGGGGCCGTGCCTATGGCAGTGATTTCAACAAAAGCTGGTCGGGCACCGTGGCGCCGAGTTTTGACGGCACGGTCAAGGGCTATCAGGTTGGCCATGACCTTTACGCCGCCGAAACCAGCGGCGGGCAGACGCAACGCCTTGGCCTCTTTATCGGCCAGAGCCGCCTGCGCGGCGACGTGAAGGGCTTTGCAATGGGCTGGCAGAACCATCGCTCCGGGCGGGTCAAACTCGACGGCGACAACTTCGGCGCCTACTGGACACTCACCGATCCGACCGGCTGGTACGTCGACCTGGTGGCCATGGGTACCCGCCTGGATGGCGACAACAAGTCCGACCGAGGGGTGAAGATGGATACCAAGGGCCACGCCCTGGCGTTCTCCGCCGAGGCCGGCTACCCGTTCAGGCTGTCCGAGCATTGGGAGATGGAACCTCAGGCCCAGGTCATCGGCCAGAAGATCGATCTGGATAACCAGCACGACGGCATTTCCAAGGTCTCTTTCGACTCCCAGGAGTATTGGACCGGCCGCATCGGCGCACGGCTCAAGGGTCGCTATCTGGTCAGCAACACGCCCGTGGAGCCGTACCTACGGGCGAATGTCTGGCACACCTTCGGCGGTAGCGACACAGTGACGTTCGACGGGGTGGACCGGATCAAGAGCGATCACAAGTCCTCCACGGCTGATATGGGCATCGGTGTTGTGGCTCAATTGTCATCCACGGTCAGTGTTTATATGGAGGGTAACTATGGCACCCAACTGGACGACAACAACTTTGAGGGTGTCAGTGGCAATTTCGGCGTAAGAGCGCGCTGGTAAACAGGAAGGATGTCAACATTGGGCCTGGCAACTACCAGGCCCATGGGGTCAACTTGCACTCAAGCATCCGCTAGTGATAACCGCGAGCGCCGGCTCGTTGCAGTACCGGTACGTGGCTTTGCTTGAGGTCTTCACGCAACCCGGTGATCAGGTTGCAAATCGCTCGGCTGCTGTCGAGCTTGTCAGGGTGGATACCTTTGACTTCCAAATCCACCCGATCCCGGTCGCGATCGTCGTAGACCCTGATCGTCAACGAGGCATCTTCGGCTTTGGTGCATTCGCACCGTTTAGGCAGGAAACTTCCTTCAATAATGCTGCGAAGCTCTAGTTCTGAAAGCATGGCTAACCTCTCCTTTTTTGAGACTGCCAACAGTTATATGTATCCGACAGGCACTTGCCTGCCACGTCTTGCCAACCCTGGAAGACGCTTTCAATCAGTAAGCCTACTCGGCAAAAACCGTGGTGGTTGTAACCTTTCCTCATAAGCAAACCGCTTGCTCATATTAAAGAAAACGCCCTGTTTGGCATCATCGCCGAACTACATCGATTAAACGTTTAACCCGCAGCGTGGGGACCGGCGTTTAGGTGGAGATCCTTTTTCGGCAACCTATCGCAACCCATCAACCCATCACCGTTTAGCCGAAGGAGGTTTGCGATCGACATACGAACCATATACGATTCGTATATCAATTAAACACAGTGAACCTTATGGGCATCGTCAAGATCACCGATCAGCTGCACGAACAACTGCGCCTGGCCAGCGCCGCCATGGACCGCTCCATCAACGCCCAAGCCGAGTTCTGGATCAAGATCGGCCTGCTCGCCGAACTCAACCCGCACCTGCCCTACAACGAGCTGATCAACAAGCTGTTGCTGGACAAACCCGACCTGATCCGGGGGCGCAGCTAATGATCAAGACTCCCGCACAATTGGCCGTAATGCGTGAAGCTGGGCGCCTGTTGGCGCAAGTCTTCGACTTGCTCGACGGCTTCGTCGCCGCCGGCCGCTCTACCCTGGAGCTGGACAGCGCCGTCGAAGCCTTCATCCGTAACGACCTCAAGGCCCGCCCTGCCAGCCTGGGGCAGTACGACTACCCCTTCTGCATCAACACCTCGATCAACGAAGTGGTGTGCCACGGCATGCCCAGCGCCAAGCAATTGCTCAAGGACGGCGACATCATCAACATCGACATCACCCTGGAAAAAGGCGGCTTCATTGCCGACGCCAGCAAGATGTACATGATCGGCAACGTGACGCCCAAGGCCAGGCGCCTGGTGGACATGACCTTCGAGGCGATGTGGGCCGGCATTCGCCAGGTCAAGCCGGGCGCGCGCCTGGGCGATATCGGCCATGCCATCCAGAGCCACGCGCAAGCCAACGGCTACAGCGTGGTGCGCGAATACTGCGGCCACGGCATCGGCCGGCAAATGCACGAAGAACCGCAAATTCTGCACTTCGGCCGGCCTGGCACCGGCCTGGAACTGCGCGAAGGCATGGTGTTTACCATCGAACCGATGCTTAACCAGGGCAGCGCCAAAACCCGCAGCCTGAAAGACGGCTGGACGGTGGTCACCAAGGACAACAGCCTCTCGGCGCAATGGGAACATACCGTGGCGGTGACGGCGGATGGGTTTGAGGTGTTGACCTTGCAAGCCACTGCTTAATGGCAGAACGCTCTACCACACCTGACCCCGGCGCTTGAGCTCCAGGCGCCGCACGAACTCCTCCAGCACCAGGCCATACAGGTCGTCCTGCAAGTAGGCATCTTCGATCCCAGCATCCAGGTTGGGGTTGTCGTTGACCTCGATCACCACCACCCTGTCGCCGGACTGTTTGAGGTCCACGCCATAAAGCCCATCACCGATCAGGTTGGCGGTTTTCACCGCCAGCTCCACCACCGCCTTGGGTGCCTCATGGACTGCCAGGGTGCGGCATTCGCCATTGATAGCCAGACCGATGGCCTTGTGGTTGTAGATCTGCCAATGGCCCTTGGACATGAAGTACTGGCAGGCAAAAATCGGCTTGCGATTGAGCACGCCGATGCGCCAGTCGTAGTCGGTATAGAGGAATTCCTGGGCCAGCAACAGCACCGAGTGCTCGAACAACTCAGCCGTGGCCTTGAGCAACGCCTCCTGGCTTTCGACCTTGATCACCCCACGGGAGAAACAGCCGTCGGGGATCTTCAACACCAGCGGGAAGCCCAGGCGTTCGCCGATGCGTTCAAAGTCTTGCGGTCGTTCCTTGTAGAGAATCTCGGTGGCCGGCATGCCCAATTGGTGGCTGTTGAGCAGATCGGTGAGGTATACCTTGTTGGTACAGCGCAGGATCGATGCCGGGTCGTCCATCACCACCAATCCTTCGCTTTCTGCTTTCTTGGCAAAGCGATAGGTATGGTTGTCGAGGCTGGTGGTTTCGCGGATCAACAAGGCGTCATATTCGGCCAGACGGGCATAATCCTTGCGTTCGATCAGCTCCACATCAATGCCCAGGCCCTTGCCGACCCGCACGAAATGTTCCAGTGCGCGAGGATTGGACGGCGGTAATTGTTCGTGAGGATCGTGCAGGATCGCTAAGTCATAACGGGCCAGACGGCGCAAGCGTGGCTGACGCCAGATCTTGCGGCTGAAGTTATCGAGGGCGTGGGCGAATTGATCTTCCTGATCGTCGCGCAACTTGTGCAATACACCACACTTGACCCCGCCGATATGCCAGCCGTTATGGTGACGAAACTCAACTAACAAGATCGGACTGGGAAAGGTTTCAAACAACTGCCGAGCCAATTCCTGCAAGAGCTCTATATCCGTTCGACCGAAATAAAGTGTCAGAGTAAAGCCTTCGGTACTGCGATAGAGTTGATGGTTCAGGGCTTTTTCCAGGGTTTTATCCAAGTCATCCAGGGCCAACCCATACAGGGCTTTTTTGGTCAGCTCGCTGATGGTGCGTACCGAGGGAATCACCTTGTGCCCGCGTGCCTCGGCCAGCAAGGAGCAATAGTAGCCGTGCCCCAGGTACTTGTAGCTGCGGCACAGGTTGATCACCTGGACGCGCTTGCCCGTGTCGCTATCCCGCGTGTGCTCCAGGTACTCCTGGGCGGTGACGATGTGTTCACAAGGAAAGTAAGAGGCCCAATCTTCCTTGCGTTCGACAATAATGACAACGTGGCTCAAACTTTGGGCCGCAGCAGAAAAATAACCGTTGGATGTTATTGTCGCCGCAACGGTTTGCTCGGATACTTGACGCCAATGACTTTGTACCGCCGACATAATAATTGATCCGCTTTAGAGAACTCGACCTTTTCTATTAAGCACGATCATTTAGAGAAGTCCCGTTTCATTACGCAACTTTTACGGCGGTCTTATGGCTCTTTTCTTTCGCGTTGCAACCCTTGACGATATGCCCGAGTTGGTGGCGTTGGAGCAGCAGTGTTTCAGTAGCGACCGGCTGTCACCGCGCAGTCTGCGCTGGATGATCAGCCGGGCCAACGGCCAATTGTGGGTGGCGCAACAGCACGGCCAACTGCTTGGCTACGCGCTGGTGCTGTTTCGGCGCGGCACCCGGTTTGCGCGCTTGTATTCCCTAGCCATTGCCGAACACGCCCGCGGCCTTGGCCTGGGCAAACAGTTGCTGGCGCATATCGAAACCCGTGCCCTGGAGAAAGGTTGCGCCTACCTGCGCCTGGAAGTGCGCACCGACAACCCCGGCGCCCTCGCCCTGTATGAGCGCAACGGCTATCGACGCTTTGCCGTAGTCGACGATTACTACCAAGACCACAGCGACGCCCTGCGCCTGGAAAAACCCATGCCCCCTGTGGGAGCGAGCTTGCTCGCGAAGAATGCGCAGGCACAGCGTTAAACCAAGCTACCCACTTTCTCGTTGAGATTATTTACGCGCAAGCCCGCGCCGACATCAGCCTTGGCTTCCAACTCACGCACCAGCGGCAATACACGTTTGCCGAAATACTCCACTTCTTCCTGGAAGTGCAGAAAGCCTGCCAGCACCAAGTCCACACCTACGGCCTTGAGTGCCACGATGCGCTCGGCGATCTGCTGCGGCGTGCCGATCAGGTTGGTCTTGAAGCCATCGTTGTATTGCACCAGGTCCTCAAAGCTGGACTTGGCCCAGTTCCCCTCGCCCTCCGGCGACGCCTTGCCCGCTTGCCGGGCCGCGTCACCAAAGGCGTTGACCGCCTCCGGGTCGGCTTGGTCGATGATCTGCGCCAGCACCGCACGTGCCTCCTCTTCCGTGTCGCGGGCGATCACAAAGGCGTTCACGCCCACCTTCACCGAATGGTGGTTGGCAGCGGCCTTGGCACGAATATCATCGACCTGGGCCTTGACCCCTTCAGGCGTGTTGCCATTGGTGAAATACCAATCCGACACCCGCGCCGCCATGTCCCGAGCCGCCCGCGAACTGCCACCCTGGAAGATTTCCGGCTGGCCCAGGGGCTTGGGCTTGAGGGTGTATTGGTTGAAACGATAGAAATCGCCCTTGAAGGTGAAATCGTCCTGGGTCCAGATGCCTTTGAGGGCGCGGATAAACTCTTCGGAACGCCGATAGCGCTCATCATGCTCCAACCAATGCTCGCCAATGGCCTGGAACTCGCCCTTGAACCAACCACTGACGATATTCACCGCGATACGGCCATTGGTGAGTTGGTCGATGGTCGCCAATTGCTTGGCCGCCAACGCCGGTTGCCACGGCCCGGGCAGGATCGCCGCGATGACCTTGAGGGTGGTAGTCGCCGCGAGTAACGCATGGCTGAACGCCACGGACTCATGCTGGTTCTCGGCACCGTAACCTGCGGTGAAGCGAATCTGGGTCAAGCCATACTCAAAACCCGCCGCCTCCGCCAGTTGCGCCAGCTTGCGGTTGTACTCGATGCCCCAGTGGGTGCGTTGTTCAATCTTGCTGACGACCAACCCACCGCTGACGTTGGGTACCCAATAGGCAAATTTCACGGCTTGCTGACTCATCGGACAGTACCTCGCACAGGGGATGTACCAGTGCTTAGGCAGCAAGCGTGCCAGGGGCAGGCAAATGCCCGTAGCCTGGGGGTTGCGGAAAAAAAGGGGGATTGAAGCGATGGCTTGCCAGTGTCTGGGATAGCAGCAGTTTGTGGATCTGCTGTTGCTGGAGCAACAGTTGCGACCAGCACCAAGCGTACCCACGATGCGAAGCGAGTAGCTCTTGATCTTGATCTGCTTTTGATCTTAGGCGCCCCGTTAAACCACGCTGGCCGGAATTCGACAGGGATTTGGGGGGTAAACCGGCAGGGATGCCGGTTTAGCTGCCCCGCGCCATGGATGGCGCGTGGCGGCGCCCCCCCAAATCACTGGCGGATTACGGGCACACCGAGCCTAAGCGAGGTGCCGAGTGGTGGGGCAAGAGCCCTTTGGTTACTTTGGGGCTTTTCCAAAGTGACCCGCCGTAAGGGCGGCCCCCTAGGTGGCCGTTACCGCAGGAATGGATATGTACTCGGTATAACGGTGTCGACTGTGAGGCCGCCTTCGCAGGCAAGCCAGCTCCCACATTTGGATCGTGGGGTGTCAGGCCACTCACTCAGAACGCCAACTTGTACCCCACCGCCATCAACATCACCGCTAGGCACGGCCGCAGTACCCCGTCGGGAATCCTGCCGGTCATATGGCTGCCCATGTAGATCCCCGGCAGCGACCCCATCAGCAAAAAGCCCAGCAGATGCCAGTCCATGTTCCCCATGCTGGCATGGCCCAGGCCCGCCACCAAGGTCAGGGGCACGGCATGGGCGATCTCGGTGCCAACCAGGCGCCGCGTGGCCAGGAACGGGTACAGGATAAACAGCGCCACCGTGCCGAGGGCGCCGGCGCCGATCGAGGTCAAGGCCACCATGGTGCCAAGGATCGCACCTGTCACAACAGTGAGCGCATTCAGATTGCGCGGGCGCAGATGGTAGGAATCGCCAGCATGACGCTGGGCAAAGGCCAACAGGCTTTTCTTGAACAGGATCGCCAGGGCCGTCAGCAGCAATACCACGCCAAGGGCCTGCTTGATCACCGCGTTCATCGCGCTGGGGTCGGTGTGCAGGCTGGCCAGGAACCATAACGTCAGCAACACCGCCGGCACGCTGCCCAGGGTGAGCCAGCCGGTGATCGTCCAGTCGATGTTCTTGTTCTTGCTGTGCACCAGCACACCACCAGACTTGGTGATCGCGGCGTACAGCAGGTCGGTGCCCACCGCAGTGGCTGGGTTGATGCCAAACCACAGCAGGATCGGGGTCATCAGCGAACCGCCGCCCACCCCCGTCATGCCCACGATAAAACCCACGATCAGGCCGGCAACCACGAAACCAATATTACCTACATCCATTCCAGCTACCCGAGGCCTTATAAATTTCTGGCCGCAGGATAGCGATTTTTCTTATAACCACTTATACCGATGCGATCTGAGTTTATGCTTTTTTGGAAATCTTCACTTTTTTCGCAAAGCCCTGCATCCAATGGGCGGGCCTGGGCCGTAGTGATCAACGTAACCCTGCTGTTCTACCCAATGGAGAAACACCATGAACGCTAAAACACTGCTGTGCCTGTCCAGCTTGCTCCTCGCCGCACCGTCGGCGTTTGCCCAGGCGGGCCTGCCGGACAGCATCAAGGTGCCGGATGGCCACAAGGTGGCGATGCAAACCACCGGGGTCGGCGAAATCACCTATGAATGCCGCGACAAGGCCAATGCCGCCGGCCAGACCGAGTGGACCTTCGTCGGCCCCAAAGCCGTGTTGAACGACCGTAATGGTCAGCAGGTCGGCACCTACTTCGGCCCACCTGCCACGTGGCAGGCCAAGGACGGCTCGACCATCACCGGCACGCAATTGGCCGTGGCGCCGTCGAGCCCCGGTAACCTGCCCTATCAACTGGTCAAGGCCAACCCGGCCGAGGGCAAAGGTGCGATGAGTGGCGTGGCGTATATCCAGCGGGTTGCGCTCAAAGGCGGAGTCGCTCCCGCTACGCCATGCACCACGGCGAACAAAGGCGCCAAGGAAGTGGTGAAATACCAGGCGGACTACATCTTCTGGGCCGCCAACTGAGCAAACTCAGCTACGCTGGCCAGGTAGGCGCGAGCAACCTCGCGCCTACCACGCGTAGACGTCTCCTCAGTGGCAGGAATCCTGGTTTGGCTGAAATCATCTTTGATTATGAAGTGTGCCTGTTAGCCTGCGCCCGCGGCGATCATCGCGCCCTGCACCAACTCTATGAGCAGGACAGCAGCCGCTTGCTCGGTGTGGCGCTGCGCATTACCCGCAACAAGGCACTGGCCGAGGACATCGTGCATGACGCCTTTATCAAGATCTGGCACGGCGCGCGCAGTTTCGACCCCCTGCGAGGTTCCGCACGGGGTTGGGTGTTCAGCGTGACTCGCCACCTGGCCCTGGACGTTGTACGCAGCGCCGGGCGTGACGTACCACTGGACGATCAGTATGAACCGATGGCAGAGCCTGCCCAGACCGTTGAGTTTGCGGCACGCTCCGGGCAGATCCACCAGTGCCTGGAGCAGCTTGACCCGACACGCCGCACCTGCATCCTGCACGCCTATGTGGACGGTTACTCCCACAGCGAAATTGCGCAAAAACTCAGTACCCCTCTGGGTACCGTCAAAGCCTGGATCAAACGCAGCCTCGCCGCCTTGCGGGAGTGCATGGCATGAACGACAGCCTGGATGAACTGGCCAGTGAATACGTGCTGGGGACACTGCCCGCCGAACAGCGCGCTGAGGTGCAACAACGCCTGGCCCATGATGCGGCACTGCGTGCAGCGGTGGATGCCTGGGAGCAGCGTCTGTTGCCTCTGGTCGCGCTGGCACAACCGGTGCCGCCTTCGGCACAGCTGTGGAGGCGCATTGAACGCGGAATCAAAGCCCCCGAAACGAGCGTGGCGTGGTGGAACCTGCTGGCGTTCTGGCGCGGGCTTTCCGCTGCTGGCCTGATGGCAAGCGTGGTGCTGGCGGCTTTATTACTGACGCGCCCGCCCATGCCCGCACCCAGCTTCGTGGTGGTGTTGATGGCGCCACAAAGCCAGGCACCGGGCTGGGTGGTGCAGGCCAGTGATAATCAGCAGATCCAATTGATTCCACTGGGGGTGATGGAGATTCCTGCCGACAAAGCCCTGGAGTTCTGGACCAAGGGCGATGGCTGGCAGGGGCCCGTATCACTGGGGCTGGTCAAGCCGGGGCAGACCTTGTCGGTGCCGCTGGACAAGCTACCGCCGCTGGCACCGAACCAGTTGTTTGAACTGACGCTGGAAGGGCCCAATGGCTCGCCCACCGGCAAACCCACCGGGCCGATCCACGGGATCGGCCGCGCAGTCAAAGTGCTTTGATCACGAAAGGTTAGGTAGCCACACACGAAACCGCGCCCCGCCCAAGGGAGACGCCAAGGCCGTCAAAGTGCCGCCCTGGGCCTCCAGGGCGCGCCGGCTGATCGCCAGGCCCAGGCCAAAGCCACCGGTTGCGCGGTCGCGGCTACGGTCCAGGCGGTAGAACGGCTCGAAGATGCGCTCGCGCTGCTCCGCCGGTATGCCGATGCCATCGTCGTCCACCCAGATTTCACAGCCTTTGGGGCATACGCGCACGCCCACCTGGATGCGTTTGTCGCAGTAGCGCGTCGCATTGCGCAGCAGGTTCTGCAAGGCCCTGGCAGTCAGGCGCGGGTCGAGGCTGAAGCGCTCCACGGCACAATCGAGGACCACATCGATGACGATATCGGGGTTTTCCAACTCATCGTCGACGCTGCCCAACACGCTGTCGATAAACTCGTCGAGCGCCACCTCTACCCGCTCGGGCAATTGCGCCGGGTTTTGCAGGCGGCTGTAAGACAGCAATTCCAGCACCAGCTCATCCAGCTCCCGAATATGCGCCACCAGGCTTTGCAGGCGCTCGCGGCTGGCCGGGGGCAAGTCTTCGGAAAGCGCCAGGGCCAGCCCGAAATCCAGGCGGGTGAGCGGTGTGCGCAGTTCATGGGAGACCGCATTGAGCAAATCGCGCTGCTGGTTCAAGAGGCGCTCGATATCGTCGGCCATGGTGTCGAATACCGCCGCCAGGCCGCCGATGCTGGAGCTGGGTGCGAGCCCCGTACGCGCCTCCAGATGGCCCTTGCCCAATAACGCGGCGGTACTTTTCAAACGCTCCAGGTCACGCCAGTGCGGACGCAGCCACACCAGCAGGCACGCCAGCAAGGCGGCACCGACCAGCACGTTCATCGACCAGTACAGCAGGTTCATGTCCAACGGGTCTGGCGGTACGGTCAGCTTGACCGCGAACTGCTGGTTGATCGGCGAACTGATTTCCTCCATCCAGCCCCACTCGCCCAGGCGGATCACCGGTTTGCCTTGCTCCAGTAACTGTTCTTCCTCAGGGGTGTAGCGGGCGTCCTGGCGCAGCAACAGTTGCACTTTCAAGGGTGCAAAATCGCGGCTCAACTGGTCGGTCACCTGGGACCAGCGCTCCACCGGTGCGCGCTGGTACTGCTTGACCATGAGTTTTTGCAGGCCGCGGGACTGTTCGATGTTGTAGTCCATGTAGCGGTGTTCGAACAGCTGGATCACCAGCTTGGGAATCAGGTAAATCGCCGCACTGTAGGTGACGATGGTGATCAGGTAGAGGCGCAGCAGTACGCGAAACATGGTTCAGCATTCCCACTCGGAACGGCTGAACAGATACCCCTTGCCCCACACCGTCTTGATCTTGCGCGCCTCGCCCGCATGATCGTCGAACTTGCGCCGCAGCTTGGAGATGGCCACGTCCACCGAACGGTCGGTGCCGTTGAACTCGATACCGCGCAGGCGTTGCAGGATCTGATCGCGGCTGAGCACTTCGCCGGCATGCCGGGCCAGCACCACCAACAGGTTGTATTCTCCGCTGGACAGCTCCACCGCCTGTTCGCGCCAGGTCACGGTGCGCTCGGACAAATCAATGCAGAGATTGCCCATGACGATCTGGTCGCTGGCCACCTGGGGTTCGGACAGGCTGCTGCGCCGCAGCAATGTGCGCACCCGGGCCAGTAATACGCGCGGCTCGCAGGGTTTGGTCACGTAGTCGTCGGCGCCCATCTCAAGCCCCAGAACCTGATCGTGGCTGTCATCGCGGGCGGTCAGCATCAGGATCGGCAGCCCCGCCGAATCGGCGCGCAGCAAACGGCACACCTGCAGGCCGTCGAGGCCCGGCAGCATCAGGTCGAGGATCACCAGGTCCGGCGGGTTGAGGCGTGCACGTTCGCGTACATGATCGCCACGGCTGAGCACGCTGACGTGGTAGCCATTGCGTTCCAGGTAGCTGGCAATCAGCTCGGAGAGTGCGGCGTCGTCTTCCACCAGGAGGATGTTGGGCATGGTGTTTCCAAATAATGCTGTTTGTTGGTGTGTTGCAGGATTGTGCAAGGATATACGCCCCCGACGCCACGTGCGCCGTACCTTACACTTCTTCACAGACCCGCTACACAGCTTCACAGCACCACGGCGCAGGTGCCTCTAGGATGCGCCAGTCAATATTGGGATAAGAGCATGTCGAAGAATCTGTTTGCGCCGTTTTGCCTGTTGGCCCTCACACTGGCGCTGAGCGCGTGTGGTCAGTCGGCAGACGAGACGCCACAAATGCCCCTGGCCAAAGTGCGGATCGAAACCCTGCAGGCCAAGCCCCTCTCTATTACCAGCGAACTGAGCGGGCGCATCGCCGCACCGCGTATCGCCGAGGTACGCGCCCGGGTCGCCGGGGTGGTGATGCAGCGGGTGTTTAACGAAGGCCACGACGTCAAGCAAGGCGACGTGTTGTTCCGTATTGACCCGGCGCCGTTCAAGGCCGACCTGGACAGTGCCCTGGCCAACCTGAGCAAGGCCGAGGCCAATGCGTTCCAGGCGCGCCTGCAAGAGCAGCGCTACAGCCAATTGGTCGAAGGCAACGCCATCAGCGGCCAGGAGTACGACAACGCCCGCGCCGCCCTGCGCCAGACCAACGCCGAAGTGGCCGCCAACAAGGCTGCCGTCGAGCGTGCCAGGCTGAACCTGGGCTATGCCACCGTGACCGCCCCGATTTCCGGGCGCATTGGCCGCGCCCTGGTGACCGAAGGCGCGCTGGTCGGCCAGAACGAAGCCACGCCGCTGGCGATCATTCAGCAACTGGACCCGATCCACGCCGACCTCACCCAGTCCACCCGTGAGCTGAACGACCTGCGCCGCGCCTTTCGTGCCGGCAGCTTGAAGCAGGTCGGCCAGGACCAGGCCAAGGCCACCTTGATCCAGGACGACGGTAGCCTGTACCCGTTGCCGGGTAAATTGCTCTTCGCCGATATCAGCGTCGATCCGGGCACCGGGCAGATCATCCTGCGCAGCGAGTTCCCCAACCCGGACCTCGACCTGTTGCCCGGCAGCTTTGTGCGGGTGCGCGTGGAACAGGCCGTGGACAAGCAAGGCCTCAGCGTGCCGCAACGCGCCATCACCCGTGACAGCGCCGGTATCCCGATGGTGTTGCTGCTGGACGCCGAGCAGACCGTCAGCCAGCAGCCGGTGGAGTTGGGTGCAGTGGTCGACAATCGCTGGATCGTCACCAGTGGCCTCAAACCCGGCGACCGCATCATCGTCGAGGGCGTGCAACACGCACGCCCCGGTGAAAAAGTTGAAGTGGACGACAGCCCGCTCGTAAAGGAATAACCCGTCATGCCGCAGTTCTTTATTGACCGCCCGATCTTCGCCTGGGTGGTGGCCCTGTTTATCCTGCTGGCGGGCTTCCTGGCGATCCCGCAATTGCCGGTGGCGCAGTACCCCAACGTCGCGCCACCCAAGGTGGAAATCTACGCGGTGTATCCCGGCGCCTCGGCCCAGACCCTGGATGAGAGCGTGGTCAGCCTGATCGAGCAAGAGCTCAACGGCGCCGATCACCTGCTGTATTTCGAATCCCAGAGCAGCCTGGGTTCAGCGACCATTACCGCGACCTTCCAGCCGGGCACCGACCCGGAAATGGCCCAGGTGGATGTGCAGAACCGCCTCAAGGTCGTCGAGCCGCGCCTGCCCCAGGCCGTGACTCAGCAAGGCTTGCAAGTGGAAAAAGTCTCCGCCGGCTTCCTGCTGCTGGTCACATTGACCTCCAACGACGGCAAGCTCGATGACGTCGCGCTCAGTGATTACCTGGCGCGCAACGTGATGAACGAGCTCAAGCGACTGGACGGGGTCGGCAAGGCTCAGTTGTATGGCGCCGAACGCGCCATGCGTATCTGGATCGACCCGCAGAAGCTGATCGGTTTCAACCTCACGCCGGCCGACGTCAACGCCGCGATCAGCGCCCAGAACGCCCAGGTCTCAGCGGGTAGCATCGGTGATCTGCCGGGTACTCACACCCAGGAGATCACCGCGGCGGTGCTGGTCAAGGGACAACTGTCCACCCCGGCGGAGTTTGCCGACATCGTACTCAAGGCCAACCCCGACGGCTCCACCGTGCGCATCGGCGATGTGGCACGGGTGGAGGTCGGCAGCCAGGAATACCAGTTTTCCACGCGCCTGAACGGCAAGCCGTCTACCGCCGTCAGCGTGCAACTGTCGCCCGGCGCTAATGCATTGAGTACCGCAACGCTGGTGCGGGCGAAAATGGACGAGTTGTCGCGCTACTTCCCTGCCAATGTGGAATACAAGATTCCCTACGACACCTCGCCCTTTGTCAAAGTCTCGATCACCAAGGTGGTCTACACCTTGCTGGAGGCGATGGCGCTGGTGTTCGCGGTGATGTTCCTGTTCCTGCAGAACGTGCGCTATACCTTGATTCCCACGCTGGTGGTGCCGATCGCGCTGATGGGCACCTTCGCCACCATGTTGCTGCTGGGCTTCTCGATCAACGTGCTGACCATGTTCGGCATGGTATTGGCTATCGGCATCCTGGTAGACGATGCCATCGTGGTGGTGGAAAACGTCGAGCGCATCATGGCCACCGAAGGCCTGTCGCCCAAAGAGGCGACGAAGAAAGCCATGGGTCAGATCACCGGGGCCATCATCGGTATCACCCTGGTGCTGGTGGCGGTGTTCCTGCCGATGGCCTTCATGCCGGGTTCGGTGGGGGTGATCTACCAGCAGTTCTCGCTGTCGATGGCCACCTCGATTCTGTTCTCGGCGTTCCTGGCCCTGACCTTGACGCCGGCACTGTGCGCCACGCTGCTCAAGCCGATTGCCAAGGGCGAGCATCATGCCAAGGGTGGTTTCTTCGGCTGGTTCAACCAGCGCTTTGAGCACCTCACCAACCGTTATGAAGGTTGGGTGGCCTATGCCCTCAAGCGCAGCGGCCGCTATTTGCTGATCTACCTGGTATTACTGGTGGGCATGGGGCTGTTGTTCAGCCGCCTGCCCTCCTCGTTCCTGCCGGTGGAAGACCAGGGCTACACCATCACTGATATCCAGTTGCCGCCGGGCGCCAGCAAGAACCGTACAGTGCAGGTGGCCGAACAGATCGACGCGCATAACGCAGGCGAGCCTGGGGTGGGTGACACCACCATGATCATGGGCTTCAGCTTCTCGGGTTCCGGGCAAAACGCCGCGCTGGCGTTTACCACGCTCAAGGATTGGTCAGAACGTGGCAGTGATGACTCCGCTGCCTCGATTGCCGACCGCGCCAACATGGCCTTCAGCGAACTCAAGGACGCAATTGCCTACGCGGTTCTGCCGCCACCGGTCGACGGACTGGGCACTTCCAGTGGTTTCGAGTTCCGTTTGCAGGACCGAGGTGGCGTCGGCCACGCCGGGTTGATGGCTGCGCGTACTGAATTGCTGGACGCTGCAGCGAAAAGCCCGATCCTGGCCAACGTGCGTGAAAGCGCCCTGGCCGAAGCACCGCAAGTGCAGCTGGAAGTGGACCGCAAGCAGGCCAACGCCTTGGGCGTTTCGTTTGCCGACGTGGGCAACGTGCTGTCCTCCGCGATTGGTTCGGCGTATATCAACGACTTCCCCAACCAGGGCCGTATGCAGCGCGTGGTGGTGCAGGCCGAAGGCGACCAGCGCAGCCAGGTGGCCGACCTGATGAAGATCCATGTGCGTAACAACGCGGGAAAAATGGTGCCGCTGTCAGCCTTTGTCGAAGCCAAGTGGACCCAGGGCCCAACGCAGTTGACCCGTTACAACGGCTACCCGGCCATCGCCATCAGCGGCGAAGCGGCGCCGGGGCACAGCACCGGCGAGGCCATGAACGAAATCCAGCGCCTGGTCAGCCAACTGCCCGCCGGGCTGGGCCAGGAATGGACGGGCTTGTCGTTGCAGGAGCGCTTGTCCGGTTCCCAGGCACCGCTGCTGTTGGGCCTGTCGCTGCTGATCGTGTTCCTGTGCCTGGCCGCGCTGTATGAAAGCTGGTCGATTCCCACCTCGGTGTTGCTGGTGGTGCCGCTGGGTGTGCTCGGTGCAGTGTTGGCCGTGAGCTTGCGCGGGATGCCCAACGACGTGTTCTTCAAGGTCGGCTTGATCACCATCATTGGCCTGTCGGCGAAGAACGCGATTCTGATCATCGAGTTCGCCAAGGACCTGTATGACCAGGGCGAGGATTTGATCGACGCCACCTTGAAAGCGGCACGGTTGCGACTGCGACCAATCATCATGACCTCGCTGGCGTTTATCCTAGGCGTTGTGCCACTGGCAATTGCCACCGGGGCCAGTTCGGCAAGCCAGCAGGCGATTGGTACCGGTGTGATTGGCGGGATGATCACGGCGACGCTGGCGGTGGTGTTTGTGCCGGTGTTCTTTGTGGTGGTGATGAAGCTGGTGCGCAAGCGCCATAAAGCAAACTGATCAACGCCGCAGCCAAATGTGGGAGCTGGCTTGCCTGCGATGACGCCGGCACAGGCGACATAAGTGTTACCTGAACCAACGCTATCGTAGGCAAGCCAGCTCCCACAGGGTTATCGATTGCATTCATGATCAGGTACATCCGAATAAGCTATGGTGCTCCTAAATAGCTATCTGTGAGCCACCATGCCCTTCCTCGCCCGCACCCACCCTCGCCTCTCATCCGCCGCCGTACTGGGCCTTGCGGTCGGCCTCCTGGTGCCGGCCGACACCCTTGCCAGCAAAATCCTGATCGGCTGGAACGCCGGGGTCTGGACCTACCTGATACTGATGCTCTGGTTGACCATTCGCGCCAAGGCCGAAGACGTCAAGCGCATCGCCGAAGTCGAAGACGAGAACGCCGGCCTGGTGCTGTTCATGGTGTGCATCGCCGCCATCGCCAGCCTGGCCACCATCACCTTCGAACTGGTAGGCAGCAAGGACCTGGCCACTTCCGAACGCCTGCTGCATTACGGCTTTACCGGACTGACAGTGATCGGCTCCTGGCTGCTGATCGGGGTGATTTTCAGCGTGCACTACGCCAGGCTCTATTACACCTGGCAAGGCAAGGAGCCGGCGCTGCGCTTTGCCGAGGGCTTGCTCACCCCCAATTATTGGGACTTCCTGTATTTCTCCTTCACCATCGGCGTGGCCGTGCAGACGTCGGACGTGGGTGTCGCCACCCGAAGCTTGCGTAAAGTGGTGCTGGGGCAATCGTTGATCGGGTTTCTGTTCAACACCGCGATCCTGGGGTTCTCGATCAATATTGCGGCAGGGTTGTTTGGTTAGGCCTGGCTAAGCGTATGGGTACAGAAAACCGACGAATGGACAGGCAAACCTGTTAGTTCTGACAGTTGTGCAGCGCGTGCTTATGGCGCTGAATTGAATCGCTCACAACCAACCCATCCAAGGGCACGGGGCTGATCCATGTCAACACAACCAATGAACAGTAACTTGGTGCTCAATGGCAACTTCGCCCATCGTGAACGCTATTGGAACGTTACTGCCACCGCTCCAGGCCGAGTTGATTTTTCCCGCCAGAATTGCGTAATCACGGGGCGAGGCCGGGCGGAACAAGACATATCGGTTTCCGATACCGCCGCCTACTCCTTCAGCCTGTATACGTTGATTACCCATAACGGCGCCGGGTCAGCCCGACTGGTATGGCAGCCCTCAGGTGCGACTGAAACAATCACGCTAACAGGGAACCATGGCTGGACCCATCATGTGAGCACCTTTAGCCCGCCTGCCGGCACTACCGGGCTGACGCTCCAACTGATGGGTGATGCTGGCGACGTCTGGTTCGATAGCCTCCGGCTGGTGGAAGACGGCGGCGTGGTCATCCCTGTCGAGTTGATCCGTAACGGTGATTTCGCCGACAACGGCGATCATTGGATAGCCAACCGGCCAGTGGGCTCCTCCGTGACATTTTCCGACAACGAGTGCCAGGCAAACCTGGGGGGGTCCATCGAACAAGAGATCGCGGTCACACCCGGCCAGACCTATGATTTTTCCATCGATGCCATGACGCCAACCGGAGGGCACGGTTTCGCGATATTCCATATTGCACCCGGTAACGCGCCACAGATAGAACTTCGGGGGGGCGGCGACTGGGATACCTATACGTCGTCGCTGACCATCCCTGCAGGCGTGACTGAGATCACCTTGGAAGTGATAGGCACCACCTTCCTCGTGGTTGACAACCTGTCCCTGAAATCAGCCCCCGTGCCAACGATTAATCAAAACCGCCCTCATCGCACACACACGTACCGCCCATCGCAGGAGAACCGTACCATGAGCAATGCCAATGCCCGAAAAGCTGCCCGCCAGGAATCCGCAGAACGTTTTTTTCAAGGTTCGATCGGAAGCAAGAGCTTCAAGGCGGACTTTCGTAAACATGAATTGAAAAACAACTTCTGGCTGGCCGAAGGCGCCATGAAGATACCGCCCACAGAAACGTCAAGACAGGTGGTCATTTTCAAGTACCCCACTACCACGGACTCTGGCCGTTATCAGTTGGAGAAAGACAGTGACGAACATCAGTTAACCGTCATCCTGATGACCATTAATGAAACGCCCCTCCCGGCTTATCAAGCACATCGAGGCACCGTCGAGTTCTATCATAATTCCGACGACCATACGGTCACGGGCGCACTCGACGTCTATCTTATGGATGTCAACAACCAAGAACTGCGTATGCAAATGCTGTTCAGCCTCGATAGAACCACACGGCGCAGACCTACCCGTGTTAATACCATTCAACCTCGATAAAACCCAGGCATGAAAGTCAACGCCCCGAACCTCGGGGCGTTTTCAAGCATCGTTGGAATACGGTGGCACTGCCTGATTACCAGCTATATCGCACGCCGAAATTTGCCCCCCATGGCTGATCCACGTGCTTGCCTTGGCCGTAGTCAAAATCTGCATGCAATTGCATATTTTGGGACAGTGTCAGGGCGACACCCACTCCGACCTCGACACGAGACCCCGACAGGTTATTGTCAAATGTCTGGTTATTGACCGACACCTTATTGCTCTTGGCAAATTCGTGGGCAATGCCACCACGCAAGTAAGGCTGGAGCATACTGCCGTCATCCAACATAAAGTCGCGGCCTACCGTCACCCCCAACTTGCCCTGCACGGAGTCGGTGTGGTTACCCTTGGCTTTAAGACCGTTGTCCAGGCTATAGCTCTTGCCTTGTACTGTAACCACGGACGCTTGGGCGAAAGGCTCGACAAAGAAATCATTATCCAGCTTGATATGACGGCCCGCTTCCACAGACGCACCCAAGGCATTTGTACTGTATTTGCCCTTCGCTTGCCTGCCGTCGCTCAAACCGACTGTGGAATCATTGTTCAAGCGGTTGGCTTTGATGACGCCGTCAAAATAGTAACCACTCTCTTCATCCAACCAAGTGGCATACAGACCTGCGTAGTAACTTTGCACGGTACCCGACGTACCCCGACTGAGATCCAGGTCAGACGTACTGTGACCCGCCATTACCCCCAGCAACCACTGGCCTTCTCCCAAGGGGGTATCCGCCCCCAAAGAGAACCCGCGCTGGCTTTGTTCATAGGCACCCGCATCACCACCACTGACCTCATATTTGTTGCCATAGGCACGCAACCAACCACCGGCTGCGGCGCCGTTATGCCGGATCTCTCCCATGCGACTGCGCAAAGATGTCATCTCGCCATACCACACGGTTGGTGCAGTGTTGAACAAGGCCAATACCGACCGGGTGCCTGGGCTGACAGTGCGATTATTCGGGTCAAGGAACCAATCATTACCGTCTTGCCGGAGGCCATAGGACCAGGCCCCAACATCCACATTACCGCCTACCAGCGCAAACTGTGCATCACCGCCACCCGTGTGAACGATATGGACATCACCTGGGTTTACCGGTTCTGTACCGCTGCTGGTAAGCAACAGGTCGTGATGGCCGGTTGCGTCACCCGTAATGTTCAGGAAGTCCGTCAGGCCCTGAGCGAAATCAGTGCCCATGACAAAAGTGCCTTGGCCCGACAAGCTCTCAAGGTCGAGTTGATAGAACGCATCACTATCCCCAAACTTGACCGTGCTATCGGCGAGGCGCAAATCACCCACCTGGCTATTGCCAGTCATGATCCACATGGATTGCTCGCCAAGACTCAACGACGAAACGTTTTCCAGGCGGCCAGTCAATGAGGCGAGTTCAGTGAGCTGAAGGTGAGCCTGGCTACCACTGCTGACGACGACATCGCCCTTGAGCTGGCTATTGGCGATATTCATATTCGCCGTCGAGCCGCCTTTGACTTCCAGCAAGTTGCCATTACCACCGGTAAGCGTCGAACCGTTGCGCACCTCGATATTCGCCACCGCGCCCTGGCCTCGAGCACCGTCTACGAGCAACGCAGCACCTGTGGTACCCGTGACATGAGAATGGTCCAGGACAAGGGTATTAGGCCCGGGCGCATGCCGGTCAAACGACATTTCAATACCGTTACGCCCGCCTGAAATATTGCTCCCGAAAGCCCGTGCCGCTGAGCTGTGCAGCTTCAACCCAAAGCTGTCGGCCCCCGTGCCGATTGACTGACTACGCACCAACTCCAGCGCACTGCCACCGTTAACAACTGCACCGCCGGTTGCTCCCACCAGGACACTGCCATTGACCGTCGCGGTGGATATGTCGGTTGAGTTTGTAAATTTGCTCACCAGTAAACCATGGTAATCGGTACTGGAAATCACACTGTCGTTGATCTGCGCAGTGCTGCTGAGCAGTGTCACGCCTGTTTCGTACGCCCCGGAAGCAGTGACACGGCTGTTGTCGACAACCACGTTAGAGCCGTTCTGAGCGACAACCGTCCCCAGGATCGTACCGTTCGCGCTGACATTCAGGTTCGAGGCATTAGCATAAATGGCCTGCGTCCAGCCCCCTATGACGTTAAGCGTGGCATTTTGCAATTCAAAGGTATCGATATAGTCATCATGCCGGATGGTTTCAGTGCCATTTTCGATCAGCCGAGCATGGGCATTTGGCGCCAGAAGCAACAAGGTCACAACAGAGGGCACCTGCATCATTGCAACCAGGGGTTTTAATTTAAAGTACGAATTGATCTTCACAAGACACCACTCATTTAACAGGCATTCCAGAACGGAACTGTTCGGCCTATTTCCAGAGGGGCGGAGCCAGGCCATTCAAGGCCGCAAAGTTACAGATCAGGCTTACCGTAATATGTAGGATTAATCCGAACATAGAGGTAGAGATGAGGAGACTAGCTGTGTGAAAGCGCAAAGCGCGCGCGGTGCAACCGAAGGGTGCCGAAGCACCCCGCAGTCTGCAGTCTATTGCTCTACCAGGCTATCCTCTAGTCCAGTGGGCGGTTGCTCCTCGCAATAAAGCCCGTTCAAGTCGGTGAACCGTGTACGGGTCCAGGCTCTCTGCGAACGCTGCTCTCCTTCACCCGGGATCGGCACAAAATAGTGAAAGTCCACCGAATTGCGTGCCGCCGGCCGAAGGGCCGTGTAGGGGATCTTTATGTCGAAACCGTTGGAAACCATGTCGGGCGTCAGCTGCGGCGAGCTTAGGGGCAGTGTAGTGCCCAACTGAGTGTCTCCGGTAATGTCGCTGAATACGCGGAATTCGCATCGAACGACCATGTGCTCTTGGAAATACACTGTATTACCAGGAACCCTGACCGTCGCCTCGCGAGTCGCTCGATTGAGGTCGGTACACGCCAAAAATGCGGTCGCCTTGGCGAACCTTGGCTCTTCCAATTCGACTTTGTTTGCCGCCACAACCACATTCTGCGTAAGTGAGCGCTGGGTATTGTCATTAGTCGGCCATCCCAGCGTATAGAACACTGGGACCGTTCTATTGCCGACTGTACGAATGATTGACCAAGGCACAGTTCGCGTAAGAGTGGCACCCGCCCCTTCGGTCGTCAGTTCCAATTCATCAAACTGGTGGGCCAGATCCCCCCAATACCATTTGATTATCGTACCCGGCGCAGGAGGAGGAGTGCCCCAAAGCACGGTCTCGATGGTAGCGTCCCTATTGAAGTCGTCGACTGTGAGCTCATTATCCAAAGTCGGGTCGACGCCGAAGACCCGTACGCGCGCGAGCAAGTCGTTTTCTGGGTCTTCACCCGGAACCGGGCCAGGCGCAGAAAAATCGACATTGATAGTGTGAGGAGGCGCATCGGTTGACGTCCCATTGCGATCAACAAAATAGTTGATCTCCAAGGGGATCTCGCCAGCACCTCCACCATAATGGGCCAAAAGGACATCCCTGCCGACAGGCAGCATTAACGGAAATGGCAGATGGAACTTAACGTCAAAACGTACCGGAGCCTGCGTGCCAATGGTCAATTCGATCACGTCAATATCGGGTAAATTATTTTCATATTCTGGAATAGCAATGTGAACGCCAGTCGGCTCATAAAGGTCTTGCAAATCAAGCAGTCCGTCACCTGGAAGAAGCGCCAACGGCACATAGGCTTCCTGCGGATCAGGGGCGGGTGTCAGGTTCAACTCAATTCGCGCAGGCACCGAGTCTTTGCTGACATTCCCTGCAAGGTCCCACAGACGGTAGAACAAGTAGTTCTGCCCTCCTTTATTACCAGTAATAAGGTCCCACGGCAGCGTAAAACTCAACGAATCCTCCACAGGAAAGGTGTCAAGAGGCTCAGACAGCTGTGAAGAAAAATCCGGTGAAAAAAAGACTTCGATCCTATCACCGGCGCGCCGGGAGATGGGATAGTCGGCAAATGTACATACCATCCCTTCAGGGTGCTCCTCCTCATCCTGCTCAGTAATTTCACCTTTCGACGCCAAATAATCAGGGAACGAGGGCGCTGCCGGGTGCCTGGGGTCTTCCGGCGGGGTGAGGTCGATCTCCAGGGGCGTACCTACCAACAACTGCGACGGAGAGTCATCCTCATAAAAGATGTAGCCGACCTCATGCTGCCCCTCCACCAAACGGGCCGCCGGAATGTCCCGGGTGAACGGTTGATCAATTGGTTGGTGGCTAGGTAACCTTGGATCAAACTCTACAATGTACATCGGGGCCCCCCAGTTCGTTGCCCCTCTACCGCGCATATGCACTGCAAGTTTGCTGAGTTCCGGGTCAAAACCTTCGTCCGCTGCAAACTCCACAATATCAAACGTTACAGGAAGCGGTTTCTTCGAAGCCTCCTTAGTAATCAACCCATCCTCATTCAACGCGTCAAACGTGGGCAGGGGCATCGCCAGCACACCCGCTCTGCGTTGGGACAGCAGTTCTTTATTGGCCTTGCGTGATGCAATGGCGGCCTTTTGTTTCTTACTCAACGTTGCCATCTGTATTCTCCTTTTGCACTGAGTAACACCAAGACAATCGAACAAACACATGCCTTCGAAACAAGACACGTTTCAAATAGAACAACCGTTGCGCTGCCACTGCTAAACACTGCAACTTACATCGACGACCAACTACTCATCTAGTCTTCAGGGCCATCACCATTCGGCCCGCAATAGATATTGCCCACTCTTTTACGATCAATTTTTGCATAGCGTAATCTTGAAGAGCCTATCACTCTGTTTTTGCGCCACAACGTATAGATAACCGACACCGAACTTCCCGGGCTCTGAGGATCTGGTGACTTGATGGGTTTAATCTTCTCGTCATAGTTGCGTTGTTCGAAGGTATAACCTTTTTTCGCCTCTTCTTCAGTCAGCCGATGCGTCAGGGTGTCCGCAGTTGATGTAATCGCCTGTCCCCCTCCCGCAAACTCTTCATAGCCCTGCCACTCCACGACAAGATCGTCATCTTTGCGAAAGACCGTTTCCGGAAGAATCTGGACAGGTATGTGATCCCACATAGCCGGGTTAGCATCACACCCTATAAACATATTGCTATTGGCACTTGGAAACTCAACACGCCTTAATACCTGCGGAGGGACAACATCGACCATGACTTCAGTAAAATTGGAAAGTTGCTCATTAACGCCATTGAATGTCGAGTAGTACACTCGTAGTTTTTCATCATTCCCTGCATCGACAATCACCTGCCAAGGAATATCGCTGAACGTCACGCGTACGCCTTCAGCATCGCCACTACCGGTATCAACAATATAACTTGCCACCGGTTTATCCATACTGGGAAAGCCCCCCCAGAACAACTCCAACACCTCACCATCACGAGGCTGGTGATAAAGCAGGACGCTGGCATATACGCGCTGATCCTTATCACGTATATCAATATGGTTATCCGTCTTCGAGCCCTCGCCAAACACAGTCACTGTTGGCAAGTCGAGATTAAGCAACGCGGGGGCGTTGATATGGTCTTGCCCTGCAACCCTGAAGTCCCAGCGAATTAATGTAGGGGGGCTAGGCAACGTGGGAGTATTACTGCCGTATCGTGTAATGGTGTAAGTGGCCGCACTTTCTGCGAGTCCCATGCCCATCTCTATCAACTTCGACCACGGGATACCGGCGCTGAACGGCATCTCGGTAACTTCCTGCGCGGCAAGCAGGGTACTGCCCCAGCGAATGATGACAAGATCGCGAGCATTCCAGTTGTCATAGTGAACGTTGGCTACAACGCCAATCCGGGCATCGTGCCGATTGATCAAGCCACTTGCCATGGCAGGGATGACAAGAGGTTTGAGGTCTGAGGGCGCTTCCTTTAATCGGACTTCAACGGGCGACTGGTCGGACCTGGGGCCTCGATTACCGGAGCGGTCTTGAAGGCGCACGTGAACGTATTGAGTACCGTTGCGGTACAAGCGAAACAACTCCCCAGGAATAGGAAGAACAAGCGGGCTATTTTCGTCGGGAAACTCTACATAACCGCTCGGTGCGCTGTCGGGTGGAGGACTTTGGTCAGAAACATAATAATAGACCCTGTCATAAGCCCGCCGACTGAGGTAAGCAGCCAATACCAGATCGACTGTGCGATACCGGGCCAGATAATCCTCATCTATCGTACCCACCGGGAAGGCAGGGGTTGGCGGCGTAACGTTATTGTTTGGCGGCGTCCGGTCAATTACCAGGGTACGGAAGTCCGAGGTTGTTGGTATACCGGTTTCGTCGGTGATCCGATAAGCCAGCCGGACGGTACCGTCATTTTCCAGATAGTCGCGCGGCACGGTGACGGAAAAAGGGAAAGGCTTGGTAATGGGGCCATCCCACCGCTCCTTGAAAGGAGGGACACCTTCGCCTCCGCTGCGTGACCAAACGATTTCCACAATATTGAACTCGCCGGCCTGCGCAGCGTCATCCCACAGTTGCGGAATGCGCACAACAAGATCGGTATCAAGATATTGATGAGGTATGTAGCCCTCAGGAATCGGCGGATTAGCATCATCCAGAATGGGCACCTCAATATCGGCCAATCGGAAAATGCCGTTGCGTGAAAGTCTACTTCCAGTGTTTTTTTGAGCGCTCATCAGACTCTCCCGTCAGACCGCTTGTACCTACACCCCAAAGGCGTGCTTGCGACCCATTAAACGCGCAATCTGCGGTATCGAATACTGTCAGAACTAACAGGTAGGCACTGCCATTCGTCGCTTGGTAGCCGATTCCATCCACACCGGATGCTTGACGAAACGGTTGACTTGAGGTTTCCTGAAACCGGTTTCAGCCTGGGTATTCCCGACTGAGGCCTAGAAAATTCCAATAAGAAAGGCCCGCGACCGTGACTCCTTTTTCCGCCGCCCAGCGCACCCGTGTCACCATGCTCGACGTCGCCCAACGCGCCGGCGTGTCCAAAGCCAGCGTGTCGCGTTTTATCGGCGATGACCGCGCCCTGCTCTCCGACGCGATCGCGCTGCGCATCGAGCAAGCCATCGAACAGCTTGGCTACCGCCCCAACCAGATGGCCCGTGGTTTGAAACGTGGCCGCACCCGCCTGATCGGCATGCTGGTGGCCGACATCCGCAACCCCTATTCCATTGCCGTGATGCACGGCGTCGAAACCGCCTGCCGTCAGCACGGCTACAGCCTGGTGGTGTGCAACACCGACCGCGATGACGAGCAAGAGCGCCAACACCTGGCGGCGCTGCGCTCCTACAACATCGAAGGCTTGATCGTGAACACCCTCGGCCATCACCTCGACCAACTGCTGGAGCTGCAACAGGAAATGCCTCTGGTGCTGGTGGACCGCAAGGTCGAGCCGCTGCACAGCGACCTGGTGGGCCTGGATAACCCGGCGGCGGTGCGCATGGCGGTGGAACACCTGGAGCAGCAGGGTTACCGCGACGTGCTGCTCGTAAGCGAGACCACAGACGGTACCAGCTCACGCCTGGAGCGCCTGGAGAGTTTCAACCACGAAATTGCCAAGCGCCCGGCGTTGACAGGCGCCGTGGTTGAACTGGATGGCAACCTGGAAAAGCGTCTGCAAGCCTTTCTCGCCAAACCCGGCCCCAAGGCACTGTTTTGCGCCAACGGCGTGGCCGCACTGGCCTGCACCCGGGTGCTCAAGGCGCTGGGCTGCGACCTGTTCGGCGAGGTGGGCTTGATCGCCCTGGATGACCTGGACTGGTACCCGCTGGTGGGCAACGGCATCACCGCCCTCGCCCAACCGACGCAAGCGATTGGCGCCAGCGCCTTCGACTGTTTGCTCAAGCGCCTGCGCGGCGATACCGCCCCCACCCGCACCCTGGATTTTTTACCCGAGCTGATTATCCGCGGCTCGACGCCCCCTTATGACCCTGGCTTTACTGTGGCGAGGGAGCTTGCTCCCGCTGCGGTGCGAAGCGCCGCCAAGAGCCGGTGACTGCTGCGCAGTCAAACGGGAGCAAGCTCCCTCGCCACAAACAGTCAGTGTGTTCTTGTTGATAAAAATGAAACCGGTTTCAGAGGTAAACAACAATGCATAAATACCCCGTCTCCATCAGCCTTTCCAGCTACGGCGCCGACCTGGTTCGCCAGCAGGGCCAATTGAGTTTTGTCGCGCTGCTGAGCGCCGCTGGTGCCCAGCGCATTGAATGGCGTGAAGAATTGCTCACCACCGAGCAACCGGCCGAGCTGGCCCTGGCCGCTGCAGAACAAGGTCTGGAATCAGTATTTTCCTCGCCCTTGGAGCTGTGGGTCGCCGGCCGTGCCCAACCCAATGCCGAGCTGGCCGCTGCCCTGGACCGCGCCCAGGCCTTTGGCTCGGGCTGGCTGAAGGTGTCCCTCGGTTACTTCACCGACACAAACGACATGGAAAGCCTGCACGCCCTGCTCAATCGCCACCCGGTCAAGCTGCTGGTGGAAAACGATCAGACCCTGCACGGCGGGCGCATTGAACCGATGCAACGGTTTTTTACCGAAGTCGAACGCCTGGGCCTGCCGGTGAAAATGACCTTCGATATCGGTAACTGGCAGTGGCAAGACCAGTCCGCGCTCACTGCTGCGCGGTTGCTGGGCCGGCATGTGGATTACCTGCACTGCAAGGCCGTGGCCCGTCGCGCCGATGGCAAGCTCGTCGCCTTGCCGCCGGGCGCCACCGACCTGCATCTGTGGGAACAACTGCTCAAACACATGACTCAAGGTATTACCCGCGCGGTGGAATTTCCGCTGCAGGGCGATGACCTGATCGAGGTCACCGCACAACAGGTTGCGACCCTGGCCCGCCTTGGCCAACCCCATGTGGAGAACGCCCATGTCTGAGATCGATATCCTATCGTTTGGCGAAACCATGGCGATGTTTGTCGCCGAACAGACCGGCGACCTGGCCCAGGTCGGGCAGTTTCACAAACGCATTGCCGGCGCCGACAGCAACGTCGCCATCGGCCTGTCGCGCCTGGGGTTCAACGTGGCCTGGCTGAGCCGCGTGGGTAACGACTCCCTCGGGCGTTTTGTGGTCGATACCCTGACCAAAGAGGGGCTCGATTGCCGCCATGTGGCCGTCGACCCGCTGCACCCCACCGGCTTTCAACTCAAATCTCGGGAAGAGGCCGGCGCAGATCCTCAAGTGGAGTACTTTCGCAGAGGCTCGGCGGCCAGCCACTTGTGCATCGATGCCATCCATCCGACGCTGCTGCAAGCCCGCCATCTGCACGCCACCGGCATTCCGCCGGCGCTGTCCGATGCCACTCGCGCACTGTCGTTCGAGCTGATGACCCAAATGCGCAAGGCCGGGCGCAGCGTGTCGTTCGACCCGAACCTGCGCCCGTCCCTGTGGGCCAGCCAAGCGCAGATGATCCGCGACATCAATGCCCTGGCCGCGTTGGCCGACTGGGTCCTGCCGGGCCTGAGCGAAGGTCGCCTGCTGACCGGTTTTGACGACCCGGAAGACATCGCCGCGTTCTATCTCGACCAGGGCGCCGAAGCCGTGGCGATCAAACTCGGCTCCGAGGGCGCCTATTACCGCACCCATATGGACCAGGGTTTTGTCGCCGCCGTACCGGTGGCCAACGTAGTGGATACCGTGGGTGCCGGCGATGGCTTTGCCGTGGGCATGATCAGCGCCCTGCTGGAAAACTCAAGCTTCCCCGAGGCCGTACAGCGTGGCAACTGGATCGGCAGCCGCGCCGTGCAGAGCCGTGGCGATATGGAGGGTTTGCCGACCCGCGCTGAATTACCCACCCGATCCGTTGCGTGACCCATTACCTGTTGCCACAACTACAACAAGCTCAGGAGCAACCCCATGGAAACCGTGAAACTCGCCACCCGTCGCTGGTGGTACATCATGCCTATCGTGTTTATCACCTACAGCCTGGCCTACCTCGACCGCGCCAACTACGGCTTCGCCGCCGCGTCCGGCATGGCCGCAGACCTGATGATCACGCCAGGCATGTCTTCGCTGCTCGGTGCGCTGTTTTTCCTTGGCTACTTTTTCTTCCAGGTGCCGGGGGCGATCTATGCGCAAAAGCGCAGCGTCAAGAAACTGATCTTCGTCAGCCTGATCCTCTGGGGCGGCTTGGCGACGCTGACTGGCGTGGTGTCCAACGCCTACATGCTGATCGTCATCCGCTTCATGCTCGGGGTGGTCGAGGCTGCCGTGATGCCCGCCATGCTGGTGTACCTGTGCCACTGGTTCACCCGTGCCGAACGCTCACGGGCCAACACTTTCCTGATCCTCGGCAACCCGGTCACCATGCTGTGGATGTCGGTGGTGTCGGGCTACCTGGTGCAGCATTTCAGCTGGCGCTGGATGTTCATCATCGAGGGCCTGCCGGCGGTGTTGTGGGCGTTTATCTGGTGGAAGCTGGCCGATGAGCGCCCCAAGGATGCCAAGTGGCTGAGCGACGCCGAAAAGCACAGCCTGGAAACCGCCCTCGCCGCCGAGCAGGTGGGGATCAAGGCCGTGAAAAACTACGCCGAGGCGTTCCGTTCGCCCAAGGTGATCATTCTCGCGTTGCAGTTTTTCTGCTGGAGCATTGGCGTGTACGGCTTCGTGCTGTGGTTGCCATCAATCCTCAAGGCCGGTTTGCAGATGGACATGGTCGAAGCCGGCTGGCTCTCGGCCCTGCCCTATCTGGCGGCGGTGATTGGCATGCTCGTGGTGTCCTGGGGTTCGGACAAGCTGCAGAAACGTAAGCGTTTTGTCTGGCCGCCGCTATTGATTGCGTCGATTGCCTTCTACGCGTCCTACGTGCTGGGCGCCGAACACTTCTGGTGGTCCTACACCCTGCTGGTGATCGCCGGGGCCTGCATGTATGCACCCTACGGCCCGTTTTTCGCCATCGTCCCGGAAATCCTCCCAGCCAACGTCGCCGGTGGCGCCATGGCGCTGATCAACAGCATGGGCGCCCTGGGCTCGTTCGGTGGCTCGTACCTGGTGGGCTACCTCAACAGCAGCACCGGCTCGCCCGGCGCTTCGTACCTGCTGATGAGCGGCGCGCTGCTGCTTTCCGTGGTGCTGACGATTTTCCTCAAGCCCGGCGCCAGTGACCGCTCGCCGACGCCAACCCTGGAATTGAAGGTAAAAACCTCATGAAAAAATCTGTCGTGCTGTACAAAAAACTGTCCGCGCCGCTCATGGCTCGCCTGCATGAGCAGGTCGACGTCACGCTGATTGACGCTCTGGATGAAACCGGCCTGGCCAAGCTGCGCGATGCCCTCCCCACCGCCCACGGCCTGCTGGGTGCAAGCCTGCGCCTGGATGCCCAGTTGCTCGACCTGGCACCCAAGCTGGAAGCAGTGGCCAGCGTCTCGGTGGGCGTCGACAACTACGATATCGATTACCTGACCCAACGCGGCATCCTGCTCAGCAACACCCCGGACGTGCTCACCGAAACCACCGCCGACACTGGCTTTGCGCTGATCCTGGCCACCGCCCGGCGCGTGGTCGAGCTGGCCGACATGGTGCGCGCCGGCCAATGGAACAAAAACATCGGCCCGGCGCATTTTGGCAGTGATGTACATGGCAAGACCCTGGGCATCATCGGCATGGGCCGCATCGGCGAAGCCCTGGCCCAACGCGGGCATTTTGGCTTCGGCATGCCGGTGATCTACCACAGCCACTCACCCAAGCCGGCGGTTGAAGCGCGCTTTGGCGCGCAGTACCGCAGCTTGCAGGACTTGCTCCAAGAGGCTGATTTTGTCTGCCTGACCCTGCCGTTGACCGCTGAAACCGAGAAGTTGATTGGCGCCGAGGAATTCGCGCTGATGGGGCCGGAGACGATTTTTATCAATATCTCCCGAGGCAAGGTGGTGGACGAGGCGGCGCTGGTGCAGGCGTTGCAGCAACGCACTATCCGCGCGGCGGGGTTGGATGTGTTTGAGAAGGAGCCGCTGGATCACGCATCGCCGTTGCTGAGGTTGAACAATGTGGTAGCCACGCCGCATATCGGCTCCGCCACTCATGAGACGCGGGAGGCGATGGCCAAGTGTGCGGTGGATAATCTCCTGGCGGCATTGGCTGGCGAAAAGCCGGTAAACCTGGTGAATCCAGGGGCATGGCGGCACTGACACAACACAAGAGCAAAGGTGGAAGCTGGCTTGCCTGCGATAGCCATAAGTATCTACACAACTTTGGTGTGACGCTGGACCTGTGGCGAGGGAGCTTGCTCCCGTGACGGACTGACAGCCGACGCTTCTCTACCTGACACCCCACGATCAAACTGTGGGAGCTGGCTTGCCTGCGAAGGCGGCCTGAGAGCCGACCACAATCTTGGATCAGACCGTGTACATATCCATTATTTAGGTCATGGCTGCTTATGGTTCCGCTTTTACAGCGGCTCACTTTTGAAAAGCGCAAAAGTAAGCAAAACGCTCTTGCCCCACCACTCGGCACCTCGCTTAGGCTCGGTGTGCCCTCACTCCGGCTTGAATCCGTGGGTCGCCGTCATGGGCCATCCTTAGCCCAGGACGGCTAACCCGGCGTCCTGCCGGGTTACCCACGAATTCAAGCCTGCGTTCGGCCAGCGTGGTTTAACGGGACGCCTGAGATCAAGATCAAAAGCAGATCAAGATCAAGAGCGGCTCGCTTCGCATCGTAGTTACCGGTGGCTTCGGCGAACTGCACAGTTGTGTAGATCCCTATGCTGCGATAGCGGTAAGCCAACCCATGATGTGCCGACTGTAAGATTGCTATCGCAGGCAAGCCAGCTCCCACATTTGGATTGCGGTGCGTCAGTTAGATCAGCGTCGGCTGTCAGTCCGTCACGGGAGCAAGCGCCCTCGCCACAGGTCCAGCACTGGCCCAAGTTGTGTAGATCCCTATGCTGCGATAGCGGTAAGCCAACCCATGATGTGCTGACTGTAAGATTGCTATCGCAGGCAAGCCAGCTCCCACAGGGTGTTGTGGCAGCAGTTAGACGACGAACCTGGCCACCATCCCATTCAAATCCACCGCCAGCCTCGACAGTTCATGGCTCGCCGCGCTGGTCTGGTTGGCGCCCGCCGCCGACTGGGTGGCCAGGTCGCGGATGTTGACCAGGTTGCGGTCCACCTCGCGGGAGACCTGGGCCTGTTCTTCCGAAGCGCTGGCAATCACCAGGTTGCGTTCGTTGATCAGGCTGATAGACGCAGTGATCTGCTCCAGTGAGGCGCCGGCTGCACGTGCCATTTCCAGGGTGGTCTGGCTGCGCTGGTTGCTCTGTTGCATGGACTGCACTGCCTCCCCGGTACCGTTCTGGATGCCGGCGACCATTTTCTCGATTTCCTGGGTCGACTGCGCGGTGCGATGGGCCAGGGCGCGCACTTCATCGGCGACCACCGCAAAGCCCCTTCCGGCCTCGCCGGCACGGGCGGCTTCAATCGCTGCGTTGAGCGCCAGCAGGTTGGTTTGCTCAGCAATCGCGCGAATCACATCCAGCACCTTGCCGATATCCCGGCCCTGAGCGGCCAGGCCCTCGATCATCGCGGAGGTGTTCTGCACGTCCTGGGTCATGGTCTGGATCGCGCCGACGGTTTCCATCACTCGATCACGGCCTTCCCGCGCCGCCTGATTGGACTGCCCGGACGCCTCGGAGGTGGAAACCGCGTTACGCGCCACCTCCTCCACTGCCGCCGTCATTTCATTGACGGCCGTGGCGGCCTGGTCGATTTCATTGTTCTGCTGTTGCAGGCCACGGGAGGCCTCCTCGGTGACCGCGCTCAACTCTTCCGCCGCCGAAGCCAGTTGCGTGGCCGAACCCGCGATGTGCTGGATAGTCTGGCGCAGGCTGGCTTGCATGGTCGACAGCGCACTGAGCAACCGCGCCGGTTCGTCCTTGCCATCGTCCTCGATGGTTTTGCTGAGGTTGCCGGCGGCGATGGTCTCGGCCACTTCCACGGCCTTGCGCAGCGGGGTCACGATGCTGCGGGTCAACAACCAGGCCAGCAGCACGGTGAGCAATGCCGCCACCACGGAGACCGCCACCACGCCGGTGATCGCGCCCTCGTAGCTTTGCCCGGCATCCTCGTCGGCCTGCTTGGCGTCGGCCGCATTGATGGCGATCAGCTTGTTCAGTTGCTCGCCCATCTGGTCAGTGCCGTCCTTGATACGGCTGTTGATCAGAGCGCGCATCTCATCGACCTTGCCTTGCTTGGACAATGCCACCATCTCGGCCTGGGCTTTGAGGTAGTTGTCCAGGGTAACGCCGAAGGCTTTGTACAGCGCAGCCTCCTCCGCGCCCGCAGGCAGCGTGGCGTATTTGGCCTGGGCAGTCTTGACCTTGTCAGCCAGCACGCCAATGCGGGTCTCGGCCTCCTGCAGGGCGGCAGGCTCGCGGTTGACCAGCACGCGAAACGACAGGATGCGCATGCGCAGCACGTTTTCGGTGATGGTGCCCAGGTGGGTCATGCTGGGCAGCTGGTTCGCGCTCATGTCCTGGGAGGATTGGCGCATCTGCGTCATGCGGTTGACCGCAAACACGCCCAACAGCACCACTAGAACCGCAATGAAGGCAAAACCGATAAACGCGCGAGGGGCAATATTCAGGTGACGGAGGGACATAGGGCTGCTCTCAGAAGTAGTGTTTGCGTGCATCCTTGCCGCGAAACGATCCGTCAGCGTCAACGCGCTGCCCAGACCTTGGTCACCACTGTTGTCGTTGTAGTGTGGGCCTATGCTTGATATCGGCTGGGCCACGGCTTTAGCGCAGGGTTTTTATAAATATTTTTTTACACTTCAGGCGCCTGGCACTTTCTGGCATCCTGCGCCTCCATTTTCTGACCCGAGCCATCATTTTGTCTGACGCTCAAGCCCCCCGCCCGCGCTATAAATCCGACCTCATGTACGGCCTCGAAGACCGCCCGCACTTCACCGCCGCGATTTTTGCCGCGTTGCAGCATGTGTTGGCGAGTTTTGTCGGAATCATCACGCCCACCCTGATCGTCGGCGGCGTACTGGGGCTGGAAAGCGAAGTGCCGTACCTGGTGAGCATGGCGCTGTTTGTATCGGGGCTTGGCACCTTTGTGCAGGCGCGCACTTTCGGGCCGGTGGGTTCGGGGCTGTTGTGCCTGCAAGGCACCAGTTTTTCCTTTATCAGCGTGATTTTGAGCGCCGGGTTCATGGTCAAGGCCCGGGGCGGCGGCACCGATGAAATCCTCTCGACGATCTTTGGCATCTGCTTTTTCGCGGCGTTTATCGAAGTGGTGCTCAGCCAGTTCATCGGCAAACTGCGCAAACTGATCACCCCGGTGGTCACCGGCACCATCATCACCTTGATGGGCTTGTCGCTGATCAAGGTGGCCGTCACCGACATGGCTGGCGGCTATGGCGCCAGCGACCTGGGCGCAGCAGGCAACATGGGCCTGGCGGCCTTGGTGCTGCTGACCATCGTGGTACTCAACCGCTTCAACAACCCGTTCCTGCGCCTGGGTTCGATCGTGATCGGCCTGACCTTGGGCTTCGTAGTGGCGTGGCTGCTGGGCCGCGTCGACATGGCCGCCCTTCCCCAGGTGCCGCTGATCAGCGTGCCGGTGCCGTTCAAGTACGGTTTCTCGTTCGACTGGGTGGCGTTTATCCCGGTGGCGGTGATTTTCCTGATTTCGCCCCTGGAAGCCGCTGGTGACCTGACCGCCAACTCGATGATTTCCCAGCAACCGGTCAAGGGCCCGCTGTACATCAAGCGCATCAAGTCCGGCCTGCTGGCCGACGGTCTCAACTCCGCGATGGCCGCCACCTTCAACAGCCTGCCGATGGTGACCTTTGCCCAGAACAACGGCGTGATCCAATTGACCGGCGTAGCCAGCCGCTACGTGGCGTACTTCATTGCTGGCCTGCTGGTGCTGCTGGGGCTGTTCCCGATGATCGGCGCGGTACTGCAACTGATGCCCAAGCCCGTATTGGGTGGCGCGACCCTGATCATGTTCGGCACCGTGGCCGTGGCCGGCATCAAGATCCTCGCTGAAGCGGGCCTACACCGGCGCAATGTGCTGATCGTGGCGATTTCCCTAGGCATGGGCCTGGGCGTCGCCGCGGTGCCGGAAGTGCTGCGCGAGCTGCCCAAGGCGCTGCACAACATCTTCGAATCGCCGATCACCGTGGGCGCATTCTGTGCAATCCTGCTGAACATTTTCCTGCCCGAAGAGTTCATAGAGCTGGAAGAAGATGAATTCGAGCCGGAGTCCTCTACCCTCAAGGTCATGCAGGACCCGGACGTCACCCAAAAGTAGGAGCATTTCTTTATGCGCAAGCTCATGGTTGTATCGCTGTTGCTGCTGACCTTGAGCGCCTGCGCACTGTTCCCCAACCGCGACCCGGTGAACATCAATGTGGTGGGCATCGAGCCGCTGCAAAGCCAGGACCTGGAAGTGCGCTTTGCCGTGAAGCTGCGGGTGCAAAACCCCAATGAAGCGGCAATCGACTACAACGGCGTGGCCCTGGACCTGGAGGTCAATGGCCGGCCACTCGCTTCTGGCGTCAGCGATCAGGCTGGCAGCATCCCACGCTTTTCTGAAACCGTACTGATGGTGCCGGTCAGCGTTTCGGCGTTTTCGGTGTTGCGCCAGACCCTGGGCCTGAGCCAGACCCAAAGCCTGAACAACCTGCCCTACGTGCTGCGCGGCAAACTGGCGGGAGGCCTGTTCGGCACCATGCGCTTTGTAGAGCGTGGCACCCTGGACTTGCCGAACACCGCCACCTGGTAAGTGGCTGAAAACCAAATGTGGGAGCGGGCTTGCCTGCGATGGCGGTGCGTCAGTAACAGATGAATTGAATGACGCGCCGCTATCGCAGGCAAGCCAGCTCCCACAGGTTGATTGCGTTCAGTCAGTGATATAGCGAACGCCTGGCTTGGCGCGCTCGTCCACCACCAATTCAAAAATATCCGGCCGGGCGTAATGCCCCACTACGTCGTAGTCGTAGCGGGCCTGCACCAACTGATCAGTATCGATCTGCGCCGTCAACAACCCCGCCTCGCCCACCAACGGCCCCGCCAAGATATCGCCCATGGGCCCGACGATCACGCTGCCGCCGGCAATCAACGGACGGTCACCCGGCCAGTTGGCAATCTCCACACCCAAGGCTTCAGGCGATGCCTGCACCTGGCAGGCGCTGACCACAAAGCAACGCCCTTCATGGGCGATATGGCGCATGCTCACCTGCCACATGTCGCGCTCGTCCACGGTGGGTGCACACCACACCTGGACGCCCTTGGCGTACATCGCGGTGCGCAGCAACGGCATCATGTTTTCCCAGCACACCGCGCCGCCGATACGCCCAACCGCGGTGTCAATCACCGGCAGGGTCGAGCCGTCGCCCTTGCCCCAGATCAGCCGCTCGGTGCCTGTCGGCATCAGCTTGCGATGCTTGGCCACCAGGCCGCCCGAGGGTTCGAAATACAGCACGCTGCAATACAGCGTACTGCCACTGCGTTCAATCACGCCCAGCACCAGGCTGGCACCGGTACGCGCCGACATCCCGGCCAGCGCCTCGGTTTCTGGCCCCGGCACGTCAATGGCATTGGCAAAATACCGTGCAAAGGCTTCCCGGCCCTCGGGCAGGCGATAACCCAATTGCGTGCCAAAGCTTTCGCCCTTGGGATAGCCGCCCAGCAACGCCTCGGGCATGACCACCAAGTGCGCGCCACTGCGCTGGATTTGATCCTCATAGGCCAGGATCTGCGCCAGGGTGTCAGCCTTGCCGCCAGGCAAGGCGCCGATTTGCAGGGCTGCGACAGTCGATACGGGCATCAGGCTTACTCCGATAGATAGGGGTTGCCCATTCTCTGGCCAGACTCGATCATGAATAAAGCCCACCTCAGTGCTAAATGATATGAGCCAAATGAATATCGCCCAGGTTGACCTCAACTTGCTCAAAACCTTCGAAGCCCTGCACGACGAGTCCAGTGCCAGCCGTGCGGCGCTGCGACTGGGTGTGACGCAGTCGGCGATCAGCGCGGGCTTGCGGCGCTTGCGTGAGCTGTACGGCGACCCTTTGTTCGTGCGCACCGGACGCGGCCTGGCGCCCACATTGCGAGCCAATCAGTTGAAACCGGTGATCAGTGAGGCATTGGATCGCTGCCGCCAGAGCCTGGCGATGATCAGCCCGCAAAACCTGCACTACGAGGGCCGCTCGGTGGTGCTGGGGCTGTCGGATGACTTCGAGATTGCCTATGGCCGAAGCCTGATGGAGGCCATCGCACTGCGCCTGCCCAAGCTACGGGTGATCTTTCGCCAGACCTACAGCCAGATCGTCGCCGCCGCCCTGCTCGACCGCACGCTGGACCTGGCCATTACCGCCGGCGGTTTTACCGAGCGCAGGCTGAGCCGACAGGTGCTGGGGGAAGGTGACTATCGTTGCCTGGTAGACCCCCATAGCCTGGCGTCGGGCGAGGAGACTATCGACCTGCAGGGGTTTGTCACACGGGAACATGTGTTGGTGTCGTCAGGCGGGTTTATCGGCATTACCGATGAAGGCTTGGCCGCCCACGGGCTGCGGCGCCACGTGTGCGCGTCCACCAGCCACTTTGCCGCGCTGCCGTATCTGCTCCAAGGCAGCACCGCCGTGGCAACCATTCCCGGGCATGCAGCCCACGCCATTGCGCAAATGACCGGCCTGCGCGTGCTGCCCTGCCCGCTGGCGCTACCGCATTACCCGGTGGAGTTGGGCTGGCGTACCCAGGCTCAGTTGGACCCGCTGTTGCTCAAGGTGCGCGAAGCGATTGTGGCGTGCTTTACTTCGCCGCCGCCATCAGCTTGTTGACTTCACTGCGCACCATGTTGGAAAACTCCGGCGGCGACATGCCGTCGAGTTCGGCACGCACCCATTCGGCCCACTTGCCCTTGCGCTTGGCGCGCTCACCGAACAAGCGCGCGGCTTCGCCCTTGGCCTTGCCCAGGTTGGTTTGCCACAGGTCGTAGAGGCGCGACTTTTCATCTTCCAGCTCGGCGCGTTCGGCGAGGGTCTTGTTGGCGAGATTGAAGCTCATGTTGAATTACCTGCTGCACAAATAGGTGACATCTTACACTGTAGGCCCAAAGTTCCCGATCCGGATTTTGCCTCGGATGAGCGCATGGGGAAAAAAACTGCAACTTTTGCCTCCCCCCGATACTCCATTGTTCACTGCCACATCCACCTGCAAGGAGTCACTCAATGGCCCGCAAAACCGCCGCCCAAGCTGTCGAAGATCAAATCAAGGACCAAGCGTTCAGCGAACTGAGCGCGTTGATCGAAGAGTCGGACAAACTGCTCAAAAGCAGCGCATCCCTGGTGGGCGAGGAAGGTGAAACCCTGCGCGAGCAGGTTGCCATCAAACTCAAGCAAGCCCTGGAATCGGTGTCCAACGTGCGTGAACGCAGCAAGCCGGTCGTGGATGCCACCGAGACTTACATCGGCGGGCACCCATGGCAGACCGTGGCCATTTCCGCAGGCTTTGGCCTGGTGGTCGGCCTGTTGCTGGGTCGCCGTAACTGATCCATTCAGGCTGCGCCCCCCGCGCAGCCTGTTTCACCCCGCCGCCAACGCCCTCAACTCGCGCAACGCCTGCACATCCAGTTCGATCCCGGTTTCCTGCGACTTCGCCCGCGTACGATGGCGTCGGTCCCCCGGCAATCGACGCAACCCCGCCGCATGCATCTGCCGCACCAGCTCCTGGCTGCGTTGGGCGAAGCTTTGCCCAGCGGTTTTACTCGGGTCGATCACGATCAGAAGCTGGCCTGTCCACGGCGTACGCGCGCCTGGGTGGTCCGTCCAATCGAATTCAAAAGAGAAGTTGCCGCCCGTCAACGCTGCCGCCAGCAACTCCACCATCATCGACAGTGCCGAACCCTTGTGCCCGCCAAATGGCAACAGTGCGCCGCCTTCCAGAATGGCTTTAGGGTCCTGGGTCGGCTGCCCGAGGCTATCGACGCCCATGCCCGGTGGCAACCGCTCGCCTTTGCGCGCGGCGATTTGCACGTCGCCATGGGCGATGGCGCTGGTGGCCAGGTCAAACACTATCGGCGCACCGTCGGCCCGGGGTGCCGCAAACGCGATGGGGTTGGTGCCGAACAACGGACGATCCGCGCCGTGGGGCACCACGCAGGTCATGCTGTTGACCACGCTGAGTGCCAACAGCCCCTCCTCGGCAAACGGCTCGACGTCCGGCCACAGGGCAGCAAAGTGATGGGAGTTATGGATCGCCAGCAACGCGATGCCGGCGCTGCGTGCCTTCTCCACCAGCAACGGGCGCGCCGCCGCCAGGGCCGGCTGGGCAAAACCATTGCCCGCATCGACGCGCACAAAGCCTGAGGCCACATCGGTCACGCTGGGGACGGCGGTGCCGTTGACCCATCCACTGGCCAGCGTCGAAAGGTAACCGGGGATGCGAAAAATACCGTGACTGTGGGCACCGTCACGCTCGGCACTTGCGCAGTTGTGCGCAAGAATCTCAGCAACCTGCGCCGATGTGCCGTGCCGAACGAACACCTGATGAAGTAACTCCTCCAGTTCAGCGAAGCGGATCGAGGCACAAGCGGTGGCAACTGTCGGGGACTGCGCAGACATTTGAAGCTCCGTTTTTATGATTGGAAGGGGCAACGAATGGGACATCCAGACCCTCGATTAAACACCACGCACGCTCTGCGTTGTCAACGTGCGCAGCGCTGAATATTTACCGCCTTGCACCACGGACGCCTGCCTACCCTGTGCTTTTCCTGGCACGCCGGAGACAGGCTGTGGTTCGCTTAACACCCCCGTATTTCTTCCCTGAGTTTCTCAAACCCCAAGGCAAAGCCTCGCCCACCGCTCGTGAACGTACGCTGGGGCTCACCGCCAAAGACCTTGACTGGCTGTACAACCTTTACCTGGCTACCGACGAGTCTCGGCAGGACACAAGCCGGCATGATCACCCCATGCGCGTTGAAAAGGTCCTGATCAACATTTCCGGCAAGCCCCCCATTCCCCTTGCCGGCGCGTTCGCGATCAGCCCGACACCCGACGCCGCCAAGGCATTGCTCTACACCCCGGATAACGGCATACAGGTCTATGACAGCCACGCTGCCCTGCTGAGTGAATTGATCGAGCAATTGGAAGAGCCACTGCAGAGCGCCCCTTTGCTGAGCTACCTGTCGATGGACCAACGCAATGCGCTGGGCGCTGACACGCCCATGGTGTTGACCACTCAGCTCATCGAGGGTGAAGTCATGCCGGAGCAAGCACGCATGCTCCAGGCCTGCCAGCTGGATAACGTCAAGGCCATGCTCGACCACCTGCAAAAAACCCCGACCTTGCCTGACATGCTCGACACGCTGCTGAGCGTCATGGCCCGCCCCCATTTCAAACACCTGGATCAACGGGACACACGGGTCAATGTCTTAACCCGCGAAGCTGAGCAAGCAACGCCACGTTGGGTCAACTCGCAGACCTTGAGCGAAGCGCTGCTGCAATTTTATGTGCGCCACAGGTGGCCCAAAGGGCAGACACGCGAATACTCGAACCCAAAACATGACACCACTGGCTTCACTGCCTCTGAACGGGAAGAAGATCACCGGCGTTGGGAGGCCTTGATCGAACAAAGCTCCAGTACTTTCTCGAAGCTGTTGGAAAGCCTGTTGCAGACCTACTGGAATGAAGATATCGACAGCGGCACCTCGCGCGTGGATTTTTTTGCTCAAGGCGTGGCGCAGAAGTTTCGCCTCGATGTGTTGCTCAAGCGCCAGGGCGAGATCATTACCGCCGAGGAAAGCCACGCACTTCAGGCCCTGTTCCTCAGCGACCAAAGCGCCCGCAGCGCCCATGCCGAAAACCTCAGCGTAGAAAAGGTGCGCCTTTATGCCCCTCATCAACATTACGTTGAACCAGCGAGCACCTTGATGCTCACCGAGCACCACGCGTACCTCTACACCCAATCGCGCGGGTTACAGGTGCTGGAAAACCTCGACGACCTCAAAGACCGGTTACTGAGCATGCTCAAGGCCGAAGGCTACGAGGACGAATGGCTCAACTTCCTCTCATTGGATGAGCGCGACACGCTGCTCGGCCTGGACCCGATCACCATCGCGGCAAGGCCGATACCCGGCAATGTGTTCGTGACCTTGGTACAAGACATTGCGCGCAAGCAAACGGACAACCTTAACCACGCCCTGGAAATCTACCGGCGCAGCGATGGTCAAGTGGACCTCGCAGCCCTGCTCGACAGTGCCCTGGACGTACGTGCCTTGCTGGACAATCAACTGGCCACACTGGAGACCAACGGGCGCTGGACCTTGCATCCGGTCACCCGTGGTAATGGCCGCCCTACGACCGTCAAGGCCGAGCGCGCCCGGCTGCAGCTTCAGAACCTGCGGGCGATTGAGCGTGCGCTGGCGATGGAGCGCGCGCACCACCCGACCTTACGTAGCATCGTCGCTGACACGCTCAACGCTGAACTGCAACTGCAGCAACAGTCAGTCAAAGCCGAAGAGGTGTTTATCAATACCTACGCCACGCGTGCCCAGGAGCGTGAAGAGCGTGCGACAGTGCAGTCATTGAGCATGCTTGAGCACTTCATTGAACGCCTGGCCCAAGAGGCGCCTGCGGTGCCCTTCTCGTCCAGGACGAAGTTCTATACGCGGGGCGAAGGCAATGTCTTCGTGCATTTGCCAAGCATGACGCTCAAGACGTTCAACACCGTCATCGAGCGCGTCCTGCTGCTGTTTTCCAAGCACGCCATGCGCCAGCAACCCCATGAGTTTCTGGTCAAGACTCACGCCAAACACGCCCACTCGATGCTGGTGGGGTTACGCAGCGAAGCCGAGCTGAGGTCGCTGGATAAAACCCTGGCGCCCACAAGCCAGGCCATTCTCGACACGCTACTTCAGCCCGACAGTCTGTCGCGCTTGACACGCCATGGCCTTAACGGATTTTTGCCGGATGCCTATGGGTTGACGTTGGACTTGAACGCCGTCGATACGCCACAACCGCTGGCCAATACGTTCGTGATTACTGAGCGCGGCGGTATCGACCCGCAGCGCTCGGGCCAGGCGCTGCTCTGGACCCCGCGCCTGGGCTACGAAGTCTTTGCCTCGATCAACGCCCTGCGCGATGAAATCACCCAGCGCCTGGCGCACCCGATCAACAGCTTGAGCCTGCTGGAGAATCTGCCGTTCAGCTTGCGCGAGCCCCATCAGGCATTTCGCCAGGGCCCGCTGCAACGTATTGATCAGGACCTGTTGAATGACCGAGTAGACAGCTACAACGACGCGGTCATGGAAGGCGTGGATCACCTGCAATCCATGGGCCTGCGCGCCCGTGCCTTGCAGGATCGGCTGGACGCCGTCATCGAACAGCCTCCGCCCACCAACCTTGGCAGGGCAATCACACTGGCCGATGCCATGGTCAACCAGCAGGCACTGCCGGTGTGGCTGGGTGTGGCGCCGGCCCAGGACCAAATCCACCAGGCTGAGCTTCTGGAGCAGTACTGCAACAACGCCGACGAGGAACATGACTACCTGCATGACATCCAACCCCTGCGTGCTTATGCCTTCACCACGCTGATGACGCTGCTTGAGGCGCGCTTTCCCGGCCAGGCGCTCAACCCCGATCACATCCTGATCCCCACCGATGCAGTGCTCGATGTGAATGTCGACAACCTGACCGACTTTGCGTTGCGGCACTGGCCAAATCTGACGGTTCAACACATCCGCCCACGTTCACGCACGGCAAAGTCATTACCGCAAGCCCTGGACGCAAGTGCCGTGATACAAATGGTGCGACAGCTGGATCTCAAAAGCGCTTATCAGCAACAGGTGCGAAGCCACCTTGAGGCGCAAACCGATGATGCACGCCAACGCAGGCGTCTGTTTTGCCGTCAGTTGCCGTGGCAAGCGCTGCAACACGCCGACGAGCAACGGTTGCAGGAGCGGCTTTCCACCCGAGCCTTGAGCCTGGTCCAGCAGATTTTCGATATGCCGGACACCGTGGCCCGAGCTTCACTCAGCGGGACCACGGCGATGATTCGACCGCTGGAACTGATCGCTACCGAAGGCGCCAGTACCGCCAAGGTGCTGGGTGTGTACCTGATCGGCCCGCAGTTTCCTGGCGAGGGTCCATGGGTGCTCTACGCGCCGTACAGCGAACAGCATGTGTTCAAGGAATACGCGGATGAAACGGCCTTGCTGGATGAGATACAAAGGCCCGGCATCCTGCAGGATTGGGTGCTTATGCACCTGGAAGATCCGCACCAGGCCACCTACCGCCATTTGCTGAAAAACAACCAGCATAGCCCGTCCGATATCCGCCTGGCCGCTTCGGCAGTGACGGGCAATGTGCTGCATTACCTGTTCAGCGAGAACACATTGATGTTGCTCAAGGTACTGGGCAGCCAATTCGAAGAAGGCACCAAGACCTTGTGGGATCATGCGACCCGCTTGTTCGGCACGCAAATCCCGACGGCGGTGCAGTTCATGGCCGGCAAACTCGCCTACCCGCTGGTGGTATGGCGTAGCTACACCTTGTTCAAGCGCTCGGCCGAAGCCTTGCAGCTACACCAGTGGCAGGCTGCATTCAAGGATTTCGTCAGGGGCGTGGCGCAAATGGCCGCCCTGCGCAGTGCGCTGGACGGCACCGCCCTTGCCCCACCCACTGAAAAGGAGCGCTCGCTGGCCGAGCTGACAGATGAGTCACTGCCCGCAGCCACCACCCTCGCCACCTGGCATGTCACCTGCCCTTCGCGCACCCGGCTGCAACCGTTCGAGGCACAGGACGTGGCGTTGCAAGACCTGAAAAAGAGCACGCTCAGCCAGGTGTATGAAGACCAGAAAAACGCGAAATACTACGTGCCGCTGGCCGGCAAGGTGTATAGCGTCAAGAAAGCCGCACAACACTGGCGCCTCGCCAACGACGAGCAGGTGGGGCCGTACATCGGCCGTAATGCGCAGGGCATATGGGTACTGAAGCTGGACGGCCAGGAGCCGCGCTTCGGCAGGGCCCAGTCGTACCTCAAGACGTGGCGCAATGAGGTACGAGACATCAACATTGAAGCGGTCGGTATCCGCGATATTGGCGCGTTGACCTATTGGAAAGCCCAGGCCATCACTGAAGCGTTGAACTTTGCGACTTATTACGCGCTGAACTGCCGCCGCAACGTTGCGCAATTTGCTGTACAACGCGACCCTGACAGCCGGGTTGGGCGATTTTTAGGGGAAATGTTTGGTGTCGTCACACTGACCCCGGACCAGGTCTTGAGAGTCACAAAAATAATCGACGAGATCATCGATGAACTCACCGACCCCAGCTTGACCGGTCCGAACTCCATGCGTTTTGTCGCGGGCACCAGCCGACAGGATCCGGCGTCGGATTATGCATTCATGATTCCCGCTGACACAGAACGCAAGCTGTATCTTCTGAGCCGATTCTTCGACCCCAATCTGGACGTCTACCAGAACCGTCTGCTGGAAAATGTGGCGTTCAACATATCGACGCACGCCAGGGCCAGCACGCTGATTCACGAATTATCGCACTTGAAGCTCGACACCGTGGACATTGCCTACCTGGACAGCATGCGACCCTTCCCAGACTTGATCAATATCGAAAGGCCCGGCGCCGAAGTGCTTAAAACCACCCTGGAAGATCTGCGCAGCACCGCGTTATCGACGATGACGCCTGCAACGATGCTGTTCAAGACTCAAGACACCCTCACCGAACTGTGGGAAGACTTCAAACCAGGTTCTGCAATTGAAAAGAAAATTTTCAAGGCCACCGGCGCCAAGACCTTGCAGGACGCGAGGATCATTTTCATGTCAGTCCCTGATAAACGGATTGACACCATTCTGGCCAACGCCGACTCGGTGACGTACCTGATCACCCATCTTGGCCGCCAGGTGGAGCCGGGCGCCTGAACGGCCCCCGGCGAGTGCATCAGTCTTTCTGGTCACGCAGCACGTTACCGGAAGCGCCGTCGATGCGCGCCTCATACACGATGCCATCGGACTTGCGACCTTTGACTTCCCAATAGCCATTGTCATCCGCTTCAGCGGCGTAGACCTCAATGTAGCCGGCCTTGGTTTTCGCCACCTCGATGGCTTTCTCAATGGTGATCCAGCCTGCACCCGGCTTGTCGGCCATGGCGGCGCCAGCGCTCAACAGCGCGGAAGTAGCACACAGGGCGATCAAGGTTTTCTTCAACATTTTCGTACTCCATAGTGGACGACAGGTTAATTCCTGAATTTTTAGGCGCACACAAACAAGAATAAGTTCCAATTGATGTGCAATCGCCATGATGCAGTTCTCGCCGTCCACCTTGGGAGGTTAGAATGTGGGAAATCAGGATGAGTTAATGAGCGAAAAGCCCCTTTCAGAAACCGAATATGACGCCATCACCGACGCCGCCGCGCATTGGTGCATGCGCCTGCATGCTGCAGATTGCACGGCGGGCGAACGTCAGGCTTTTACCCAGTGGCACGATGCCCATCCGCTGCACGCCTTCGAATATGCAGCCATGCTCGAGATCTGGGACGTGGCCGACCACCTGCCCCGCGACAAGCCTGAGGCGGTGGTGGTCCCAATCAAGAAGCCAGCCAGCCCCTTGCGCACCTACGCGGTGGCCGCAGCGGTGTGCCTGGCGGCATTGCCGCTTGCCGCCTTCACCGGCTGGGAAGCGGGCTGGTTGCCCAGCTCCTATGAGCGGTTCGAAGCAGCCAATGGCTTGAAAAAAGTCACCCTGGGCGATGGCAGCCAAGTGGAGTTGAACCTGGGCACCGAGTTGGTCTACAGCCATTACAAGGACCAGCGCCGTGCCACCCTGAAAAAGGGCGAAGCGTTCTTCAACGTCACGCACGACAGCCACCACCCGTTTATCGTGCGGGCCGGCGAAGGCCAGGTGCGAGTGACCGGCACGCAATTCAATGTCTGGGAATATGAAAATCAGGTGCGGGTGATGTTACTGGAGGGCTCGGTGCAGATCTCCAGCGACGGCGAGCATGCCAGTGTGCCGCTTAGCCCAGGCATGCAAGCCAGTTTCCATCAGGGTGACGCGACCCCGCAGGTCGCCGCTATCAATGCCGATGACACCGCGCTGGCATGGCGCCAGGGCAAGCTGGTGCTCGACAACCTGACCCTCACGGACGCCTTGCCCCTGATCAACCGCTACCTGAAAAAGCCGGTGATGCTCGCAGACGCCAGTACCGGCGCGATTCGCGTCGGCGGTATCTACAACATCAATGAGGTCAACAACCTCGTGCCCTCCCTGCCCAAGGTGTTGCCGGTCTACCTGACCCAAAACCAGGACGGCAACCCCGTGCTCAACTCCATTCCCCGTAAAGCCCCCAAGGGCTGAGCCCGCTCGCACGAAGCGGGACGTTTGGGCCGCAGGTGTCCATTTTTGAAACACCTCCCTCACCTGCATCGCCCGCCGTATGCGGATTCATGGTTCTGTCACAGGCAGTGTTACATGGCTGAGACAGCGTGAGATGAGCATCGGCCTATCTCAAGCTTTTGAGACTGTTTCAACCCTGATACAGGGTTGCCATCACTTTGCCTCGACTTTCTCCCAACCCCTTGAATAACCACATCTAATAAAAAGCGGCACGCCTTCTGCTCTTTCCCTGACAACGCTGTTTAGGGTCAGCGTTAAGAATAAGGACTGCCGCCGTGAACACACTCACACACGCCTCGTCGATAAACGTACTGCTGATCAGTTGCGTGCTCAGTGCAGGTGTCAGCCTGACGAGCCAGGCGGGTGACGGTGTGATCGTGACCGGGCGTACGGTGCAGGGCCACATGTACGGGCGCACCTCGCTGCCCGACCCCTACCCCAACACCGCCAATGCCAACCCCAGCAAAGAGATCAACAGCGCCCTGACCGGCGAACTCAGTGACAGGGACATCGGCGGCATCAGCAGTGGTTCCAGCCTCGCCCGCTCCCTGCAGCCCAACGGCAGCCTGTCGGGCCTGGGCGCCACCCAAAACAGCATGTCGACACTCGGCGCTGGCGCAGCGGCAGGCCATGGTGCGGGCAGCGGCAGCAGCATGGGCGGGCAGATCAGCGAATCGATCCAGCGTGGCATGGCGCCGCTCAACAACCTCGGCAGCATGATGGGGGGCAAGTGATGAAGCGCGCCCTGTTGGTGCTTGCCCTGCTGGGCAGCGCCTCGGCCATGGCCGACAACACCGCCGTGATCAACCACAGCGGCCAGCAATACGACGGCGTGCTGTCGATCAACCAGGCCGCCGGCACGGGGCAACAAATGTCCAACAGCCGCGCCATCGCGCTCGGTGGCCAGGCCACCAACGTCGACATCCAGCGCGTCGACGGCAAGGTCGACCCGTCCCTGAACGCCAAGGCCGCGATCCAGGGCAACTCATTCAGCAGTGGCAACGGCGTACTGGGCATCAACCAGTCTGCCGGGGCTAATAACCAATCCATCAACGCTGTGCGGATCAGCCTCAACCCTGGCCCGCAGAGCATCGATGACAGCGTCCTGTTGCAACAGAACACGACGACGCTGGCAACCGACTCAGGGCTCACCCCCACCACTGGCAGCCGCCAGGTCGTGACCAGCGACCAGGCCTTCACCGGCAGCCGAGGAGTGACACAGGTGAACCAGAGTGCCGGGGTGGGGAACCGAGTGGCTAACACCCTGGGCATCACTATCAAGTAACCGCTTGGTAGACGTTCGTTAGACCGTACCAACACTTAACCAACTAATTAGAAGCAAGGAGAAACACCATGAAACCTCAAATGGCTCTGAAACCAATGGTTTTCGCTCTCGCCGCACTCATGGCTGCTGCTGCTCAAGCGGGTGGCTGGCATCCAACCCCACAACCCACCGGTACTGTGGCCGCTGTGGTCACTGACGTACAGAAAAGCGAACACAACAAATTCGACGACACCAACACCGAGAACAACGCATCAGCCGACAACTCGGTAAATAGCAACAGCGGTAATGTCGGGGTCAACGCACAATCAGGTTCCGGCAACCAGGCTGACAACGCCGGCGCCATTTCCAGTGCCAAAGGCGACTTCGCCACCGTGTTTGCCGTGATCGATGTCGACCAAGGCAGCTCGCATAACAACTTCGTCAACAAAGGCACGCAAAACAACGCCTCCCTGGACGGTTCCATCACCGGCAACTCCGGCAACGTGGGTTACAACGGCCAGGCCGGCCAGGGTAACCAGGGTAAAAACAACCTGGCCATCACCACCGCTGACGGCAAGAACATCGCAGCAGCGTCCAACACCGAGCAGAACTCGCTCAACAACAGCTACCTGAACACGGCCGCCAGCAGCCATGGTTATGGCAAGCCTCAGTACGTGTCCAACAACGCAAGCCTCGACAACTCGGTTAACCGCAACTCCGGCAACGTAGGTGTCAACCTGCAATCGGGTGCAGGCAACCAAGGCAGCAACAGCCTGTCGATCGGCCAAGGTTGCAGCGTCTGCGCCAGCGGCGTGCGCTTCTGATCCAACGGGGCCTTGGCGACAAGGCCCTTTTTTATTCCAGTGTCCAACAGGTCATTCGATCATGCGTATCGCGACCCTCACCCTCCTGATGTTACTCACCGGCACGACCTGGGCAGGCACCATGGCGATTTCCGCCATGCCCGGCGGTGCGGTGATTTTCAAGAAGGTCGAGAGCATTCGCGAGCGCCGGTTCGCCAACCTGGTGGAACAGAAAACCGACTTCAGCTGCGGTGCCGCAGCACTCGCCACCATCCTGCGCCAGGCCTATTGGCTGGACGTCGACGAAGCACACATCATCAAAGGCATGCTGGTCACCGCCGACCAGGACCTGGTGCGAACCCAGGGCTTTTCCATGCTGGACATGAAGCGCTACCTCGAGAGCATCGGCATGCGTGCCCGGGGCTACAAGATCGCGCCTGAGACCCTGCTGACCGTGAAAATCCCCGTGGTGGTGCTGCTGGAAATTCGCGGCTACAAGCACTTCGTGGTGTTGCAACGGGCCGACAAGGACTGGGTGTACATCGGCGACCCCGTATTGGGCCACAAGCGCTATTCCCATGACGATTTCGTCAAAGGCTGGAATGGCATTGTCTTCGCCGTACTGGGCGAGGGTTACGACAAGGCCAACGTCTTGCTCGACCCGCCCCTGCCGCTGACCGCCAAGAGCCAGATGAATGAGTTCCGGCCTGTGGGCGATGCCGAGCTGATGGATTTCGGTTTTATCCAGAGCGACTTCTTCTAGAAGCGCAATAAGGGGCAGGACGCCCCAGGAGCAGCAGATGAACACTTCCCGTTGGCTGACGGTCTTGTGTCTGGCCGCCTCAATGCCTGCTTATGCGTCCTCGGGGTTCAAGCCCATCGAACTCAAGGACGCCGAAATGGCCGAGCTGCGCGGCCGTTATGTGATGCCGGGACGCATCATCAGCTTTGGCATCGTCATGAGCAGCACCTGGACCAATGCCGAAGGTAGCAACATCACCGGCACGGCCAACATGCAGATCGACAAGACCACCATTACCCCACAGTTCTACGTGCAAACCACCGGCTCAACCGGTACCGGCACGCGCCCCAACACGGGCACCGGCAATGTGGTCGGGGGTGCCGGCCTCGGCAGCGGCCAGGGCGTGACCCAAAGTGTACGCACCGCCGGCGATGGCAACGCGGCCTACAACAATGTGGGCATCAACGTCGAAAATGGGGTTACCCCCGCCAATAACCTGCAGTCCGGCCAGGTGCTGGTGGCGGGCGGCACAGTGACCGGGGACAGCGCCGCGGGCCGCGTCAGCGTATCGGCCAACAGTGGCGGCGTGCAGATGGCCATCCAGGCCAATCAAAACCAGGGCAACAGCCTGCAACAGATCGGCGCCGGCAATGTGCTGCAGGGCACGGTATTGACCGGCGATAGCAACCTTGTCAGAAACATCACCCAGATCAATGTCGTGATGAACAATAACGGGCTGAACAACGCCGCGTTGAACTGCAACCTGGATCAACTCAAAGGCCTACGCACGCTCGGTTATTGAACTACGCTGACCCTCGACACTTTCGCATTAGAAAAGGACGGCTTATTTCATGCATCGATCGTTATCGCTACGTGCGGTGGTTTGTTTGAGTACGCTCTTGCCCGCATCCGTGCTGTATGCCGCGCCAGACGCTGACATCGAAACCCTGAAGAAGGAACTGCTGGAACTCAAGCAACGCTACGACGTGCAGCAAAAAGCCTTGGCCGTGCTGGAGCAACGTGTGCGCCAGGTCGAGGACCAACCGGCAACGCCCGCCCCCAGGCGCCTGGCCAAATCACCGGCTGACTTCAAGAACGGCGCTAACACTGTCGCGGCTAGCGGTACGGGCGCAGCCGCGGCATCCGGTGGCGCTGGCGGGGGTGGCAGCTCCTACGGCCAGTCCCTCAAGGACGACTCGGCCCCTGCGCAAAGTGTGAGCAACCTGTACAACGAAGCCAGCGGCTTTTTCGGTAATGGCAAGTTCAGCGTGGAAACCGGCATCACCTATGCCCGTTATGACGCGCGCCAGTTGACGCTCAATGGTTTCCTGGCGCTGGACTCGATTTTCCTCGGCAACATCAACCTGGACCGGATCAAGTCCGACAGTTGGACCCTGGACCTTACCGGGCGCTACAACGTCGACAACCGCTGGCAGTTCGACCTGAACGTGCCGGTGGTGTACCGCGAGTCCACCTACCAGTCGGGCGGCGCTGGCAACGACGCCACCGCCACCTCCGAAGGTTCCGTGACCCGTGACCCGACCATCGGCGATGTCAATTTTGGCGTGGCTTACAAGTTCCTCGACGAAACCCCGACCTTGCCCGATGCGGTGGTGTCGGTGCGCGTCAAGGCCCCGACGGGCAAAGAGCCCTTCGGCATCAAACTGGTCAAGCAACCTAACAACGACAACCTCTACGTGCCCGAAAGCCTGCCTACGGGCAACGGGGTCTGGTCGGTCACGCCGGGCATCTCCCTGGTCAAGACCTTCGACCCGGCCGTGCTGTTCGGTTCGTTGTCGTACACCCACAACTTTGAAGATTCTTTCGATGACATCAGCAGCGAAGTCAATCAGAAGGTAGGAGGCAAGGTACGCCTGGGCGACAGCTTCCAATTCGGGGTCGGCGTCGCCTTTGCCTTGAACGAGAAGATGAGCATGTCGTTCTCGGTTTCCGACCTGGTGCAGCGCAAGAGCAAGCTCAAGCCCGATGGCGGCGACTGGCAATCAGTGGTGTCCAGCGATGCCAACGCCGGCTATTTCAACGTGGGCATGACGATTGCCGCCTCGGATAACCTGACCATCGTGCCGAACCTGGCGATTGGGATGACCGATGATGCGCCGGACTTTACGTTCAGCCTGAAATTCCCGTATTACTTCTGATTGGTTTGCCTGCGGGCGGTGTGTCAGTTGCTGCATCGGTGACTGCACTCCCGCCTTCGCAGGCAAGCCAGCTCCCACTTTGGGTTTACCCGCCCTAGCGGATCTGGTGTTTGTGCAGCAACCGGTAGAACGTCGGCCGGGAAATCCCCAGTACACGGGCCGCGACACTGAGGTTGTCGCTGTGCCGGTTGAGCACATCGCACAGCGCCTGGCGTTCGGCGCGGTGCTTGTAGTCTTCCAGTGTCGCCATCGGCGCCGACATGACTTGCTGGTCTTGCAGCCCCAGGTCAGCCGCTTCGATCTGCCGCCCTTCGGCCAGTACCAGGCCACGCCGCACGCGGTTGGCCAGTTCACGCACATTGCCCGGCCACGGGTGTTGCCCCATCGCCACCAAGGCCTCTTCGCTGAAACTGCGCGGGCGCCGTCCGGTTTCCTGGCTGTAGAAACGTGAAAAGTGGTTGGCCAGCATCGCCACGTCGCCATGGCGTTCGCGCAACGGCGCGGTGACTACTTGCAGCACATTCAGGCGGTAATACAGGTCTTCACGAAAAGCGCCCTTCTCCACCGCGGCCTCGAGGTTGACGTGGGTGGCAGCCAACACACGTACATCCACCGGGATCGGCTGGCTGCCGCCAACGCGTTCGATGTGTTTTTCCTGAAGAAAGCGCAACAAATTGGCTTGCAACTCCATCGGCAGATCGCCGATTTCATCGAGGAACAGGGTGCCGCCGTTGGCCGCTTCAATACGTCCGATCTTGCGCTGGTGGGCGCCGGTGAACGCGCCTTTTTCGTGGCCGAACAACTCGGACTGGATCAAGTGTTCAGGAATGGCGCCGCAATTGATCGCGACAAACGGCTTGGCGTGCCGCTGGGATTGGCGGTGCAAAGTCTTGGCCACTAACTCTTTGCCCGTACCGCTGTCACCGCGGATCAACACCGGGGACTCAGTAGGCGCCAACTTGGACAACAATTTGCGCAGCTCACGAATGGGGCGGCTCTCGCCCAGCAACTCGTGGGGCTCATCCACCGGCGCGTAACCCTTGCCACGCAGGCGCGCCATGCCGAACGCACGGCCCAGGGTCACCTGCACCCGGGACACATCGAAGGGCAAGGTATGAAAGTCGAAAAACCATTCGCAGACAAAATCGCCGACGTTCTGCAAACGCAGTACATCCTGGCTGAGCACGGCGATCCACTCGGTGCCGCTGCGACCAATCAACTCCTTGACTGCTTCAGGGCGTTCCAGGTGATCGCGTTGCAAACGCAGCAGGCCCACATCGCAGGAGCGCTCCCCCACCGCCTCCAAGGCACAGCTGTCCACTTCCCAGCCGGCGGTGCGTAAACCGGGTAATAACCCGTGGCAATCGTCACAGGGGTCGACCACCAGTAAGCGGCGTTGGGCGGGTGTCGCAACCATGACTGTTCCTTGGCGCCAATATTGTTAAAGTTATTTAGAAACAACAGTTTGTGTCGACTGTTGGTAACCCTAGCAAGATCTTGACGCTTTCCTTGTACCCTTTCGCTATAAGTGCGGGCAAAAAGCCATGCCTGTTTCGTAGCACGCCGAAAGTTGCTCGTCAGTGAAACGCTTATGGCGCTTTCAAAACAGCCGCTTACATGACGTCAATCAGGAAAAGTTAAATTTTCTTGCCCTAGCATGTGACCCGCACGCCACCATCGTGCATCAGTACAAGTAACCCACCGCACGGTCAGCCCAACCGCCGGTACTCACTTGAATGGGCATACAGAGAGAAGACCCAAATGAACGCTCCGCTGCGCATCAACGAAGCTCTTTTGATTGCAGACCGTGCCTTCCAGCCTTTTCAATGCGTGGCCTGGCACGATGGCGTTGGCGCCCTCAGCCTGAGCGTCATCGACCGCACCAACACCCGCATCGGCAGCAAACAGTTGCCGTCGACTGCCTATACCGACCCGGCCCAACTTGAAAACCTGTTGTTACAGGCCCGCGCCGAGCTCGATAAAGATGGCCACCAGTTGCAGTCCTGGGCAATGCCGAAGTAATGCAATGCGGCAACTTCCAGCCAACGCCAAACATCGGCTGGAAGTTGCGCACTAAAACGTCAGTTACTTAGCGTGCCGCGAGAATAAACCGTTCGAACGCCTCGGCAGCGCCGTCTTCGACATTGCTGCCGGTGACCACATTGGCCTGGCGCTTGACGGTTTCTTCGGCCTGGCCCATGGCAATCGACAACCCCGCCACATGAAACATCGCCGGGTCATTGCCACCGTCGCCAATCGCAGCCGTGTGTGCAAGCGGCACGCCCAGGTGCTCGGCCAGGGTTTTCAAGGCTTCGCCTTTGTTGGCCAGCATCGCGGTCACGTCCAGATACACCGGCTGCGAACGCGACACCTGGGCCAACCCCTGCACTTTCGGCTGCAATTGCGCTTCCAGCTCCACCAACAACTGGGTGTTGTTGCTGGCGGCGACGATCTTGTCGACCCTGTCCAGGTAAGGCTCGAAACTTTCCACCACTACCGGCCCATAGCCCAAGCCATCGGCTTCGCGCTGCACCATGGGCCCGGGCGGATCACGGCGCAGCCAGTCGCCATCGGCAAACACCCAGACTTCCACGTCCGGCTCGGCGGAAAACAGCGCCAGGGTGATGAGTGCAGCTTCCGCCGGCAGATGATGCGCAACCAGGATGCTGCCATCCGGGTTGACCAACGTACCGCCATTAAAGCCAGCCACCGGCACATCGATGCCAAAGGTCTCGATCAAATGCCGCATGGCCTTGGGCGGACGCCCGCTGGCCAGGCTGAAAATCACCCCAGCCTCGCGCATGGCGCGAATGGCATCGGCGGTGCGTTGGCTGAGGCTGTGGTCGGGATGCAATAGCGTCCCGTCCACATCGCTGAGGACAAACCGGATGGGTTGAATCGTCACGTCACTCATCCGAGGCTATGCCAGGCGCGGCCATCGCGGGCCAGCAAGGCATCGGCCGCCGCTGGGCCATCTTCACCGGCCTTGTAGGCCTGGATACCATCATCTTCCTTCCACGCATCCAGGAACGGCTGCACCGCACGCCAACCGTTCTCGATGTTGTCGGCGCGCTGGAACAGGGTCTGATCGCCGGTCATGCAGTCGTAGATCAGGGTTTCGTAACCCGTCGACGGCTGCATCTCGAAGAAGTCCTTGTAGTCAAAGCCCAATTCGATATTGGCCATCTCCAGGGTCGGCCCAGGCTGCTTGGCCAACAGGTCGAACCACATGCCTTCGTTAGGCTGGATCTGGATTTTCAGGTAAGTGGGCTTGAGTTCATCGACTTCGGTATCGCGAAATTGTGCATAAGGCGCCTGCTTGAAGCAGATCACGATCTCGGTGTCGCGGATGCTCATGCGCTTGCCGGTACGCAAGTAAAACGGCACACCGACCCAACGCCAGTTATCAATCATCACTTTGAGCGCGACGAACGTCTCGGTGCTGCTGTCCGGCGCGACGTTGACTTCTTCGCGATAGCCGGGCAATGGCTTGCCGGCGATTTCTCCGGCGGTGTATTGGCCGCGCACGGAGTTGGCCCGCGCATCTTCCAGCGACCAGGGGCGGATCGCACCGACCACTTTGGCCTTCTCACCCCTAACCGCGTCGGCACCAAAGGCTGCCGGCGGCTCCATGGCGACCATTGCCAGCAGTTGGAACAGATGGTTGGGCACCATGTCCCGCAGTGTGCCGGTCTTCTCGAAGAAGTTGCCCCGGGTTTCAACGCCGACGGTTTCAGCGGCAGTAATTTGCACGTGATCGATGTAGTGGTTGTTCCAGAACGCTTCGAACAGCACGTTGGAGAAGCGGCTGACCAGGATGTTCTGCACCGTCTCCTTGCCCAGGTAATGGTCGATGCGGTAGATCTGCTTCTCGCTCATCACCTTGAGCAGGCAGGCGTTGAGCGCCTCAGCGGTGGCCAGGTCGGAGCCGAACGGCTTCTCGATCACCACGCGCCGAAAGCCATCGTCGGTTTCATTCAACAAGCCAGCGCTGCCCAGGCGCTGCACCACTTCACTGAAAAAGCGCGGAGCGGTGGCCAGGTAGAACACCGCATTGGCGGTGCCGCTGTCAGCGATCTTGCTGGCGATATCGGCATAGGTGCTGTCGTCGAGGAAATCGCCCTCGACGTAGCTGATGCCCTTGGCCAATTGTGCCCACAACGCGGGGTCGAGGGCGTTCTCGGCATTGCCCCTGACCTTGCTGGAGGCTTCGGTACGAATGAAGTCCTCGAGTTTCTTGGCAAAGTCCGCGTCGCTGATGGCGTTGTGATCAACGCCGACAATACGCAGGCCATCGCCCAGCAACCCATCGCGGCTCAGGTTGTACAGCGCCGGCATGAGCAGGCGCTTGACCAGGTCGCCATGGGCGCCAAACAGAAACAATGTGGTGGGTGGAGCAGGTTCGGCCTTGGGTTTCTTGCCGTTGGCGGTCATTTTTTGGAAGTCTCCACATGGCCGCCAAAGCCGAAGCGCATGGCAGACAGCATTTTGTCACCGTAGGTGCTCTGCTGGCGGGAACGGAAACGCGCGAACAGCGAGGTCGACAACACCGGAACCGGCACCGCCTGCTCCATGGCTGCTTCGATGGTCCAACGGCCTTCACCGCTGTCGGCCACGGAGCCCGAGTAGCCGTCAAGTTTGGGGTCGGTGGCCAGGGCGTCGGCGGTCAGGTCCAACAGCCAGGACGACACCACGCTGCCACGACGCCAGACTTCGGCGATGTCGCCGACGTTGAGGTCAAAGCGCTGGTCTTCCGGCAGGTTTTCCGAGTTCTTGGTCTTGAGGATGTCAAAACCTTCGGCAAACGCCTGCATCATCCCGTACTCGATGCCGTTGTGGATCATCTTGACGAAGTGCCCCGAACCCGCTGGGCCGGCGTGAATGTAGCCCTGCTCGGCACGTGGGTCGGCAGAGGCCGAACGGTCCTTGGTGCGCGGGATGTTACCCAGGCCCGGCGCCAGGCTTTTGAAGATCGGGTCGAGGCGATTCACGGTCTCGGTGTCACCACCGATCATCATGCAGTAGCCACGTTCCAGGCCCCAGACGCCGCCCGAGGTGCCCACGTCTACATAGTGCAGGCCCTTTTCAGCCAGGGCTTTGCCGCGACGCACGTCGTCCTTGTAGTTGGTGTTGCCGCCGTCGATGATCACATCGCCGTCTTCCAGCAGTTCGCTCAGTGCGTTGATGGTGTCTTCGGTGGGCGCGCCCGCCGGCAACATGACCCAGACAGCACGGGGCTTTTGCAGGCCGGCCACCAGCGCTTTCAAGTCGGCGACGCCGGTGGCGCCCTCCTCGCTCAAGGCTTTGACGAAGGCTTCGTTACGGTCGTATACAACGGTGGTATGCCCATTGAGCATCAGGCGCCGCGCAATGTTACCGCCCATGCGGCCTAGTCCGATAATCCCCAGTTGCATGTGCTGATGCTCCTAACTTCTAAAAAATGTGTGACATAGTTTATAGCGCAATGAGGCTAATGAGGGTTAGTCCAGAGCGGATCCGTGTAGTTTCATGACAAAAAAGTTGCCATCGTTTCACCATCACCCCGGTAAAAGTCACACGACCACCAAAAATAAAAAAGTTCCCTTGCTGCGAAAAAGAATTCAAACTTGCTTCCGACTGTTGCCAAAAACCTGTTTTGGCACCGCGATCTACCGGCTATTTGCGAGGTAAGCAATGAGCACAGCACAGATGACCCGTCCGCCACAGACCCTCTACGTCACCCTCCGTCGCGATGAACTGCGCCAGTTGAAAGACGAGCGCGATCAGTTGCAACAGGAAGTCCTGCGCCTGCGCTTGCACCTTCAAGCCCAGCTCGATCAACCGTCAGATGCCAAGCCAGTCCTGTGCTGAAGTCTTGGCCGAACGCGTTGTAAGGCAATACCTACAGAAAACTCACAAAGTTTTCACATTCCCCTCTTGATACTCCCGTTCCGCGATGCCGCTCACTTCCTGGGCGGCCCGATGTTGCGCGCCTGTGCGCGACAATCTTTTTCTGATGGGGCGCTGGATGGCGATGTTCAAACGCAGCACGACGACTGCGAAAGGCTTTGATTGGGCCGGCCTTGGCTGGTTATTCCTGTTTTTCTGGTATTTCTCGGGTATTACCCAACTTCTTATCCAACTGACCGGCACCTCCGGCTTCAGTGGCTTCCGCCAGGCCTTCTTCATGAGTGCGCTGTGGCTGGCGCCGATGCTGCTGTTCCCGCGTCGTACGCGCCTGCTCGCGGCCTTGATCGGCGTGGTGCTGTGGGCTTGCTCCATGGCGAGCCTGGGTTATTTCTTCATTTATCAGCAGGAATTCTCCCAGAGCGTCATCTTCATCATGTTCGAGTCGAACATCTCTGAAGCCGGCGAATACGCCACCCAATACTTTGCCTGGTGGATCGTGCTGGCGTTCATTGCCCACACCGCCTTCGCCATCTTCCTGTGGACGCGCTTGCGCCCGGTGTACCTGCCGCGCGGTCAGTCGATCGTGGCAGCCATTGCCATCGTCCTGGCGGTGGTGGGCTACCCACTGGTCAAACAGATCGCCACCAGCGAAACCATGGAATTGGCCATCGATCGTTTCGAAACCCGCATCGAGCCTGCCGTGCCTTGGCAGATGATCGTCGCCTATCGTCGCTACACCGAGCAGTTGGACAACATGCAAGGCATGCTCACCAGTGCAAGCAAGATCCCGCCCTTGAACAACCTCAAGGACAGCATGGCCGGCCAGCCGTCCACACTTGTCTTGGTCATCGGCGAGTCGACCAACCGCCAGCGCATGAGCCTCTACGGCTACCCGCGCAACACCACGCCGGAGCTGGACAAGCTGCGCGACCAACTGGCCGTGTTCGATAACGTCATCACCCCGCGCCCCTACACCATTGAAGCGCTGCAACAGGTGCTGACCTTCGCTGACGAAGAAAACCCAGACCTGTACCTCAAGACACCGTCGATTGTCAGCGTGATGAAACAGGCTGGCTACAAGACCTTCTGGATCACCAACCAGCAGACCATGACCAAACGCAACACCATGCTCACGACCTTTTCCGAACAGGCCGACGAGCAGGTGTACCTCAACAACAACCGCAACCAGAACGCCCGTCAGTACGACGGCGATGTATTGGCGCCGTTTTCCAAGGCCCTGGCCGATACCGCCGAACGCAAGTTCATCGTGGTGCACCTGCTGGGCACCCACATGAGCTACCAGTACCGCTACCCGCAGACCTTCGACAAGTTCACCGACCGCCAGGGCGTGCCGGCGGGTGTCAGCGATGCGCAGTTGCCGACCTACAACAGCTATGACAACGCGGTGCTGTACAACGACTTTGTGGTCTCCAGCCTGATCAAGGACTACGCCAAGACCGACCCCAACGGCTTTTTGCTGTACCTGTCGGATCACGGCGAAGACGTGTTCGACTCCGCCGGCCACGACACCTTGGGCCGTAACGAAGGCAAGCCGACCGCACCGATGTACACCATCCCGTTCATGGCCTACGCCTCGCCAAAATGGCGTGAAAGCCACGACTGGAGCTTCGCCGGCGACTTGCAACGGCCTTACAGCAGTTCGCAGTTGATCCACACCTGGGCCGACATGGCAGGCTTGAGTTTCGATGAGCTGGACCACAGCAAGAGCCTGGTAAGCGACAGCTTCAAGCCACGCCCCCTGTTGATCGGCAACCCTTACGAGACCAAGCAGAAGGCGCTGATCGACTTCAGCCTGATCAAGCCCAAGAAGGCCGACGGCGCCGAAGTGGTGGCGAAGTAAGCCAGGGCCTTGTAACAGAAAGATAACAATCATTCTCGTTTGAGCCTAAAGTTCCGCAGTTCCTTTCGTCTTTGAACCAAGCCCTCCCCGCCTGGGGAGGTATCAAAGACGACAAGGAGTCTGCAGCGATGTTTGCGCCCTTCACCCGTTCCATGACCTTCACCCTCGGCCTGTTCAGCCTGGCGCTGAGCCCGGATTCGCGGGCCGACACCGACCCCGATACAGCCCCCGCCAAAGCCCTGGAACTGGGCGCGACCACCATCAGCGCCGACGGCCTGGGCGCCACCACCGAGCACACCGGCGCCTACACTACTGGTTCGATGAGCACCGCCACGCGGCTGAACCTCTCCGTCAAGGAAACCCCGCAATCGATCTCGGTGATCACACGCCAGCAGATGGACGACTTCAATCTCAATACCCTGACGGATGTGTTGCGCCAGACCACGGGCGTCAACGTTCAGCATTACGACTCCGATCGTGTCTACTACTCCGCCCGAGGCTATGGCATCAGCAACTTCCAGGTTGACGGGATGCTCAACACTTTCGGCTACATGAAGACCGACGCCGACACCATCATCTACGACCGCATCGAGGTAGTGCGCGGCGCGACGGGCCTGACCACGGGCGCAGGCGACCCTTCGGCCACCGTCAACATGGTGCGCAAGCGCCCTACCGCCCAGTGGCAGGCCAAGACCGGCATCAGTGGCGCCAGCCATGACAACTACTACAGCTACGTTGACGTGGGCGGCCCGCTGGCGTTCGACGGCAAACTGCGCGGGCGTAGCGTGCTGGCTTACCGCGACAGCAAGTCTTTTCGTGACAACTATGGGCTGCAGCGGGCAGTGGGCTACGGCATTCTCGAGGCTGACCTTTCCGACGATACCGTGCTGGCCGCAGGCTTTGATTACCAGGACAAACAGGTGCAAGGCACGTCTTGGGGGACCGTGCCCTACTGGAACAGCCAGGGCGGCAAGGCCAGGCTGCCCCGCTCCACCAACATGGCGGCGCACTGGAGTTCCTGGCCGCTGACCGACAAGACCACCTTCGCCACCCTCGACCATCGGCTCGGCGGCGACTGGCACCTGAAGGCCGCCTATACCCATCGCCAGAGCGACACCGATGGCAAGGTGTATTACGGCGGCGCCGGTTTCCCCAACCCCGACCGCAGCGGCATGACGGCTTGGGCCAGCCATATGCGCGGCACTTCGCGCATGGAGGCCATCGACCTCAACCTGGCCGGCAGCTACACGCTGCTGGGCCGCGAACACGCGCTGATGATGGGCTATGGCGAAGCCGCCCAACGGGATGTCTCGCCCTTCATGCGCAGCGACCTGCCAGCCAGCTACTACCCCATTCAGGACTGGAAGCACATGGGCGGCATCGGCAAGTTCACCGACCAGGTGACCGACCTGAAGGGCGAGCACAGCAAGAAACAACAGAAAGCCGGTTACCTGGCCACAAGGCTGAGCCTCACAGACCGCTTGCACGCCGTACTGGGCAGCCGTTACGGCAGTTGGGAGCTGGAAAGCGCAGAGCCCAAATACGATGCCAACGACCAACTGACCGCTTCGGGCAAAACCAGCCAGACCCACAATGATATGTGGACGCCCTACGCCGGCCTGCTCTACGACATCACGCCGCAGTACACCGTCTACGCCAGCTATACCGACATTTTCAAACCCCAGGACTACCGTGATGCCAACAAGAAGTACCTGGAGCCCGTGGTCGGCAGCAACTACGAAGTGGGCCTCAAGGGCAGTGTGCTGAACGAGCGTTTGAACCTGGCCGCCGCGTACTTCTGGAGTACCCAGGACAACGTCGCCGAGCGGGATGACTCAGTCCCGCCCAACCCGGTCACGGGCGAGGAGTACTACAAATCCGGCGGCAAAGGTAATAAGGTCAACGGCTTCGAACTGGAAGCCGCCGGTGAAATCATGCCGGACTGGAACCTGTCCGCCGGCTACACCTACACCCATTCGGTCAATGGCTCTGACAAACGCAACAACACCAGCCAACCCTTGAACCTGGTGAAGATCTCCAGCGCCTACCGCCTGCCCGGCGCCTGGCGCAAACTGACGGTCGGCGGCGCCGTGAACTGGCAGAGCGAAACCTACGACTTCAGCAACCGCCCGACCGGGCAGCGCAACAGCGAAGGCCGGCCAATAACCACCCGGGCGAAAATCACGCAACAGGGCTACACCGTGGTCAATCTGATGTCGCGCTACCAGTTCGACGAACAGGTTTCTGCGTCGGTCAACGTGATTAATCTCTTTGATAAGAAATATTACGAGCGCGTTGGTTTTTATAACGGCGTGTATTGGGGTGAGCCGCGTTCCGTCACGCTGGCGTTGGATTGGAAGTTATAGCCTCGCACGTTGAAGTTAACAAAACTGTTAACTTCAACGGCATCTCCCGTTAATTCCCACTTAATAAGATAACGCCATAGTCGCTCCATGATCTGATCACGAAGCGACCAGACACCTATCACTTTAATGGGGATACCACTATGAAACTCTCGACCTTGATGCTGGCCAGCCTGATGACCCTGACCTCTGCCGCTGCCTTTGCAGAGGGCGGCGCAGAGCGCTCCAAGGAGTTCTACAACAACTTCAGCTTCATTCAGGAAAAAACCCACGGCAAGGCTGAGCAACAAGTTGCCAGCGCCGATGGCAAGTCGGTCAAGGCCGACACGGTTGATCAGGCGCAACCGAACAGCTGAGTTAATGCTTACTTAATCCGTAGCACCCTGCGCCATTCTGCTCCGTTGGCAAAGGTTTATTGGGCGCCATTTAATGGCGCCTTTTTTTGCCGGTTATTTATTACAACGATTTATTCCAGAACAACATCCGCCCATGGGCCGGATCAAACACTGAGTCGTCAAAACCGAACTTGCGGTACGCCGCCTGCGCCCGAGTATTGCCTTCCAGCACTTCGAGGGTAATCTTGCAGCAACCGCGCTGCCGGGCGATTTCCTCGACCTTTTGCAGCATCTTCTGACTCAACCCCACCCCCCGAAACTGCTCTTTCACCACCACATCATGGACATTGACCAAGGGCCGGCAGGCGAAGGTCGAAAAGCCCTCGAAACAATTGACCAATCCCGCTGGCTCCCCCCCGACGAACGCCAGCACACTGAACGCGTGTGGGCGCTTGGCCAGTTCGGCTGGCAACTGCTGCAAGAGATCGGCTGGCAGGCTGTGGCCGCCGCCCATCGGATCTTCAGCGTAATGGTTGAGCAACAGGCCAATGGCGTCGGCGTGCACGGCGTTGGTATAGCTGGCTTGCAGCACCAGGATGTCTGGGGTGTCCATTTCCTTCCTCGATAGCGACAACCAGGGAATCGTTTCCCTTTGAGAGCTGCGATTGTAAGCGTGGAGTCGGCAGTAGATGAAGGAGATAAGCGACAAATCGCTGACAGAAAATGCGAAGGTTGCGCGCATCAAAGCGTGCAAAGAGCTTTGGAGCGGCGATTTTTCCTAGGTGGCGAAGCGTTCCAGTTGCATCTCTTGCAGACGGCTCAGGGTGCGGCGGAAAGGAAACTCCAGGTAGCCTTCGGTGTACAGGCTGTGCAACGGCACCGCGGCGTCGATAAAGAGTGGCACTTTGCGGTCGTAGCATTCGTCCACTAACGCGATAAAACGCCGTACGCTGTCGTCATGCACCGACAACTGTGGCAACTCTCGATCCCCGGCCACCACGCGCTCGGCACCGTCTTCGGTGCCACGGGCAATCCGGCCCGGGCGTTTCTGTGCACTGAGGTTGGGGACGTCTCCCAGCAGAATGGCGTGGAAGCGATCACATAACAGCATGAAATCCATCGCGGCCAGGGGCTGCTCACACAGGTCGGCATAGCGACACCAAAGCACGGTGTCACTGGCCTGCACCGTCATGATGGTGCGGTACCCTACGCTTACCGCCACACTGTTCACGGCTTGGCCTTGGCTCAACTGTCGGAACACCGCCGCCAGTGCCTCGGGTTGATTCACCCAATAACGCTGCATGCCCACGCCGGGATGCAAGCGATGATCCTCGCCACCGTCCACGGCCACCACCTGCATATGCTGCTTGAGCGCATCGATGCCCGGCAGGAAACGCTCACGGTTGAAGCCATCGGCATACAGCTGGTCGGGCGGCTGGTTGGACGTGCACACCATCACCACACCCTCCTCGAACATCACTTGGAACAGGCGACCGAGAATGATCGCGTCCCCGATGTCATTCACAAACAGCTCATCGAAGCACAGCACACGCACCGCCTGGCTCAGCTCCCTGGCCAACACCTGCAAGGGGTCCTGGGTGCCCGTGAGCTGGAATAAACGCTGGTGGACCCAGGCCATGAAGTGGTGGAAATGCTGACGCCGCGCAGGCACGCGCAGGCTTTGGTAGAACTGGTCCATCAACCAGGTCTTGCCACGCCCCACCGGCCCCCAGAGGTAAACGCCGGCAATCGACGAACGCCCTTGATGCAAGGCCTCGTGACAGGCTTGCAAGGCTTGTACCGCCCGGCGCTGGGCGTCGTCGGCGACGAAACCTGGTTGGGCGATGGCATGTTGATAAGCGGCGAGAGGCGAGTCGAAAGTCATGCTTGCCAGTATGACGGACGCAGAGCTGTAGAGGCGCGAAATCTTGCCTGCCAACGGTAACCACGATGCGAAGCGAGCCGCTCTTGATCTTGCTCTTGCTCTTGATCTTGCTCTTGCTCTTGCTCTTGCTCTTGCTCTTGCTCTGCTTGTGATCTTGATCTAAGGCGCCCTGTCAAACCACGCTGGCCCAAATCACTGGCGGATTACGGGCACACGGAGCCCAAGCGAGGTGCCGAGTGGTGGGGCAAGAGCGTTTTGCTTACTTTTGCGCTTTTCAAAAGTGAGCCGCTGTAAAAGCGGAACCCTAAGTGGCCGTTACCGCAGGAATGGATATGTACTCGGTATAACTGTAACGACTGTCAGGCCGCTATCGCAGGCAAGCCAGCTCCCACAGTTGGATCGTTGGGGTGTCGGGTAGATAGGCGTCGGCTGGCGGGCCGCCTTCGCAGGCAAGCCAGCTCCCACAGGTCCACGCTAGCGCAACACCGTGGCCCCCTGGCACGCCTGCCCCGCCTGCTCACAGACCTCCCACCCACCACCCAGCGCCTTATAGATCCCCACCACCGCCAAGCGCTGTTCCGTGCGCGCCGCCGTCAATGCCCGGCGGCTGGTGAAGTCCGCGCGTTCGGCCTCAAGCACATCCAGGTACACGCCCTCGCCTTGCGCAAACCGCTCGCGCGCAAAGCTGGCTGCCTCACGGTTGGCCGCCGCCTCCAACAGCCGCAAGCCCAGAGCGTTGCCGGCCGCACGGTTAGCCTGGAACGCATCATCGGTTTCCTGCAGGGCCCGCAACACGGTCTGGTCATAGGCGATCAACGCGGCTTGGGTACGTGCTTCGCTGGCGGCAATCCGCGCTCGTACGCGCCCGGTGTCCAGCAACGACCAGCGAATCACCGGCGCGATAAAGTTCGACTGCATGCCCGCATCGCCCAGGGCGCTGAGACTTCCGGCCAGTAAACCGATAGAGCCCTGCACCTGGATGTCCGGATACAAGCCAGCGGTTTCCACGCCAATCTGCGCGGTCGCAGCCGCCAGCGTGCGTTCGGCCGTGGCAATATCGGCGCGGCGCGCCAACAAGCCGGCCGGGTCTCCCACCTGCAACGTGCGCAGGTTCAAGGTTTCACGCCCAGGCCGGGCCAGCGGTGGCTTGAACCCCTGGGGCGCTTGCCCCAGCAGCACCGCCAGCGCGTTGGTTGACTTGGCGCGACGTCGCTCCAGGTCAGGCGCTACCGCCTCGACATTGCGCAACAAGGCCTCGGCCCGCAGCCGGTCGAATTCGGTGGCGGCGCCGACGCTGACCATCTGCCCCACCAGGCCCAGGCTGTCGCGCTGACTCTGGCTGATATCCGCGACCACCGCCTGTTCGGCTTCGATCCCTTGTAACTCGAACCAGGTTGCCGCGACCGTCGCCGCGACGCTCGCTTGCACGCTGCGCAGCAATGCCTGACGCGACCCCGCCTGGGCCTGGGCCGCCTCCACCGAGCGACGCACGCGCCCAAACAAGTCGATTTCCCAGGCTGCATCCACCGCCGCGCGGGTGGTTTCAATAGAGCGCTGCTCGCCGAACGGGGTCTCTACCTCGCTACGCTGGCGGTGCTCGTAGCCCAGGGCAGCGCCGCCGCTGGGCAGGAACCCTTGGCGGCTTTCGCGCAACAGCGCCTTGGCTTCGTCCAGGCGTGCGACGGCGATGCCGATGTCGTGGTTGGCAGCCAGTGCCTGTTGGATCAATTGGCTCAATGCCGGCTCGTCGAACACTTGCCACCACTGCACTTCGACCTCGCCCGGACCAAGCCCGGCGATGGGCGCGCCGAAGCTCGTCGCCCGCTGCGCAGCAGGCAGCACCGGCGCGGAGTAATCAGGCCCAACCGAGCCGCAACCGGCCAGCAGGGTCAACGACAACAGAAAAGCTGGATACGCCTGTTTCATGATGCGCTCTCCTTTAGCTGCACCGTCGGACTCGCCCCCTGACGCTGCACGCGCAGCGCCAGGCTGCGCATCACCACATAGAACACGGGCGTCAGGAACAGGCCGAACAGCGTCACGCCCAACATCCCGGCAAACACCGCAACCCCCATGGCATGGCGCATCTCGGCGCCGGCGCCACTGGCAAATACCAGCGGGACTACGCCGGCGATAAACGCCAGGGACGTCATCAGGATCGGGCGCAGGCGCAATTGACAGGCGTGGATCACCGCTTCCAATGGGCTGGCGCCTTCGGCTTCGAGGCTGCGGGCAAACTCGACGATCAGGATGGCGTTCTTCGCCGCCAAGCCCACCAGCACCACCAACCCGATCTGCACGAACACGTTGTTGTCGCCCTCCACCAGCCACACGCCGAGGATTGCGCTGAGCAGGCACATGGGCACGATCAGCAACACCGCCAACGGCAGCAGCCAACTGTTGTACTGCGCGGCAAGGATCAGATAAGCCAGCAGCACACACAGCGGGAAAATAAACAGGGCCGATGAGCCGGCGAGCTTTTGCTGGTAGGTCAGGTCTGTCCATTCATAGGTCACGCCCTCGGGCAGTACCTCCTGGGCCAGGCGCTCCATGAGCGCAACCGCCTGCCCGGAGCTGACCCCTGGCATCGCGCCGCCAGAGATATCCGCCGAGGGATAGCCGTTGTAGTGAATCACCCGGTCAGGCCCGGAGCTCGGCGTGACCGTGACAAACGCTGATAACGGCAGCATGTCCCCGGCGGCATTGCGCACCTGCAGGCGGCCAATGGCTTCGGCCTGCATGCGATGGTCCGCGTCGGCCTGGGCCGTGACTTTGTAGGTGCGGCCAAACCGGTTGAAGTCGTTGACGTACAGCGACCCCAGATAGACCTGCAGCGACTCGAACACATCCGCCAGGCGCACGCCCTGGCTCTTGACCTGGGTGCGGTCGATGTCGACATTCAGTTGCGGCGCATTGACGTCCAGGCTGGTCATCAGTCCGGCCACCTGGCCTGACTCAGTGGCTTTGGTCATCAGTACCTGAGTCTGCTGCACCAGCGCCTCCAGCCCGACGCCGCCACGGTCCTCGACCTGCAGCTTGAAGCCCCCGGTGACCCCGAGCCCCGGTACCGGCGGCGGTGGGAACACCCCGAGGAAGCCGTCGGGGATGCTCGCGAACTTGGCTTGCAGGCGCCCGGCGATGGCGACCGCTGTCATATCCGGCGAGGTGCGTTCTTTGAACGGATCAAGCATCACGAACATCACCGCCGCATTCGGGACGTTGACGAAGCCGTTGACCGACAGCCCCGGGAACGCCACGACGCTCTCGACCCCCGGCTCATCCAGGGCGATTTTCGACATTTGCCGCACCACCGCATCGGTACGCTCCAACGAGGCCGCGTTCGGCAGTTGGGCGATGCCGACCAGGTAGTATTTGTCTTGCATCGGCACGAAGCCGGCCGGTACCGCGTTGAAGCCGAACCAGGTCAACGCGAGCAAACCGCCGTAGGCCAACAGCGCCACGCCGCGACGGCCGACGACCTTGCGCACGGTATTGCCATAGGCTTGTGGCGCTCGCTGAAACGGCCGGCCCAGCACCTCAAGCAGCCGCGTGGCGCGACCACGCAGGCTGCGCGGGTCATGCACCAAGGCCGCATGCCGTGGCCGCAGCAACAGGCCGGCCAGCGCCGGGCTGAGGGTCAACGAGTTGACCGCCGAGAGGATAGTGGAAATCGCGATGGTCAGCGCAAATTGCCGATAGAACTCGCCTTGCAGGCCACTGAGAAACGCGGTGGGAATGAACACGGCCGCCAGCACCGAGGTGATCGCAATGATAGGGCCGGTGACCTCGCCCATCGCCCGTCGCGCAGCCTGCATCGGCTCCTCGCCGTTCTCGATATGCCGCTCGACGTTCTCCACCACCACGATTGCATCGTCGACCACGATGCCAATCGACAGCACCAGGCCAAACAGCGACAAGGTATTGAGGGAAAAGCCCATCAGGTGCATGACCGCAAAGGTGCCAATGATCGACACCGGCACGGCCATCAAAGGAATCAGCGACGCACGCCAGTTGCGCAGGAACACCACCACCACGATCACCACCAGCAGGATCGCTTCCATCAGCGTGATGGCCACCGACTCCAGCGAAGCGCGCACAAACACGGTGGGGTCATAGGCAATCCGCGACACCAGCCCCTCGGGGAAGTTGGTTTGCAGACGCTGCATGGTCTCGCGCACCGACTGCGCCACATCGAGGGCATTGGCCCCTGGGCTCTGGATGATCTGCAAGGCCACCGCCGGCTCGCCGTCCAACAGGCTGCGCAGCGCGTAGGCATCGGCGCCCATCTCGATACGGGCCACATCACGCAGGCGCGTGACCTGGCCGTTATCGCCGGTGCGGATGATGATATCGCCGAACTGCTCTTCGTCCGTCAGGCGCCCGAGGGTATTGACCGTGACTTGGAACGCCGCAGTAGAGTCCGGCGCCTGGCCGACCGAGCCGGCGGCCACTTGCACGTTCTGCTCGCGCACGGCAGCAATCACATCACCGGCGGTCAAGCCACGGGCGGCGATCAGGTCCGGGTCGAGCCACAGGCGCATGCTGTATTCACCCGCGCCCCACACCAGCACATCGTTGATCCCCGGCAGGCGCGACAACTCATCGCGCACCTGCAGGTAGGCATAGTTGGAGATATAGAGCGGATCATAACGTTGGTCGGGGGACAGCAGGTGGACCACCATGAGGATGTCCGGCGAGGTCTTCTGCGTGACCACGCCCAGGCGCTGCACCTCTTCGGGCAAGCGCGGCAAAGCTCGCGAAACACGGTTCTGCACCTGGATCTGCGCCATGTCCGCGTTGGTGCCCTGGGAGAAGGTCGCGGTCAGGATCATGCGGCCATCGGTGGCCGACTGCGAGGTCATGTAAAGCATGCCTTCCACCCCGGTGATCACCTGTTCCAGCGGCGCCGCCACCGTCTCGGCAATTACCTGCGGGTTGGCCCCCGGATACGACGCCGTCACTTGCACCGTGGGCGGCGTGACGGCGGGATATTCGCTCAACGGTAGATGGAAGAAGGCCACGATGCCGCCGATCATCATCAACACCGAGAGGACAATGGCGAAGATCGGTCGGTCAATGAAAAAGCGTGGGAAGTTCATTGCACGCCCCCCACCGCCAGCGGAGCCTCAAGCGGCTTGCCCTCAATACTGGCAGCCAGCGGTGTCACCTGCATGCCGGGGCGCACCAGCCCTTTGACGACAATGCGCTCGCCCGGTTGCAGCCCCTGTTCGATGACCCGCAGGCCGTCGACCACTGGGCCCAGTTCCACCGGGCGGTATTCGGTTTTATCACCTTCACCGACTACCAGCACATAGCGACGGCCCTGGTCGGTGCCGATGGATTGGTCGGCAATCAACACCCGGGGTTGCGCCGCGCCGGTATCCAGCTTGACCTTGGCGAACAGCCCCGGCGTCAAGCGCCCATCCGGGTTCTCCACTACCGCACGCACGCGCACCGTGCCAGTCTTGCGGTCAGCCGAGTTGGCCAGAAAATCCACGCGACCGGCCCGTGCATAGGTGGTGTCGTTGAGCATCGCCACCATGACCTTGGCGGCTTGGTCGCCCTTGGACCCGGCGTGTTGCCGCGTCGCTGCCAACGAATGCAGGTAGGTGCGTTCATCCACATCGAAATACACATGCAAGGGGTCGATGGAAACAATCGTGGTCAGCGCTGTTTCCCCACGGGTGACATAGTTGCCTTCCGTCACCAGGGCGCGGTCGATACGCCCGCTGATAGGTGCGGTGACGCGGGTGTAACTCAGGTCCAGTTGGGCCTTGTCCAGCGCAGCCCTGGCGCCCTCCACCTGCGCTCTGCCGGCGTTCAGCGAAGCAACGGCGGTGTCGAGACGATCACGTGCCACCACCTTCTTGGCATATAACTGCTCGGCACGGCCATGCTCGGCCTGGGCCAGCAACGCATTGGCCTCGGCCTCGCGCAGACGTGCCTTGGCTGCGTTCACTGCCGCCTGGAACATACGCGGATCGATCACAAACAATGGACTGCCCTTGGCCACGAACTGCCCTTCAGGCACGCTGACACTTTGCAGATAGCCACTGACTCGCGGGCGCAATTGAACCTGGTCGATGGCGGTCAACGAACCGGTGTACTCCACAAACGGCGTCACCGCACGCGCCACCACCTGGGCTACCGGCACGCCAGGGGGCTTGGCGGCCGCGGCTGGCGGTGAATTGTCTGAGCATCCGCCGAGCATCAATGCTACGGCCAACGCACCGGTAATGAGGCTTACTGGTTTGGTGTACATCGTTCACCCTCCTTGGAATTTTCAAGACAAACCGACACTTGGGGTTTTTATCCGGCTTGCCATACTGGGAAGGTCAAGCGCTATAAAACCGGGGGGTGTGTTTTTGTCTGGGAAATACTTGGAGGTGAATCAAATGGCGGCCAGCGGGGCTTGGTGGCGCTCGGGGTTACCTGTCGAACGCGGCTGAAGGTGGGAGCTGGCTTGCCTGCGAAGGGATCGACCCGGTTTGGTTGATAGACCGAGGTGCCTGCATCGCAGGCAAGCCAGCTCCCACCTTTGGATTGCGCGGTGTCAGCCAGGTATCTGTGGGCTCAGGCTCAGGTCCAGGCGACTACCAGCAAGCCGGCGCCCAACACCAGGCACAACGGCGAATAGAAGTAGGTGTCCAGACGAGCGAACCTAGACCCGCCGACCTTCTTGAAAAACCCCACCAGCTCCGAATCCCCAATCGCCCGGGCAAACATCAGCACGGCAATCGCGCTGATACCCCACTGCAACGCCCCATGGGACACCGGAGAGAAATACAGCCCGGCGCGCAGACACACGAGCAAGGCAATCGCCACCAGCCCCATCGCCACCAGAAAAGTACCCAGCGCCGACGGTTTGAACGCCGGTCGCGGCCCGCTGGCAAACTCTCCGGGCAGTTGCGGGATAGCGGCCAGGCTGCCGAGCTTGCCACCCGCAGCCCAATACAGATGCACCATGCTGATGAAGGTAAATACCCCGACGATCCACCGCGCAATCACAAAGCTCATGGTCGGTGCTCCACAAAAATGTGCGAATGAGGATAGCCGCCCTGAGTTTTTTTGCAGGCATTTCGTCGGTCGCTGATGATAAAGTGCCGCCCCATGAAACTTGCCCGTGCCGACCGTTCACTCATTGCCTGGATGCTGTACTGCTGCGTCCTGTTCAATGTGTTCGCCTGCAGTATTGGTCATGGGCAAATGGTGGGGATGCAGCTCAACGGCATCAGCGGCCAGTTCTGTACGGTCGACCCACGTACCCAGGCGCCGCTGCCCAGCAACTCGACGGACGAGAACCTGCCAACGCTGTCGAAGGCGTTTGGTTGCCCGCTGTGTTCTACCGGCGGCATGGGCCCGGCGCTCAACTCCCACCTGAATGTAGCGGTCCTGCCGCAACCCCATGCACCGCCTGCTGCGGTGGTGCTTGCCGCTGACATTCCTGCCCGCTTCACCTGGCCTGCGGCTAATCCGCGCGCGCCACCTGCCTTCGCCTGATCCCTGCGCGTTCTGATCTGCACCGCTTCGTTTCCGTAAGGAGTACGGGGAGCAGTGCGTTGTTTTCGAGCCAAGTTTTCAGGATTCAACCATGAAACATTTACCCCTGTTGGCGGGCCTGTTCGGCTGCCTGCCTGTTTGCGCCTCGGCCCTTGAGCTGGCGCCGACCACCATTGACGGCGAGCAAAGTGCCGAGCCTGGGCTGGCCCTGGACCAATCCAGCGGCATGGCCTCGCGCCTGGGCCTGAGCGTGCGGGAAACCCCGGCGTCAGTGGCCATCGCCAACCGCAACGATATCGAGCGCCACGGCGCCAAGACCTTCCGCGATGCGGCCAATACCCTGCCCGGTGTCAACGCCAGCGCCCCGCCCGGTTTTGGCGGCTTTGTCTCGTACCGAGGGTTTACCAGCAGCCAGATCACCCAGATGTTCAACGGCATCAATGTCGCCACGGGCCTGGCGCGGCCGGTGGATGCGTGGATCTATGACCGCGTCGAACTGGTAGGCGGCCCCTCCTCCTTGATTAACGGCGCAGGCTCAGTGGGTGGCTCGCTGAACTACGTGACCAAGCTGGCAAGCCGCGAGGAACAGGCCATCGAAGGCCAGCTGAACTATGGCAGCTACGACACCGCCGGTATGGCGTTCGGCCTCAACCATGCGCTGACCGAACCCGGCACCGAGGTGCAGCACTACGCCCGCCTGGATGTGAGCCGCAACACCAATCACAGCTACATCGACCGCGACCAGCGCGATGCGTGGAGCGTGGCGTTTTCCCTGCTCAGCGACCTCACCCCGAACCTGTCCCACACCCTGGCGCTGGAGTATCAGGACGAGCATGAAGACAGCCCGTATTGGGGCACGCCGGTACTCAACCCCAAGGCCGGTGAGCTGAAGATCGACAAGCACAACCGCTTCAATAACTACAACGTCGCCGACGGCCGTTATGAGCAACGTACGATCTGGGCACGCTCGATCATCGACTACCGGATCAACGACAGCACCACACTGAAAAACACCCTCTATCACCTCGACAGTCAGCGCGACTACCGCAACCTGGAGACCTACCAATACAACGCCGACAACAGCGCGGTGAACCGATCGACGGCCTATCAGGTGCGGCATCAGGGCGAGCAGAACGGCAACCAGTTCGAACTGCGCCATGACACCAGCGTCTTCGGCCTCACCACCACCTGGTCCGGAGGTTTTGAGTACAAGATCAACAGCACCACTAACAGCCCGTTGAACGTGCCAGGCAAAAGTACCGTAGACCTAAACCACTACGACCCAGGGCACTTCTATGATATTCCCGGTACCCGACCAGGTTTCGTCAAGGACAAGACCAACCAGGTGACGACCAAGGCACTGTTCGTGGAAAACCGTCTGGGACTGACGGATAAGCTCTCGCTGCTGACTGGCCTGCGCTATGACGCCATCGATCTGGACGTGACCAACCATCGTACGATCACCGCCACCAACCCGCGACACTTCAAGCGCAGTTGGGAGCCGGTAACGGGCCGGGTGGGCCTGACCTATCAGTTCATCCCCTCCGCCAACGTCTATGTGCAATACAGCACCGCCGTCGAACAGCCCAACACCACTACCCAGGTGTTCGACGTGTCCACCGGCAAGCAATGGGAAATCGGCAGCAAGTTCGATTATCTGGAAGGCCGCGGTTCCGCCACGGTCGCCGCGTACAAGATCGAGCGCAGGGACTTCGCCGTCACCGACCCGTTGGACCCGACCAGCAGCATCCCGGTGGGCGCGCAGTCGTCCAAGGGCATCGAACTGGCCAGTTCGTTGCGCATCACGCCGAGGCTATTGGCCGAAGGCAACTTCGCCTGGGTGGACGCGCAGTACGATGAGTTCAACGAGAAAATCGCCAGCGGCGCCGTGGTGTCGCGCAAGGGCAATACGCCAACCAACGTGCCCAAGCGCGTGGGTAACCTGTGGTTGACCTATGACTTTGCCGAGGATTGGCAAGGCGGGGTGGATGCGCGCTATGTCGCCCAGGTGTATGCAGACAATGCCAACACCCAGACCGTACCGGCCTATACGCTGTTCGGCACCTTCCTGCGCTATAAGGTGGATGCGCATACCTCGGTAACCGGGCGCGTGCGTAACCTGACTAACGAGGTGTATGCCGAGTTTGCCCATGTGTCGCCGGCGTACTATCTGGGATCAGCGAGGACCTTTGAGCTGGCCGTACAGACCAAGTTCTAACGCTGCAACGACCGTTGACTTGAAATGCAATTGAATGTGGGAGCTGGCTTGCCTGCGATAGCGGTGGGTCAGCATAAAAATATGTTGTCTGACACTCAGTCATCGCAGGCAAGCCAGCTCCCACATCTTGATCTTCGCTCGATACAAAGACCGCCGGTTACTGGAGGCTCGCCTCGATCTTCTGCGCCACATCTTCCGTCAACCAGGCCTTCCATACCTGCGGATGTTCCTTGAGAAACGCCTGGGCCACCTCTCGAGGCGGCGTGTGGTGCTCGCTCATCGTCGCCAAGGCTTTGTTAAGCGGCTCGATGGGAAACTCGACCTTCTCGAAGAACTGGGCAATCTGTGGATGTTCCTGCTGGAACGGCGTCGACACGCCAATGCTCAGCTTGGAAGCCAATGAGCGTGTCGGCTTCGGGTTCGGGTTGTCTGCGTCAGTCAGGGTCTTCCACGCATCTGCATCAAATGGCGGTTCTTCCAGCTGGATCAATTTATAGCGCCCCATCAACGGGGTCGGCGACCAGTAATAGAACAGCACGGGCTTGCCCCGGCGAATCGACGAGGCAATCTCCGCATCCAGCGCCGCCCCCGAACCGCTGCGGAAGTTCACATAGCTGTCGTCCAGGCCATAAGCCTTGAGCTTCTGTTTGTTGACCACTTCGGAGGTCCAGCCAATGGGGCTGTTCAGAAAACGCCCCTTGCCCGGAGATTCAGGGTCTTTGAACACGTCCTTGTAGCGCGCCAGGTCCTGTACGCTTTTGAGGTCTGGAGCCAGGGGTTTTAGCCCTTTGGAGGGGTCACCCTTGACCACGTATTCCGGCACCCACCAGCCTTCGGTCGCACCTTTGACGATATCGCCCAGGCCCGCCACCTTGCCTTCGGCTTCAGCCTTGACCCACACCGGGCTGCGGCCTGCCCATTCCTCGCCGATCACCTGGATGTCATTCTTGGCCAGGGCGGTTTCCAGGGTAATGGTGGTACCAGGCAAGGTGTCGGTGGGCAGGTCATAGCCCTTCTCGACGATAAAACGCAGTACTTCAGTGATCAGGCTGCCGCTTTCCCAGTTCAGGTCGGCAAAATGCACCGGTGCCTGGGCAGCCGATACCGGCAATGACAGACTCAGGGTCGTCAGGCCCGCCGCCAGCAGTGACTTCAATCCTTTCATGCCTGTGCACCTCGCGTTTTCGCAGTCATGGCGAACGGCTTTGCTGCGAATGCGCGAAGCCTCTGAATAGTTAAGTCAACTCAACTGTAGTAGAGGTTCCAAAAGACAAAGATGCACAGCGTATTTATCGCCTACTCGCTGGCCTTGAAGGTCACCAGTTCACCCTTGCGCCATTTGGCGGCTTTGCCAGTCACGGCCTTCAGGGTCTTGGTCAACCCTTCCTGCAATTGCTCATGGGCGGCGAATACCAGCATCACGCTGTGGCCTTCCTTGAACACAATACCCTGGCCTTCGTTCGACGACACAAAGGCATAGTCGCCGAGGCCGTAGACGGTCAACTTGATATCGCGAAACCTCAATTCGAACTTGCCACCTTCGCGGCTGGGCAATACCGCTGCGCGAAAATGGTCACCTACTTTGAGTTCCAGACGTGGCTTGTCATCCACGACCAGCGCCGTTTCGGTATCGATTTCGGCGATATAAATACCTTCCGGCGTCTGTTCAGTGACGTAGACAAACCGAGATTGAAACTGCTTGACCAACTTTGCGCGCAAATCACCCAGCACGAATAACGCGTGCATATCCAGATTACTGACTGCCAAGGAAACGCCCCCACATCAAAAAAGTACTGGCCGCCAAAGCGAACAGCACAAAAAATGGCCGTTACGACACGATACAGAGTCATTAAAAAACTGAAGAGAACTCGTAAGGCTAGTACAAACCTCAACGGCGGACCTCATGGGAAGTCAACCGCGATACAGCAAATCACAGGTTCAACGACCCGAGAATACGGGTCTGCCGACTTCAGAGAATAACCCAATTAAAAATGCAGTTTTCCGACACCCCAACACAAAAAAACATCTGGGCATGGAACCAGTCACGAACTACCGACGACAATACTAGAACAGCAACCAGGGTGAAAACCACCCGAAACAACGCAGACAAGCTAACCGGATCGATCGACAGGAGCTGAGCATGCAACGACGTCAACACGACGCTACGTCTTTCCACACTCGTTCACCATGTCCTGACGAACAGCAATACTACTGCCTGCTGAACCTGAATGGGTACTCCAATTCGGTGCTTTACCAAGTTGTACCCGCAGGAAAGAACTTTTTTCATATTCTTGAAGTGCCCAGCGGCAAGATCAAGGGGTTTCGCAGCGATCACATCAAAGCCTGCGAACTGGCCAAGTCCCTTGAAGCCAAGCTATACGCCTCAGGCGGCGGAATCGTTTCGTCGCCTGGATGACTTTACCGCGCCACTGCCCCTCAACAACTGCCATACTGGCCTGTCCATGGAAGTTTGCCCCCCGCGGGTCAGGTTTCATCAACGCAGTTACCTTGAAGGGAAAGCCATACGTGACGGAATTTGATATTGGCGAATTTATTATCCACGGCGATGCGAGGGAAGTAGACGGTGAGTTTCAAGCGGTCATCATCATGCGAGCCAAACCACCGCTGAACAAGGTCACCGCGCACCAGGTGGAGAAAGACCGCTGGTTCAAAACCGCCGACGCAGCGGCCGTGGCTGGCAAAGAGGCGGCCAAGGCACTGAAAACTGCCGTGGATTGCGGCGCGCTCAATACCTGACAATCCGATAGAACTCTGGCGTGCCCTGCCCCTCACATGCATGACGATAAGCCCGCATGGAGAACGCTATGGACACCACCACCCCAACCCTTGAAACCCTGTTCGAACAACTGGGGCTGGATTCCAGCCAGGAAGCCATCGAACGTTTTACCGCCGAACATCGACTGCCCGATGATGTAAAACTCATCGACGCGCCATTCTGGAGCGAACAGCAGGCGAACTTCCTCAGGGAACAATTGCAGGTCGACGCAGAATGGGCTCCCGCAGTGGATGACCTCAATGCGCTGCTGCATGAGCCTCCCCGCGCTTGATCAATGCAGGCTGTCTGACGCTTCCCTGCGCAATAGCGCTTGCCAGGCAGCCTGGCATTCCTGCGCCTCGTCCCGGCTGGCGAATGCAGTGCCGCGCTGCTCACCGTTGAGCAACACCACCCAGCAGGCTCGCTGGCCCAGGGCTCGCAGGGTTTGGGGTACGCCACTGCCGATCATTACGGCCACATCGACTTTGTTTTGCATGGAGCTTCTCCGCAGCATTAGTTAGCTGGCTAACAATGTTGGCCATGCTACGGCTTTATTCCAGTTGGAAAAAGCTATCCACGGAATAGCTTCATTGCATAAACAGCAACAATGCCGATCCAGGGCGGCCAGCTAGAGAGCCGCCCCCTTCACCGCATCAGGCTTGACGCTGGTGCTTGTCGATCTGCTCGTGGCGCTCTTGCGCTTCGATGCAGTACTTGGTGGTAGGACTGATCAGCAAGCGCTTGAGGCCGATAGGCTCGCCGCTGTCGTCACACCAGCCAAAGGAATCTTCCTTGATGCGTTCCAGAGCACGCTCAAGTTGCGGCAGCATGCGCTGGTCGCGGTCAATGGCGTTTACCAGCCAGGTGCGCTCTTCTTCGACAGAAGCCGCGTCAGCCGGGTCGGCCGGGGTATCCAGGCTCTCAATGGCGATACGGTTCTGCTCAATGCGCTCGTGGTGCTCCACCTTCATGTCTTGCAGCAACTTCTCGAAAAAAGCGTGCTGTTCGGCATTCATGTAGTCATCCGCCGGCATGGCCAGCAACTTTTCCTTTGTCATTGATTTCTCTATAAAAAATACGTGCATTAAGGCGAATTAGGGAGCGTTCCGGCCGACCTGTGCAGGTCTCGGAAGGGCGCCATCCATTCCAAGCGCCACCCGGCACTCAATTTACGAGGGGCGGCAGTCTAAGGCCGACTTGAGGGCGCAGCAACTGAAAAGACAGGCATTTTTTCCCGATCAACCCCCAAAAGCACCAGGACGGGCTTGGCGAACGGTCATCGGAGTGCGTTTATAGCAAGAAATTCAGTGTTGTGGAGCTATATAGGAGACAAACGGTTGAAAGTGCCTGATCCCCTGTAGGCGCGAGCTTGCTGTGGCGAGGGAGCTTGCTCCCGCCGACTGCGCAGCAGTCTCCGGCTTTTATTGGGAGTGCTTCGCCCCACGCAAGCTCGCTCCTACAAGGGCAGGTACTCAGCGCTTGAGCTTGCGCTTGTTGCGGTATTGATCGATCACCACCGCCACCACGATGATCAGGCCCTTGATGATGTCCTGGATATACGCATCCACCCCGACAAAGGTAAACCCGCTGGCCATGACGCCGAGGATCAGCGCGCCGATCACCGTGCCGGTGATGCGCCCTACTCCACCGGCCAGGCTGGTACCGCCGATCACTGCGGCGGCAATCGCGTCCAGCTCGTAAGACATGCCCATGCCGGCCTGCCCCGTCGCTGCACGTGCCGAGGCCACCACGCCGGCCAGGCCCGCCAAGAGACCGGCGATGCTATAGACGATGATCAGGTGACGCTTGACGTTGATCCCCGAAGTGCGCGCCGCTTGCATGTTGCCGCCGATGGCATAGGTGTACTTGCCATACTTGGTGTAACGCAGGGCAATGTGGAAGATCACCGCCACCACCAGGAAGATAATCACCGGCATCGCGCCATGGCCGATCGCCGTGTAGGAGTCCGAGAGCATGCTCACCGGCTGACCTTCGGTGTAATAGCGCGCCAGGCCACGGGCCGAGACCATCATGCCCAGGGTTGCGATAAACGGCGGAATGCCGGTGACCGCAATAATGCTCCCGTTGATCGCGCCCGCTAAAAGCCCCACGCCCAAACCCATCGCCACCGGGATCCACACCGGCAAGTCGGTGAGGGACGGAAACACCGCCCGGGAAAAGTCGGAGGTCTGCGCCAGGCTGGCGGCGATCATCGCTGACAAGGCCAGCACCGAGCCGGACGACAAGTCGATGCCCGTGGTGATAATCACCTGGGTCACACCGATGGCCAGCAGGCCGATGATCGACACCTGCAGAATCATCAGCACCAGGCGCTGGGAGTTCATCAGAAAGCTCTGGTCGCGCACGATCCAGCCAAACAGTTCAAACACCAGGCCGATACCGATCAGCACCAGGAAGATACTCAGCTCGGTGGGCATGCGTCGACGGTTCTTGACCGGTGCGGTTGCCGGCTTGTTGTCTGTTATTGCGTTCATAACCCATCACCTTCTTATTCTGTAGATCAGTGGACTGCGGTCATCCCGGAAGCCAACTGCATGACTTTTTCCTGGGTCGCCTCGGCGCGATCCAGGGTGCCCATCAGTTCACCTTCGTGCATTACCATCACCCGGTCGCTCATGCCGAGCACTTCGGGCAGTTCGGAAGAAATCATGATCACCGCCATGCCCTCGCTGGCGAGGAAGGCGATCAAGCGATAGATCTCAGCCTTGGCGCCCACATCGATACCACGCGTCGGCTCATCGAGGATCAGCAAGCGTGGGTTGGTCATCAGCCAGCGCGCCAGCAAGGCCTTTTGCTGGTTGCCACCGGACAAGGTGTCGATGCATTGCTCCAGGGACGGGGTTTTCACCCGCAGTTTCTTGCACATGTCTTCACACAGGGCACGCAAGGCTTTCTGCTGGATAAAACCGTTGCCCGAATAGTGCGGCAGCACCGCCATCTCCATGTTCTCCAGCACTGACAGGCACGGGAACAGGCCGCTGAGCTTGCGGTCCTCGGTCAACAGCGCAAAGCCTTTTTCGATGGCCATATGCGGGTCGGTAATGCGCACCGCCTTGCCGTCCAGGGTGATTTGCCCGCTGGAGCTTGGGGTGATGCCAAAAATGGTTTCCGCCACATTGGTGCGCCCGGAGCCCATCAGCCCGGCGATACCGAGGATCTCCCCGGCGTGCAGGTCGAACGATACGTCCTTGAACACGCCGTCCAGGCTCAGGTCGCGCACCGACAGCAGCAGCTCGCCAATAGGCGTTTCGCGCACCGGAAACAGCTGGCTCAGTTCACGCCCGACCATCATCGAGATGAGGCTGTCGCTGTTCATGCTGTCGGCCCGTTGCAAGCCGATGTATTGGCCGTCGCGGAACACCGCCACTTCATCGGCGATGGCGAACACTTCGTTCATCTTGTGGGTGATATAGACGATGCCTTTGCCCTGGGACTTGAGGTCGGCAATGATCGAAAACAGGTGGGCCACTTCCTTGTCGGTAATGGCCGAGGTGGGTTCATCCATGATCAGGATGTCGGAGTCGTAGGACACTGCCTTGGCAATCTCGACCATCTGCCGTTCGGCAATGCTCAGGTTGCCGACCTGTTCTTCGGGGTCGAGGTTGATGCGCAGGCGCGCCAGCAACTCGGCGGTGCAGCGGTGCATTTCGCGGTGGTTGACCATGTGCAGGCTATTGAGCTGTTCGCGGCCGATCCAGATGTTCTCGGCGATGCTCATATGGGGCATCAGGTTGAGCTCCTGGTGGATCATCGCGATCCCGGCCTTTTGCGCGGCCAGCGGCGTTTCAAAGGTGATCGGCTTGCCACGCAGGCGAATTTCGCCGGCGTCGGGCTGGTAGATGCCGGCGATGATCTTCATCAGCGTCGACTTGCCCGCACCGTTCTCGCCCATCAACGCCAGCACCGTGCCGGGGCGCACCCGCAGCTGCACATCGTCCAGGGCCACGACACCGGGAAAGCCTTTGCTGATGTTGAGGATTTCCAGCAGGTAGGGTTCGTCCAGCGCCAGCGCCGGGTGGGCGGCGGGCTGAGACGTGGCGGCTTGAGCAAGCATAGGGAGGTACTCCATCTGCAGGGCGGCCGTGACCGCCCTGCCAGCTTTTGTTGTTATGTCGGGGCTACTTGAAGTCTTTGACGTTGTCCGGGGTGATCAACTGGAACGGGATCACCACGTTCTGCTCGACCGGCTCCTTCTTGGCCATCTTGCGCGCTGCCTCTACCGAACCTACCGCCTGGCCCTTGGCGTCCTGGAAGGCCGACACGGTCATGTCGCCCTTGGTGATCGCGTTCAAGCCATCGGGCGTGCCGTCCACACCGGCAATCAATACGCTGCCTTTTTCCTTGCCGGCCGATCTCAGGGCCATGGATGCACCGATCGCCATCTCATCGTTGTTGGCCAGCACCGCATTGAACTCCCGGCCCTGGGTCAGCCAGTCGTTGACCAGGGTCATGCCCCTATCACGCAACCAAATGCCGGTTTGCTCCTGCTCGATCTTGATGTCCGGGTACTTGGCCAGCACTTCCTTCACGCCCTTGGTGCGGTTGGTGGTGGAGTTGTTCGCCAGGTCGCCCAAAAGAATCACGATCTTGCCCTTGCCGCCGAGCTTTTCGGCGATGTACTGCATTTGCAGGCGGCCGGCCTCGACGTCATCGGAGGTCACGGCCACCACGTCCTTGGGCAGGTCTTTCTGGTCGGGGCGGCGGTTGACGAACACCAGCGGGATACCCGCCTTTGTGGCGGCACTGATGATGTTCTTGGTCGACGCGGTATCGACCGGGTTGACGATAATCGCGTCGACCTTCTGGCTGATGAAGTTCTCGACCTGGCTTAACTGCTTGACCACATCGGCGCGGGCATCTTCGAACTGCAGTTGCACGCCATCGCCTTTTGGATAGGACTTGGCTTGCTTGTCCATGTCCTCGCGCAGGTAAGTGAGGAAGGTGTCATCGAACGCGGACATCGTCACGCCCACCTTGAGGTCAGCGGCGCCGGCAACGCCACTGGCCAGCAGCATGGACAGGGCCAGGGCGGTAAAACGGATCGGGGTCTTCATGAACGGTCTGTCTCCACTTTCTTGTTGGTTTTTTTCGACGTTGCGTTGATCAGGACTCGGCTGTCAGTCGCACCACCGGCGCGCCAGGAATGCAGCACACCAGTGCGCCCTGGTTTTCGACGCACAGCACATTCAGGAAGGAGAAGTAGAACGGCCGGGCGCGGGGCAGTCCGCGTGGCGCTTGGAGGGGGCGTAAAACTCGCAGTACAGCGTTGAAGATTTTCATCTGACGGTACCTGGTTGTTTTTGATCTTGTTTTTGTTGAGTCGCCCGTAGGTTCCGGGACGTACTTTATGCAACCTGGAAAAGACTGTATTAGAAAATAATTTCCATATCAACTTGTTTTAGAATTTTATTCTATTTTTGTCGAGACCACCTGCTGGCGCTCAGCGCTCAAACGTGCGGCATCCAATATACGGGTGGTTTCCAGGGCGTCATAGGCGTTGACCGGCAGCGGCTCCTGCCCCACCACGGCCGCTTGCAACTGCCGATAGAATTGGGGCCAGCAGCCCTTCTCCGACGGCACCCGCTCACGCTCCGACCCTTGTTCGAACCAGCCCCAGCGTCGGTGCTCCTCAGCGCCCCAGTGGTCACCTTCGGTTTTCGGCGACTTGCCGGCCAGCAGCGCTTCTTCTTGGCCGTCCAGGCCGTCGATGGTGTAGCAACCCAGGCTGCCACTGACGCGAAATCGCGGCGCCTGGCTGTTCTGCAACGCGTTGCCCCACAGGTGCGATATCACGCCGTTGGCATGAGTGAGGGAGACAAAGAAGCCGTGGTCCACGGTGGGATGTTCTGGTGTGTAGTGCAATTGGGCGAACACCCGCTCCACCGGTCCGAACAGTTGCAACGCCTGGTCTACCAGATGGCTGCCCAGGTCGCGCAGCCATCCTCCACCGCTGGCATTGCCCACAGCTTGCGGGCTGTAGCGCTCCACGCGGGATTCAAAGCGGGTGATGGTGCCCAAGGCGCCAGCGTCGATCAGTTTGCGCAGGGTCAGGTAATCCGAATCCCAGCGCCGATTCTGATAAACACTGAGCAACGAGCCCTGACGCTCGGCAGCGGTAATCAGGGCCTGGGCTTGTTCGGCGTTGGCGGCAAAGGGCTTGTCGCTGACCACCGCTACCCCGTGCTCGATGGCTTCCAGCACCAGGGCCGGGCGACCTTTGAGGGTGGTGGAAATCACCAGGGCATCGACGCCGGCTTCGACGATCTGGCCGATGGAGTCGAAGGCTTTGACACCTGGAAGATCAGTACTCAATTGCTGGCGACGTTCGGGTGAACGCGTCACCACGCCGACAAAGGTGGCGCCAGGCAGGGTGGCGATCAGCGGCGCATGAAAAAAGCGCCCACCGTGGCCGTAACCCACTAGTCCGATTCGCATGCTCAACTCCAGAATTGATTTGGGAACCCAAGCAACTGTGGGAGCTGGCTTGCCTGCGATAGCAGTGTGTCAGGCACTGAATCTGCCACTGATAGACCGCTATCGCAGGCAAGCCAGCTCCCACAGTGTTAACCACATTTCTTCAGTGAGTTAGCCGTAGAAGTGTGGGCGATCCGGCAGGCTGACTTTCACAATCTGCCCACTGCCCTGGGCTTCAATACACGCATCCGCCGCCACCGCCGCCGCAAACCCATCCCAGGCCGACGGCCCGCCGACCTGCCCGGCCAGCACGCTGTCGATAAATGCCTGCAACTCCACGTCATAAGCACCGATAAACCTATCCTTCCAATCCATCAGGATCGCGTTGGACAGCTTCGCGTCGCTGCGCAGTTGCACCTGAGATGGCTCCGGCAACTTGGCGATACCGCTCTCCCCCACCACCTCACACTGGATGTCGTAGCCGTATTGGCAGTTCACAAACACTTCCACGTCGATACGCGTGCCTTTTGCAGTTTCCAGCAGCACGATCTGTGGGTCGCGCAGGTGCGCCAGCGCCTTGCTGGTCTTGCGCGGGAACACCACCTGCACGGACACGTAGTCGTCGTTGAGCAGCCAACGCAGCACGTCCAGCTCATGGATCAGGGTGTCGGTGATCGCCATGCCGGTGTTGTAGTTCTCGCCCACCGTGGGGTTACGGTGCGCGCAGTGCAGCATTAACGGCTCGCCAATCTGGCCACTGTCGATCACCGCCTTGAGGGCGCGGTAGCCTTGATCATAAGGGCGCATGAAGCCCACCTGGACCAGACGCTTACCGTGTGCTACTTCGGCCTCGACAATGTTGCGGCAGCCCTCGGCCGTCACCGCCAGCGGTTTTTCACAGAACACCGGTTTGCCGGCGGCGATGGCGGCCAGTACGAACTCTTCGTGGCTGGGGCCCCACGAGGTCACGAGGATCGCTTCGACCTCCGGCGAATTGATCAACGCATGGCCGTCCGGGTACACCTCGGCGTCCAGCTTTAAATCCGCCACCACCTGGGCCGCCTGCTCAAGGTTGATGTCGGTGACGGCCACCACCTGGCTGTTGAGCAAGGCCTGGCTGCAACGACGAATATGGTCCCGGCCAATGGCGCCCGTACCAATCACTCCAAGTTTCAAAGACATGCAAACACTCCTCTTGTTGTTAGTACTGCCGGGCCTTGGCCAGGTGTTCATTGAGTTTTTTTGCCGCTGCATTCGTGCGTTCACTGGTGGACACTTGCGCCACACCCACCCGCCACCACGACAGGTAGCCGTGGATCATGGTCTTGGGCAGCACCTTGATATCGATCAGCGTGGAGACGCTTTGCGTGCGGGCATCCGCCAACGCCGCTTCCAACTGTTCCAGCGTGCTGACCTTGTAGGTCTTGCAACCGTAGGCCGCTGCGCTCATGGCGAAGTCCACTGGCACCAGGCCACCGTCGAGCTTGCCGCTCTCGGGGTTGCGGTAGCGGAACTCGGTGCCGAAGCTGTCCATGCCATTGCCAATCTGCAGGTTGTTGATGCAACCGAACGCCATGTTGTCCAACAGCACCACGTTGATCTTGCGGCGCTCCTGGATCGAGGTGGCCAGCTCCGAGTGCAGCATCATGTAGGAGCCATCGCCGACCAGGGCGTACACCTCCTTGCTCGGCTCGGCCAGCTTCACGCCCAGGGCGGCATTGATCTCGTAGCCCATGCATGAATAGCCATACTCGACGTGGTAGGTGTTGACGCCCTTGCTGCGCCAGGCACGCTGCAAATCGCCGGGCAGGCTGCCAGCGGCGGCCACGATGATTGCGTCATCGGCCAGGCGTGCATTGAGCACGCCGAGCACAGCGCTCTGGGTCAGGCACGAACCGGTCAGCTCGATGAATTCCCGCAGCACGGCACGGTCCAGGTGGTCGTCGACTTCGGGGACAAACTCATCGCCCTGGTAGTGCACCTGATGCACGCGGTCCACTTCAGCGTCGAGTTGCGCCTTGGCGTCGGCGATCTGCTCGCCCCAGCCCGAACGGTAATCGCCCAGGGCATCGGCCAGTGCTTCAAGGGCGACTTTTGCATCGGCCAGCACTTGCACGCCGTCCAGCTTCAACGCATCGCAGGGGCTTATATTGAGGTTGAGAAACTTCACCTCGGGGTGCTTGAACAGCGATTTTGAGGAGGTGGTGAAGTCGGTATAACGAGTGCCGATGCCAATAATCAGGTCGGCCTCAGGCGCCAGCAAGTTAGCCGCCAGGCAGCCGGTTTCGCCGATGCCGCCGACGTTCAGCGGATGACTGGACACCACAGCGCTCTTGCCCGCCTGGGTTTCCGCGAAAGGAATATCGAAACGCTCGGCGAAGGCTTGCAGTGCCTGGTTGGCGCCGGAGTATTTGACCCCGCCGCCGCAAATGATCAGCGGCTTGCGCTTGCCGCGAAACGCAGCCAGCGCATCGCCGATCATGGCGCTGGTGGCCGGGCGTCGGTCGATGCGGTGCACGCGTTTTTGCAGGAAATAGTCGGGGTAGTCCCAGGCTTCGGCTTGTACATCCTGGGGCAAGGCCAGGGTCACCGTGCCGGTTTCAGCCGGGTCGGTCAGCACGCGCATGGCATGGATCGCCGCGGTCATCAGTTGCTCCGGGCGGTTGATGCGGTCCCAGTATTTGCTCACGGAGCGGAAGGCGTCGTTGGTGCTGATGCTCAGGTCGTGGAACTGCTCGATCTGCTGCAACACCGGGTCGGGCTGACGGCTGGCATAGACATCGCCGGGCAACAACAGCAACGGGATGCGGTTGGCGGTGGCGGTGGCTGCGGCGGTGAGCATATTGGCCGCGCCCGGCCCGACCGAGGCCGTGCACGCATAGATCTGGCGGCGCAGGTGCTGCTTGGCGAACCCGATGGCTGCGTGGGCCATGCCTTGCTCATTGCGGCCCTGATGCACCACCAAGTCGCCGCTGTCCTGCTCCAGGGCCTGACCGAGGCCCAACACATTGCCATGCCCGAAAATAGTGAAGACCCCGGCGACAAACTTGCTCTGTACGCCGTCGACTTCGATGTATTGGTTGTCCAGGAACTTCACCAGGGCCTGGGCCATGGTCAATCTTGTTGTGGTCATCACTTGCACCTTGTGTGACTGCAATTGAAGTGTTCAACACCGATCCACTGTGGGAGCTGGCTTGCCTACGATAGCGGTCTATCAGTTGCATATGTATTGCCTGACAAACTGCTATCGCAGGCAAGCCAGCTCCCACATTTTTGATCGCGTTATGGCAAGGGCTTTTGCAAATACGCCATGCTGCTGCCCAACGCCTGCTGGATATCCGCCAACCCGTGCACGCTTTCGGCAAACGGTTCGAACGACAGATAGCCGCTGTAGCCAGTGCTGAGCAAGGTGTCGATCTGCGCCGCATTCCCGAGGATATCGTCCTCGCCCACCAGCACGCGGTGACCGTCGCGGATCGAGTCGAGCGGCGCCTCGCGGTCTTCCACCCCGGAGATGTGCACCAGCCCGGTCAGCTCCGGGAAGAACTCATGCTCGCCGGCCAGGTGATGATGAAAGGTGTCGTGCACCACACGAAACACATCCAGGCCACCGATGGCCTTGATGGCATCCACTGCCACGCGCTTGCGGCGCAGGGCGGATACGGTGAAGCCCAGGGGCTCGATGAAACCCAGAATCCCGTACTCGCGCAGGATCAACGCCAGCTCGCTCAACGCCGTGCGCAAACCGGCGGCGCGCTGCGCGTCGTTGCGCGTATCACCAGGCTGATTGAACGGGCACATCACCAGGCCCTGGGCCCCGCACTCACGGGCGTAGGTGGCCAGTTCGATTGCCTGGGCACGGCGTTCGTCGTTCCACACATCAAAGGGGTACAGCGCGTTGATCGACAACACCTTGATGCCCTGCGCGGCGCACAACTCACGCACGCGGCTGGCGGACATGCCGTATTCGATCTCGCGGTTCTTGAGGTCGTTGCGGATCTCGATGGCATCGCACTGAAGGGCTTTGGCCAACTGGATAAAATCCGCCAGGGGCAAATCAGGCGCGACCATACGGTTAAGGGCAAAACGTAGCGGCGACTTCATTGTTGTTCTCCGTCCAAAACCGTTTATAGGTCCAGCAGCCAACTATGCTGCGGGTCGTTATGGAAATGCCATGCACGCTTGGGGCCGGCCATCACGTTCAGGTAATAAGACTCGTAGCCATACGGCACACTGACCGGGTGATACCCCTTGGGCACCACCACCAGGTCGCTGTTTTCCACGGCCATGGCCTGGTCAATGCTGCGATCATCCGTGTACACACGCTGGAACACGAAGCCCTGAGGCGGATTGACCTGGTGGTAGTAGGTCTCTTCCAGAAAGCTCTGGTGCGGCAGGTCGTCGGTGTCGTGCTTGTGCGGCGGGTAGCTGGAGGAATGCCCCGACGGCGTGCGCACTTCCACCACTAGCAGCGAATGAGCCGGCTCGCTGTCGGGCAGGATGTCGCACACGTAACGGGTATTGGCGCCTTTGCCGCGCACACTGCGCTTGCACTGCTCGGGGCGGATCAAGCGCGGGGCAAAACCCGTAGCACCCGGCGCTGCGCAGACGGCAATCTGCACGTCGCTCAGGGCCGTGACTCGGGCGTCAGTGCCCGGCGGCAAATAGGCGGCGAACGGTGACTTGTCTTCGAACACCGACTGGCGATCCCCCAGGTTCTGCCAATTGAAGCCTTCGCCTTCAATATTCACCCGACCGCTGAGCAGCACCAGGCACAGTTCCTGATCGCCCGCACTGACCGGCAGGGTTTCGCCCAGGCTCAGGCGGTAGGCGGCAAAGCCCACGTACTCCAGGCGACCCGCCTCCAGGGCAACCATGGTTTGCCCGCGTTTGCTGCTTTTGACCAACAAGCTCATCACTCAAGTCCTCTGGTTGAGAAGCGCACGCAGGGTGTCGTAACCCTTCTTGGCGTAGATATAGCTGGGCGCCACGGCCGGGTCCTGCTCGGCTTCCACCACCAGCCAGCCCTTGTAGTTCGCCGCGAGCAACACATCCAGCAACGGTGCGAAGTCGATATCACCATCGCCGGGCACGGTAAAAGTGCCGTTGACGATGCAGTCCGGGAAGCTCCACATCTGGTTACGCGCCAGTTGCACCACGGGTTTGCGTACATCCTTGAAATGCACATGGCAGACGCGGTCGATATGCTTGCGCAGCACCTCGATGGGTTCGCCGCCGCCCATGTAGCAGTGGCCCGAATCGAGAAGCAAGCCGACTTCCGGGCCCGTGCGTTTCATCAACTGGTCGATGTCCTCGGGGGATTCGACGTACGCGCCCATATGGTGGTGATAGGCCAGGCGCACGCCCTGGGACAGGGTGAAACGCGCCAGCTCGGTAAGCTTGTCGGCGTAAGCCTGCCAGGCCTGTTCACTGTGAAAACGCGGGCGCTCGATCAGGCGGATGCGCGAGCCCTGGATCGAGTCAGCCACTTCGCCGTATACCAGTACCGAGGCGCCGTTGTGTTTGAGTAGTTCGACATGGGCGGCAATCGCCTCGATTTCTTCAGCCACCGAACGGTGGGCCAGACGGCTGGAGTACCAACCGGACACCAGCGCCAGGTCATAAGGACGCAGCACGTCAGCGACGCCCTTGGCATCCTTGGGGAATTTGCCGTTGAGTTCAAAACCTTCGTAGCCGATGTCCTTGCCTTCGCTCAGGGCCGTGCTCAGCGGGGTCTCACCGCCGAGGGCCGGGAGGTCGTCGTTGCTCCAGGAGATCGGGTTGATGCCAATTCGGATTGCGGGCATGGCTGCACCTTTTGTTTTTATCTTCAGAATTCACTGGGATCTGCTTTGTGTGGGAGCTGGCTTGCCTGCGATAGCAGTGTGTCAGGCAGTACATTTGCAACGGATAGATTGCTATCGCAGGCAAGCCAGCTCCCACATTTGATCGTATTTACTGTCGGGCGCTGAGCCAGGCATTGATGAGCTGTTCGAAGGTCGCCTGCACCTGCTGGATCAGCGTTTCATCATCAATCTCCCCCGCCATCCACGCCCGGCTCGGCTCGTGGAAGATCGTGCGGCCCACGGCAAACCCACGGCAGGTGCTGCTCTGGCTGGCTTGCTTGAAGCCATCGGCGAGAAACTCGGGGGAAGCATTCAGGCCCAGCAACACCACGCCACGGCAGTAGGGGTCGCGTTCCTGGATCAGTTCGTCGAGCTTTTTCCAGTCTTCGGCCGATTGGGTTTCGATCTTCCACCAGGCCGGGTAAATGCCAAGGTTGTACAGGCGTTTAAGGCTGCGGTAGAGCACGTCCGGGTAGGTGGACGGGTGATCCTTGGGTGGGATGACTTCCAGCAGCAGTTCGTGACCACTGACCAGCGACGCCTCGTACACCGCCTTGAGTTGCGCTTCCTGTTCCAGGCGCAGCATCGGCTCGTCATCGGGGTGAAACTGCACCAGGCACTTGATGATGTGTTCCTGGGGCCAGGCAATCAGGTTGCTGCCGATCGAACGCCCGTGCTCGAACGCCAGGGGCCGCGAGTTCTGCACTTCCACCGGGCGAGCGATCCACCAGCCGCGACCGCTGGCGGCGTTGAGTGCATCCTGGCCAAAGCGTTGGTCGGCTAGCAGGCCCACATCCGCCTCGACGCCCTGCTCGCTGAGTTTGCGCTCCACGCGTTCGATGGCCTGGATAAACAACTGCTTGATGTCGCTGATACGCTCAGGGGCCTGGCCGCCTTTTTGCGCCAACTCCACCAATTGCCAGCGGTGGTCGAAGGCAAAGACGAACAGTTGCTTCCAGACTTTGCGCGGCACCGTGACACGGTGCAGGCGTTGCAGGGTCACGTCCTGGTCCGGCCGGGTGATAGGCACGGGGCTGTTGAACAGGTAATCGAGTTCGGCGGGGGTCGGCATCGCTGGCGCACAGGCGTGGCGCGATACCACCAGGCCGCCACAGGCATTGGCCAACTGGCTGCAACGCTCATCGCTGGCGTCATTGATCCAGCCGCTGAGAAAGCCCGACATAAAAGCATCGCCTGCGCCCAGCACGTTGAGCACTTCAACCCGCACGCCAGGATAGATGGCCCCGTCTTCCAGGCGCGCCGGGATTGCGCCGTGGATCACCGTGCAGCCCTGGGGGCCGAGCTTGACCACCAGGGTGGCCGGGGTCAGTTCGCGCACGGTGCGCAGGGCCGTGAGCAGGTCTTCACTGCCGCCGGCAATCAGGAATTCCTCTTCGGTGCCGACGATCAGGTCGAAACGCGGCAGGATCTTCTGCACATGCTGGCTGACATTCTGGTCGGCGACGAAACGGGTTTCGCCATCGGCCTTGCCGGCCAGGCCCCACAACACGGGGCGGTAGTCGATGTCTAGCACGCGCTTGACGTTGTGCCTGGCCGCGTAATCCAGGGCCTGGAGGCTGGCCTTGTACACGCCGTCGGTGGAGAAATGCGTACCGGTGATCAACAACGCTTTGCTGGAGGCGATAAAGGCTTCGCTGATGTCTTCGGCGCGCAAGGCCATGTCGGCGCAGTTTTCGCGGTAGAACACCAGGGGGAAGGTTTCGCGGTCCTTGAGGCCCAGCAGGACCAGGGCGGTGAGGCGCTCAGGGTCGACCTTGATGCCACTGACATCACAGCCTTCGCGGGCCAGGGATTCCACCAGGAAACGGCCCATGTGGTCATCGCCGACCCGGCTCAGCATCGCCGACTTCAGCCCCAGCCTGGCGGTGCCGAAAGCGATGTTGGCGGAAGATCCGCCCAGATACTTGGCGAAGCTGGACACATCCTCAAGCCGCGCACCGACTTGCTGCGCATAGAGATCGACGCCCAGGCGCCCGAGGCAAATCAGATCCAATTGACGCCCACTGGCAAAACGAGTCTGGCCCATGCTGGCTCCTGTTATTTTTATCAGCCTGCGTTGTGCCGCCGTGGCGACGGCAAACGCTCTTGGTGGGAGCAGACTAGAACGTCCGGTGGCAGCAATCAATATTTATTCCATAATTATTTTTAGTGGAATATTTTTTCCAATACCTCAGGATAGCGGCACGCCAGCGCCCATGCATCGTTTCAGCAGGCCACGCGGGCCGTGATGCCGGGGTATTTTTTTGCGCCTACCCTGTAGACTTGCGCCACCTATCAGCGCATCAGACGAACACGCCAGAAGGATTGCCCATGTCCCGCACCGATCCCGAGACCACCCTGGAAGAAACTGTCGCCAGCCCTCCGATCAATGCCGAACGCCTGTTGCAGCTGATCACCGACGAATACGAGAGCCTGCCGCGCCAGCTCAAGCGCATCGCCAGCTACATGAGCCAGCAGAGCGACCGGATCATGGTCGACCGCATCAGCGACATCGCCCGGGAATGCGAAGTGCACCCCTCGGCCATCGTGCGGTTCTCCCAGCGTTTCGGCTTTAGTGGGTTCAGTGAGATGCAGGCGCTGTTTCGTGAGGCGTATACCCACAAGACCACGCCGGTACAGAACTACCAGCAGCGCATCCGCAGCATGATCGCCAACAAGTCCCAGAAGGCCAGCGGCGGCGACCTGGCGCGCGAGTGCGTCAACGCCACCCTCTCGGGCATCGAACGCTTGGGGCTGGAGCTGGACGACACGGCCTTCGAGAAAGCCGTGGACCTGGTGGTCAATGCCGACAACATCTACGTGGTCGGCGTGCGCCGCTCCTTTGCGGTGGCCGACTACCTGGTCTACAACCTGCAGCACACAAACAAGCGCATCCACCTGATCTCGGGGCTAGGCGGCAGTTATCGCGAGCAGATGCGCAGCGTGCGCGCCAATGACCTGGTGATAGCCATCAGCTTCACGCCCTACGGCAAAGAGACCCAGCACTGCCTGCGCATCGCGCAGCATCACCAGGCCAAGACCCTGATCATCACCGACAGCAACCTGTCGCCCCTGGCCAAGCGCGCGAATGCGGTGCTGTTGGTCAATGAAGGCTCCTCGTTTGCTTTCCGCTCGCTGAGCGCCACGCTGTGCCTGTGCCAGGCGTTGTTCATTGCGGTGGCGTATCGGTTGGAATTGAAGGTGGATGAGATTCATGAGCAGGTTGGGTTCGACGACTGACGGGGCCTGCCCTACCCCTGCCCCTGTAGGGGCGAGCTTGCTCGCGAAAAACGCAAGAACGCCGCGGCCATTTTGAATGAACGCGGCGCCTAGCAGTTCTTCGCGAGCAAGCTCGCTCCTACAATTAGTGCATGAAAATCGCGATCAGGATGATCACCGGAATCGGCACGCCGAGGAACCACAGCAGTAATGAGCGCATCATGTTCTCCTTGAATTAACGAACGTAGTTTTCGGTTTCGACGTACACCACGGCATCCCGGCGGCGACCGCCAAAGGTAGCGGCGAAGCTGGCGAAGAACGCACCGATGAGCAAGGCCACGAAGGTCCACAGGGATGTGTAGGCCGCCACTTTCGCTGCGGTTTCAGCAGCTTGCTTGGCTTTGAGCTTGGCGTCTTCGACGGCTTTGCGCGCATCGCCATACACCTTGTCGATACGGGCTTCGGCATCGGCCTGGCTCAGGTTGGTGCGCTGGCTGATCAGTTGGGCCAGGTAGGCGCGATCTTCCGCTGCCAGTTGGCCGTCGTTGCTCAACGTACGCGTCAGGATACGACCGACCACGGCGTGGGCTGCATCATCGCTGACCGCCGCTGGGCGATCATCGCGGAACAGGCTGTCGACGTAATAACCGAAGTCACCACTGTCGGCACCTTTTGCCGCGCTGCCGGCAGCTTGGGTGAGGCCGCTGGCGGCGCCCGATGCCACGCTGGCGCCAGCTTTCACGCCGCCGCTGACCACACTGCTGACCGAGCCGACCACCAGCATCGCCGTGATCAATGTGGCCACTGCCCACGCCAGGAAGCCATGGGCGGTGTCGCGAAAGTACACCTCGTCGCCGTGCATATTGGCCCACTTCACCCGTAACCGACCGGCGATGTAACCGCCCAGGCCCGACGCAACGATCTGGGTGAACGCCAGCCAGACAATTGTGGAAATGCCAAGGCCCTTGGCGCTGATACCGCTGTCAGCCCAAGGCGACACCGCCGAAAAGCCCAGGCCGAAGCCCAGCAATACCAAGATCAATGACAATGCAGCCGCCGCAGCGGCACCGGCGAAAATCGCCCCCCAGGAAACCCCGGAGAGCGTGCTTGACTCTTGCAGCGTGGATGAGGATGTGATCATTGTTGTTTTGCTCCAGGCACGAAAAATGATGTTACAAGTCTCAAAACGGACAGTGCAGGCAGCGTGCCAGCGGCGATTGAAATTAAATTCCTTTAATTTCAATGATTTATTTAAATTGAACTTAGCCAGATCATGCAGGTTGCAATAAACGGCGATATTAGGCGGGCGTAATGCACTCCCCTGTGAGAGCTGGCTTGCCTGCGATAGCGGCATGGCAGCCAACGAATATGCCAGCAGGTAAGCCGCCATCGCAGGCAAGCCAGCTCCCACAGTGTGATGTCGGCTTGAAGAAGATGAAGTTTTATTTAGGAAACATTCAGCAACTTCTTGGCAAAATGTCGCCACTTCTAGTGTGAACGCTCACCAGGTAATCCTATGACCCGCATTTTGACCATCGAGGATGACGCCGTAACGGCCCGCGAGATTGTCGCCGAGCTGAGTAGCCATGGACTGGACGTAGATTGGGTGGACAACGGCCGCGAGGGCCTGGTCCGTGCCGTAAGTGGTGATTACGACCTGATCACCCTCGACCGCATGCTGCCTGAGCTGGATGGCCTGGCCATCGTCACCACGTTGCGCACCATTGGGGTGTCTACGCCGATCCTGATGATCAGCGCCCTCTCCGATGTCGACGAGCGCGTGCGCGGCCTGCGTGCCGGCGGCGATGACTACCTGACCAAGCCTTTCGCCTCGGATGAAATGGCCGCCCGTGTCGAGGTGCTGCTGCGGCGTAAAAGTACGGTCCAGGAATTCGAAACCGCCCTGCGCGTGGCCGACCTGGAACTGAACCTGATCAGCCGCGAAGCCAGCCGGGCCGACCAGCCTCTGACCCTGCTGCCCACTGAATACAAACTGCTTGAATTCCTGATGCGCAACACCGGGCAGATCCTGTCGCGGATGATGATTTTCGAGGAAGTCTGGGGTTATCACTTCGACCCCGGCACCAACCTGATCGACGTGCACATCGGCCGTCTGCGCAAGAAAATCGACCCACCGGGCCTCACGCCGCTGATCCGCACGGTACGAGGCTCGGGATATGTCATTGCTGAACCCCTCTAAAGGCTGGCGCTCTTCCAGCAGCCGTTTGCTGGCGCTGTACAGTTCGTTGTTCGTGGCGTGGAGTTGCATCCTCATGGGGGTGCTGTACTACGAGGTCTCAGGCTACCTCAGCGACTTGTCGCGCCATTCCCTGTTGCAGCGCCAGCATCTTTTCCAGCGTTTCGACGGCGAAGAACTGGTGGAAGCGCTGACCACCAGCATGACCTTCGACATGAAGGGCGTTGACGCCTACGGCCTGTTCGATGAGCAATTTCGCCCCTTGAGCGGGCCGATCCGTGCCCTGCCACCCGACCTGCCGCTGGATGGCAAGATCTACGCCCTGACCAATTGCGTGCAATCCGATGACCCCAAACTGCCCAAGGACAGCTGCGATGCCGTGGCCACCCACACCGAAGACGGCCGCTGGCTGGTGTTGGTGCGCGCCAACGGCTCGTTGTTCGGGGTAACGCGGATTATCTGGCACGCCCTGCTGTGGGCGCTGTCCTTGACCATCATTCCTGGCGCTGCCGGCTGGCACCTGCTGCGCCGTCGCCCGTTGCGGCGTATTCGCGGGATCCAGGCCAGCGCCGAGGCCATCGTCGCCGGCGACCTCACGCACCGGTTGCCGCTGTCCAACCGGCGCGACGAGCTGGACATGCTTGCCGCCATCGTCAATGCCATGCTCGACCGCATCGAAAAACTGATGAACGAGGTCAAGGGCGTGTGCGACAACATCGCCCACGACCTGCGCACCCCGCTCACCCGCTTGCGCGCCCAGCTTTACCGCATCAAGCAACAAGCCGAGGAAGACTCGGCCCACGCGGTAAAGCTCGATGACGCCATCGCCGAAACCGACACGCTGATGGCGCGTTTTCGCGGGCTGCTGCGCATCTCGGAACTGGAAGACCACCAGCGTCGCTCTGGCTTCCTGGTGCTGGACCCGCTGCCGTTGCTGCGCGAACTGCATGATTTCTACCTGCCCCTGGCCGAAGAAGGCGAACTTGAGCTGGTGTTACAAGCGCCTGATTCACTGCCGTGGATTACCGGTGACCGTGCGCTGCTATTCGAAGCCCTGGCCAACCTGCTGAGTAACTCGATCAAGTTCACCCCGCCCAAGGGCAAGGTGATCCTGCGAGCAGTCAACGACCTGGGCAGTACGCGCATCGAAGTGCTCGACTCCGGGCCAGGCATTCCGGCTGCCGAGCGCGCGTCGGTGTTCCAGCGTTTCTATCGGGTCGATGAGAGTGATCAGCAAGGCGGCTTTGGGCTGGGCCTGTCGATTGTGGCGGCGATCATCAACTTGCATGGGTTCAAGCTGGAGGTCGGCACCAGTGAGTTGGGCGGCGCCCGCCTGGTGCTGGAATGCCGCCAGCAACTGATGCCGGAATAAGCGTGCCCTAGAGCACGCTGCCCATGGCCTTGATCAACACCGGGTCACGCGCATAAATATCCGGCGCGTACACCAACTCGCCCTGACGATCCACTTCTACCGTCCAATACCCCAACAGCACCGGTACCGGCGTGGCCAGCCTGAATTCATGGGTTTCGCCGGTCGCCAACAGCTCATCGGTGCGGGTGCGTTCGGCCGGCGTTACCAGCAGGTCACGCAATAACAACGGTTGCTCGACCCGCACGCATCCCGAACTGAACGCCCGTGGGCCCTTGGTGAACAAGGGCTGGCTGGGGGTGTCATGCAGGTACACCGAATACGGATTGGGAAAGCGCATCACAATCTTGCCCAGCGGGTTACGCGGGCCGGCCTGCTGGCGCAGCAGGATATTGCCGGGGCGTGCCCAGTCGACCTGGTCGGGGGTCAATGGGTGACCTTCGGCGTCGAGCACTTGCAGGTTTTGCTGACGCAGGTATTCAGGGTTGAGGCGGATGGCGGGCAGCTTGTCCTCGCGCATGATGGTGGGCGGGATGGTCCAGGTGGGGTTGAGGGTCAGCCGGGTGATGCGCGACTTGAGCAATGGCGTCTGGCGTTCGGCCCGGCCCACTTGAAGGCGGGTTTGCCACACCGGGATGCCGCTCTGATACACGCTCAGTTGCGCAGCGGCCACATTGACCACGACGCCTTCAGGCTCCAGGTCCTGGGCCAGCCAGCGGAAGCGCTCCAGGTTGATGCGCAGCTGTTCACGACGCACCGCCGGGCTGATATTGAGTTCGGCCACGGTGCCGGCGCCGATCACACCGTCGGCCTGCAACGAGTGGCTGAGCTGGAAGGCTTTCACCGCCTTGACCAGTTCGCCCTGGTATTGCTTGCCGTTGCCGCTGGGCAACTGGGCCAGGTAGCCACCGCTGTGCAGGCGCCGCGCCAATTCCGGCACTCGGGCGTCATTCATGCCCGGGCGCAACAACGCGCCCTCGGCGACCGGGTCCCAGTGGGGCAGCGGTTGCTGGCGCACGCTGGCGTAGGCATTGCGCAGGCTGCGGTACAAATCGGCGCTGGGCCGCGCCTGATCGAAGGCTTGGGCCATGTCTTGCAGGCCGGTGGCGGCGAACGCCAGTACCTCGGCATTAGGATCGCCACTGGGCGGCTGTGAATGCCATAGAGGCTCAAAGCGCGATTGCTGTAGACGCCCGTAATGCAAATCCTGCAGGGCTTGCAGGTACTGCTGGCTGTTGGCGATATCGCTGCACAGCACGTTGGCCGTGGCATCCGCCGCGGGCAAGCTATAGTGGGTGGGGTCCAGGCCATCGTCGGCAAGCATCAGCAACTGGCTGTGCAAGGCTTGCCGGCGTTCATCAGCCGACCATAGCGGCGCATCGCCCTGCTGCTGGTAAAAGGCTTGCAGGCGCACCAACGCGGCGGCATCTATGCGCGGCGCAAGGTGCGGGCAGACACTGGTCAACTGCGCCAACGCCTGTTGCAGTGGCGCCAGCGCGACCGGTGCAGGGGTGGTGACGGGTAATGGCTCCACCGGCAGCGTTTCGGCTGTAGCGACCAATGGTGCAACGAGCAGGCAAATGCTCAAGTAACATGCGTGTTTTTTGAACAATTGACTTAGCTCCACTCCACAGCGGGGACTCGACTGTAGATGCTGACTTTTATACGCCTGCTCAGGCTAACCAGCCTGGGCTTGATCACTGGGTGCCTGGCTTTATTGAGCAATGTTGCGCTCGCCGCCAATGACACCTCTCCTTCCCTGTATAGCAGCCTGGCGCGCTCGGCTCCAGAACTCAATCCCACCGTACTGAAAAGCGCCCTGAGCGCCGTGCAGTGCGCGGTCAATAACGGCGAGGAACGTTCCGATCGCCTAGCGGTTATTGACTACTCACAGCCCTCGACCGCCCGTCGCCTGTGGATCTTCGACCTGCGCAAAAAGACCCTGGTATTGCGCGACCTGGTGGCCCACGGCGCCAAGTCCGGGGAAAACTTCGCTACCCAGTTCTCCAACCTCGAGGGCAGCCACCAGTCGAGCCTGGGGTTGTTCCGCACCCAGGAAAGCTACCTGGGCACCCATGGCTACTCGCTGCGCATGGACGGTCTGGAACCCGGTTTCAATGACCAGGCCCGCGACCGCGCCATCGTGATTCATGCCGCCGACTACGTCAGCCCCTTGTGGAGCAAGCGCGAAGGCCGCATCGGCCGCAGCCAGGGTTGCCCGGCCGTGCGCCCGCAAGTTGCCCGTCAAGTGGTGGACAAGCTCAAGGACGGGCAGTTCATGTTTTCGTGGTACCCCGACCAGCGCTGGCTGAAGTCGTCGACCTACCTCAATTGCAAACCCCAACAGGTGGCGAGTAGTCGTACAATCCGTGGCGGATAGCCTGTCCCCATAGATAAAAGAGAGCGTCGCATGCTTCTACACACCTCCACCTGGATCGAAATCGGGCAGTTCCTGGAACGCAGCCGCACGGTGGTGATTCCCATCGGTTCCAACGAGCAACATGGCCCCACCGGCCTGCTGGGCACTGACTGGATGTGCCCGGAGATCATCGCCCACCACGCCCAGAAGCACGCCGACATCCTGGTCGGCCCGACCTTCAATATCGGCATGGCTCAACACCACCTGGGCTTTCCCGGCACCATCTCCCTGCGCCCTTCCACCTTTATCGCCGCAATTGGCGACTGGGTGCGCTCGTTGGCCGGGCATGGTTTCGAAAAGATCCTGTTCCTGAACGGCCACGGCGGCAACATCGCCACGATTGAAGCGGCGTTCTCCGAGCTGTACGCCGAAGCCAGCTTCGCCCGCCGCCCGGCCGGGTTCGCGCTGAAGCTGGTGAACTGGTGGGACCTGGAAGGCGTCACTGACCTGGCCCAGCGTCAATTCCCGGTCGGGCATGGCAGCCACGCCACGCCGTCGGAAATTGCCGTGACGCAGTGGGCGTATCCGGACGCGATCAAGTCTGCCGAGTACTCACCACAAATTGCCAACACCGGCCCGATCCGCGAGGCCCTGGACTTCCGTGCGCGCTTCCCTGACGGCCGCATGGGCTCGGACCCAGCGTTGGCTACTGTGGAGAAAGGCGGTGAGTTGGTGGCGTTGGCGGCGCAGGGATTGGTCAAGACTGTCGACAGCTTCAGCAACGAAGCCAAACCCTGATCCAAATGGGCCAATACTCTGTAGGAGCGAGCTTGCTCGCTCCTACAGAGTGGATTTGCGTTGTGCCCGGGTTTATTTGCAATCCTGGGCGGCCTGCTCGAGCCTAGATGGCTTGATCGCCGAAGCCAACGGCTTGCGCTCATACAGGAACACTTTGGTGCCGTCCTGGGACTTGTAGGCCTCCAGCACATCATCGGCGGCAATCTTGCTGGTCAACAGCACCTTGGCGTGGCGCGAGTTCTGGGTGACGGTCGAGGTGATGCCGTGCTTTTCCAGCTTGGGCAACACGCATTGCACATAGCCGTCGGGGGTCTTGTTGGTTTGCAGGGTCAGTGATGGGGCATTTGGCGCCGTGATACAGCCGGTCAGCAATAACGAAGCACAAGCCAGGGCCGGGGCGAAGAAAGAGCGCATAAACATTCCTGAAAATAACCAAATAGGGTTCACAACCATTCGCGGGTCAACCTGCGCGAACCAGGGCCTTGAGCGACGCATCGAACTGCTTCAGCGCATCTTGCTGTACATCGCGTTGTTGCTCGATCAGTGCAGCAATCTCCGGCGCCGCCTTGTCGTGCACCCACACTGACGGCACGTGCTTGTCCACCGAGCCTTCGGCCTTGGCGATAAACTGCAGGTTCGCGTCATAGAAGCGTGCGACAAAGCGTGCTTCGACCCGGTCATTACGCTGGGTCAGCAATTGGTTATGGGTATCGAGCACCACCACCACATCCGGGTGCGCCTGCACCAGGGCATCCAGGCTGCTATAGACCGTCACCGAGAGAAAAGTGCCCTGCAACGAGTGCATCAACCAGTCGATCGCCAGTTCCGGGTCGGAGCTGTTGACGAACGCCTCGCGAATCCGCCCATCCAGGGCATCCTTGGCGCCGTTCAACGCCATGGCGTGGTAGCGTTCAAGGTAGCTGAGGTTGTCGCGGGTGTTTTCACTGAACAATACCCCCACCGACTGGGCACGCTGCAGGGAGTCTACGCTACCCACCAGTGGCAGCAAATGGCCTGTACGCACTTCATCGGCCATCGCCGGGGTGGTCATGACCGCGGTGCCCAGCATCAGGGCCATCAAAGCCAACTGGATAATCGTCCTCATCGCGCATTTTCCTTGGGCTGCGTCTCGATGTGCAGATTCTGCGCGTTTGGCGAAAAAACAGAACTTGTGATCCTTGATGGTGACTATCATTTGAACCGATAGTGTCAGGCCGCCCATAAAATCTATAAGGACCCCGCCATGAAGCCCTACCAGAAAATCTTCGATCGTATCCGCGAGGCAGTCCTGCCAGAGTTTCGCGAGCGAGTCGCCGACTACCTGGTCGAGTACGAAACCGTGCTGCTGGACTCACACGCCGACGCCGCAAAAGGCAGCGCCAGCGCCGAGCAACTGCGCGGCTACTTGCGTGGTTTGAACACCATGCGCGTGTTGGGCATGGCCGATTGGGAAGACCTCGACCGGCGCGTTGCCCAGCAGGCAGAGCTAGAGCGCGGGCCGTCGCAGCTCGACCCACTCGCGCACTGACGGCCGCTGCCACTGGCGTTGCGCGTAGGCCACCAGCTGCGCTGGCATGGCGTCACCGTTGAGGATCAGACGATTGAGCATCACCGCCAGGTCCACATCGGCAATCGACCACTGGCCGCACAGGTACTCGCGGTTATCCGCCAGCAAGGCTTGCGCCGCGCTGATCAACTTGGTCGCGGCGGCTTGAGCCTCTGCTGACAACGGCGGCCTCTTCTGCCCGCAGAACACCACCAGCGTCGAGCGCTCCTGGCGAATCGGCAGCAGGTCGCTGCGCAACCACGCTTGAACCTGTCGCGCCCTCGCCCGCTGCTGCACATCCGCCGGGTACACGCGGGTCTCGGGGTAGGCCTGGTCCAGGTACTCGGTGATGGCCGAAGACTCAGACAATGCAAAATCACCGTCTACCAAGGTCGGCACTCGCTGGGTCAGGGAGCGTTGGGCGTAATCTGCCGCCTGGGTTTGCCCGGCATCGAGGTCTAGGGTGAGGGTCTCGAACGCCAGGCCTTTTTCGCGCAAGGCGACAAACACCGACATGGCATAGGGGCTGGTGAACAGCGAATCAACGTAGAGGTGCAGCGGGCCTTGGCTCATAGGCAATCTCCTGGGGTGAGGCATCACGCTACGAGATCCGGGCCGATAAAGACAATGCAGGGTTTTTATGGGGGCATTCCTGGCAGGAATAGCGCGGCTAGTGGCAATATTATGGCTCCCGCTGATTTTCAAGGAAGGAACAGCACATGAAACAAGCAGTTGTGGTTATCCACGGCATCGGCGAGCAGCGCCCAATGGACACCTTGCGCGGCTTTGTCGAAGCGATGATCCCTACGGACACCCCCGATGGCAAACCTCTGTACTGGAGCAAGCCGGATCGGCTGTCGCGCAACTTCGACCTGCGCGTACTGAAGGCCTCGGGCCGTACCTCGACGGATTTCTATGAGTACTACTGGGCCCACAAGATGCAGGGCACCAAGTTCGGCCATCTGCTGGGCTGGCTGTGGGACATCTTCAAGCGCCCGCGTCGCGACATTCCCGAGGCCATCGTGCCGATCTGGCGCAGCACGCGCTGGACGGTGCTGGTGTTATTGCTGCTGGTTGCCAGCGGTACATTGGCCACGGCCTGGGGCCAATTGCCCCCCAGCGACAACCCCTTCGCGCTGATCCCCCTGCTGCTCGCGGCCATGGGACTGGCGCTGCGCTATTCGGCGCTGGCCTACCTGGGAGACGCCGCACGCTACCTCAGCCCCAACCCGCAAAACGTGATGGTGCGCGAGCAGATCCGTGCTGATGGTGTCGACCTGCTGCGCGCTCTGCACAATCAGGGTGACTACGAGCGCATCATCGTCGTGGGCCACAGTTTGGGCAGCGTGATTGCCTACGACATCGTCGGCTACCTCTGGCATGAGTACCACGACAAACTGACCCAACTGACCCCCAGCAACCGTGAGCTGGCAGCCCGTTATGCCAACCGCGAACCGCTGCAACCGGTGGTCAAGGAGGCCCTGCCCGCAGCCGGCGCCTTGCTGGACGGCAGCCTGGGTAGCCTGTTGAATTTTCGTCAGCAACAGACCGAAGCTTTTGCCGAACAGCGCGGCCTGGGCAACCCCTGGCGCATCACTGACCTGGTCACGGTCGGCAGCCCGATGGCCCACGCCAGCCTGTTGCTAGGCCGCAGCGTCAGTGACTTCAAACAGCGCATGGAACGCCGCGAAGCCCCGGCCTGCCCGCCTACCGAAGACACCCAAGGCTACGGCTACAACGCCCGCCAACCGCTGATGCTCGGCCAAAAGCCCTTCACCCCGCACTACCTGCACCACGCCGCAGCCTTTGCCGTCACGCGCTGGACCAACCTGTACTTCCCTGCCCCCTTCGGCCTGTTCGGCGACATCGTCGGCGGCCCGGTCAAGCCCGTGATGGGCGGCGGCGTGCTGGACTTGCCGGTGACCGTGGGCAACGGCAAAGGCTGGCTGGCCAAGTCCTGGCTCAGCCACACTCACTATTGGAGCGAACGCGGCGGTGCCCAGGGTTACCTCGATGCACTGGGCAAGGATGAACAGGCAATCACCCAAGGCCCGCGGCCTTCAGCCACTGAAGCGTTGCGTTGGGCGATTGACCTCAAGGGCGTGCGGCGGTTTCGCCGTGTCGCCACCCAGCAGAGCCTGGCGCCAGAACACGCCTAACCGGCGAAGCCACCGGCCTTGAGGAAGGCGAGTTCTTCATCGGTGCTCGCCCTGCCCAACACCCCATTACGATGGGGAAACCGCCCGAACCGCTCGATGATGTCGGCATGCTCCTTGGCCCAGTGGTAGGTGCTGGCATCCAACTGCTGGTTCAGGGCCAGGGAGCGTTGCTGGTCCTGCGGGTCTTCCGAATGTTCAAAAGGCAAATAGCAGAACGCGCGCAACTGAGGTTCAACCTGTTGATCCAATCCCGCGTCCACCATCTTTCGCGCATAAAACCGCGCCAGCGGGTCGGTGGCGAACATATGCGCCGTGCCGCGAAAGGCGTTGCGCGGGTACTGATCCAGCAGGATCAATAACGCCAGCGCCCCGTGCGCCGTGGTCAACCAACCTTCGAGTTCACGCCGTGCAGCCTGCATATGAGCCGCGTTGAATCTATCGCGAAAGTCCCTATCGAACCCCTCGTCCTTGGCGAACCAACGCTTGGGCCCCGCCTGTTTCCAGAACGCGATTACGGCTTCGGCAGAGTGTGGGGTCATGCTTGTCATCAGCGCCTCGCTTAATGTTATAGAATAACGTCAATATTTTGCTTGCGTGTGATCCTTAACTTATGACTGACGCTATGACTTTACGCAAACGCCTGCTGTCCATCGACGCCCTGCGCGGCCTGGTGATCCTGTTCATGTTGCTGGACCACGTGCGTGAAACCTTCCTGCTGCACCGCCAGGTCAGCGACCCCATGAGCATAGACAGCACCGAGCCTGCGTTGTTTTTCAGCCGCACCCTGGCTCACTTGTGTGCGCCGGTGTTTGTGCTGCTCACCGGATTGTCGGCTTGGCTGTACGGTCAGAAATATCAGGGTCGTCGAGACGTGTCGGCATTCTTGTTCAAGCGCGGGCTGTTCCTGGTGGTGCTGGAATTCACCCTGGTCAACTTCGCATGGACCTTCCAACTGCCGCCCAGCGTGATCTACATGCAAGTGATCTGGGCCATCGGCATCAGCATGATCGCCCTCGCCGCGTTGGTCTGGCTACCGCGTGCCTGGCTGATCGGCTTGGCGCTGGTGATTATCGCCGGGCACAACCTGCTCGATGGGCTGCACTTCGCAGCGGGTTCGATGTTGCATGTGCCGTGGACGATCCTGCATGAACGCAACTGGATTGAAGTCTCTGAAAACCTGCGCCTGCGCACCACCTACCCGGTGCTGCCATGGATCGGTGTGATTGCCCTGGGTTACGGCCTCGGGCCATGGTTTGCCAATGCCACGCTGCCGGCTATGCGTCAGCGTTATTTACTGGTCGCAGGGGTGGGCGCGCTGGTGGGCTTTGGGTTGTTGCGAGCGCTCAACGGCTATGGCGAGCAGCCTTGGCAGGCGTATGACAGCAGCGTGCTGACGCTGATGAGCTTTTTCAATATCACCAAGTACCCGCCTTCGCTGTTGTTCCTGGCGTTGACCCTGGGGATTGGCTTGCTGTTGCTGTTGGCGTTTGAACGCGCCGGGCATAAGCGCTGGATCGGCGTGCTGGCGGTGTTCGGCGCGGCGCCGATGTTCTTTTATCTGTTACACCTCTATGTATTGAAAATGCTCTATGTGGCCTGCGTTGCGCTGTTTGGCCTCAACCATGGCACTTACTTTGGCTTCGACGATATCGGTGCGGTGTGGTTGGCAGCGCTGCTGTTGCCGATTGCCCTGTACTTGCCCGTGCGTTGGTTCGCCGGCCTGAAAGCACGGCGGCGGGACCTGGCGTGGCTCAAATACTTCTGACCTGAGGCAGGCAAATTGTGCGGGGCGGTGTGTCAGCTACTAAATATTCAACTGAACCACCGCTTTCGCAGGCAAGCCAGCTCCCACACTGGTTACGCATCGCCCACATAATCAGCGCCTGCCACAGATCCCCTGCGGGAGCGGGCTTGCTCGCGAAGGCGGTGTGTCAGCCACTGCTGCTGTGACTGAAAGACCGCATTCGCGAGCAAGCCCGCTCCCACAGTTTTAACCGCGCCAGGCTCAGGAGTCAGGCCAGTTCAGCACGCAGTTGTCGGGCCGCGGTGACCATATGAATGAGCGCCGCCTCGGTCTCCGGCCAGCCCCGCGTCTTCAAGCCGCAATCGGGGTTCACCCATAAGCGCTCTGCCGGAATCCGCTTGGCGGCCTTGCGCAGCAAGTTGGCCATTTCCGAGGCATCCGGCACCCGCGGCGAGTGAATGTCGTAGACCCCCGGGCCGATCTCATTCGGGTAGGCGAAGGCTTCGAACGCGTCGAGCAGCTCCATGTCCGAGCGGGAGGTTTCGATGGTGATCACGTCGGCATCCATGGCGGCGATGGACTCGATCACATCGTTGAACTCGCTGTAGCACATGTGGGTGTGGATCTGGGTTTCATCGCCCACGCCACTCGCACACAAACGAAACACTTCAGTCGCCCAGTCGAGGTAGGGTTGCCACTGCGCCTGGCGCAACGGCAAGCCCTCACGAAAAGCCGCTTCGTCGATCTGCACGATCTTGATGCCGGCGGCTTCCAGGTCCACCACTTCGTCACGAATCGCCAGGGCCAATTGCCGGGCCTGCACTTCGCGGCTCAGGTCTTCCCGTGGGAACGACCACATCAACATGGTCACCGGGCCTGTGAGCATGCCCTTCATCACCTTGTCGGTAAGACCTTGGGCATAGCGAATCCACTCCACGGTCATGGCGTTCGGGCGGCTCAGGTCGCCGACAATCACTGCGGGTTTCACGCAACGCGAACCGTAACTCTGCACCCAACCGAACCGGGTAAACACGTAGCCATCCAGTTGTTCGGCGAAGTATTCGACCATGTCGTTACGCTCGGCTTCACCGTGCACCAACACGTCCAGGCCGAGGTTTTCCTGCACCTCGACAGCGTGCTTGATCTCACTGTGCATGGCTTCGACGTATTCGGCGTGGCTCAACTTGCCCGCCCTGTACGACTGACGCGCCAGACGGATCGACGCGGTCTGTGGGAACGAGCCGATGGTGGTGGTCGGGAACAGCGGCAAGTTAAGGCCGGCCCGTTGCTTTTCGATGCGCTGGGCAAACGGCGACTGGCGCTGGCTGTCCCGTGCAGTGATGGCCGCTACACGAGCTTGAACGGCAGGCTTGTGAATGCGTGGCGATGCAGCACGAGCTGCCTGCACCGCGCGGCTCGCAGCCAGGGCGGTGAGGACGCCAGGGGCTTGGGGCTGATCAACAGCCTTGGCCAGTAGCGCCACTTCCGCGCACTTCTGCACGGCGAAGGCCAGCCAGCTTTTCAGTTCGGCATCCAACTGATCTTCCCGCTCCAGGTCCACCGGGCTGTGCAGCAGCGAGCAGGACGGCGCGACCCACAGGCGATCGCCCAACTTCTCATGGGCATGCTGCAAGGTGGCCAGGGTTTTTTCCAGGTCGCAACGCCAGACGTTTCGGCCGTTGACCACGCCCAGGGACAGCACCTTGTACGCTGGCAGGCGGTCGAGGATGGTCGGGTACTGGTCCGGCGCACGCACCAGGTCGATATGCAGGCCATCCACCGGCAGGTTGGCAGCCAGGCCAAGGTTTTCTTCCAGGCCGCCGAAGTAAGTGGCGACCAATTTTTTCAGCGGGTCGCGCTGGATCAGGTTATAGGCGCGCTCGAAAGCGTTCTTCCAGTCCTGGGGCAGATCGAGCGCCAGGATCGGCTCGTCGATCTGCACCCATTCCACGCCCAATTCGGCCAGGCGCTGGAATATCTGGCCATACAGCGGCAGCAGGCGCTCGAGCAGGTCGAGCTTGTCGAAGTCAGCGCCCTTGGCCTTGCCCAGCCACAAATAGGTCAGCGGGCCGATCACCACGGGCTTGACGCTGTGCCCCAGGTCGAGGGCTTCCTGGACCTCTTCGAAGAGTTGATCCCACGCCAGGTGGAATTGCTGATCGACGCTGAACTCCGGCACCAGGTAGTGATAGTTGGTGTCGAACCACTTGGTCATCTCCTGGGCATGGGCACCGCCGCAGCAGCTGTCGCTGACGCCACGGGCCATGGCGAACAAGGTATGCAACGTGGCCTGGCCATCGACCGGGCGGAACCGCTCAGGGACCACACCGAACATCAACGAATGGGTCAGCACCTGGTCGTACCAGGCGAAATCACCGACCGGCAACAGTTCGATACCGGCTTGCTGTTGCAGCGCCCAGTGGGTGCTTCGCAAGTCACGGCCAACGGCGCGCAGGCCGGCTTCGTCGAGCTCACCCTTCCAGAACGCTTCCTGCGCTTTTTTCAGTTCACGATCGCGTCCAATGCGTGGAAACCCGAGGGAATGAGCGACTGCCATGACTTACAACTCCGATGGTCTAATTGATGGCGATCATTGTCGGCAGAGGGATGTCTTGAAACAAACTCATTTTTTTCTAGATCATCACAAGATTTGCTCATGTTTAGGTAGGCATGATATTAGCGGCGCTACTGTGGGTGTTTGTGGTGCCAGAGCCGGCGTCATCGCGGCCTCGCTGAGGCTCGAGCGCTCCCACAGTGGGACGGGTGATTCTTATGAACGGTCATACTTACGCCCTATGCTTAACGTGGCGCGCAAAATCCGCCGGCTAACCTTTCGATCTGTTCCAAGTGCGGGCACAATGCGTGTCCTTTTTTGGCAGGCACCGCCGCAGGCTCTCAAAAATGATCAAAACGCCGTACTACCTCATCGATAAACAGAAGCTTCTGGTCAACATGCAGAAGATTGCCTACGTGCGCGAACAGTCCGGCGCCAAGGCTCTGCTGGCGCTCAAGTGCTTTGCCACCTGGTCGGTATTCGACTTGATGCAGCAATACATGGACGGCACCACCTCGTCGTCGCTGTATGAGCTCAAGCTCGGTCGCCAGAAGTTCGAAGGTGAAGCGCACGCCTACAGCGTGGCCTGGGCCGACGATGAAATCGAAGAGATGCTGGAGAACTGCGACAAGATCATCTTCAACTCCATCAGCCAGCTGCAGCGTTTTGCCGAACGCAGCGAAGGCAAGACCCGCGGCCTGCGTGTGAACCCGCAGGTGAGCAGCTCTGACTACCTGCTGGCCGACCCGGCGCGCCCGTTCAGCCGCCTGGGCGAGTGGGACCCGGTGAAGATCGATGGCGTGATCGATCAGATCTCCGGCTTCATGTTCCACAACAACTGCGAGAACGGCGACTTCAGCCTGTTCGACAAGATGCTCGGCACCATCGAGGAACGCTTCGGTGCGCTGCTGCATAAGGTCAAGTGGGTCAGCCTCGGCGGCGGCATCCATTTCACCGGCGAAGGCTATGCACTGGATGCATTCTGCGCACGGCTCAAAGCGTTCTCCGAGAAGTACGGCGTGCAGGTCTACCTGGAACCCGGCGAAGCGGCGATCACCAACAGCGCCTCCCTGGAAGTCACCGTGCTCGACACTCTCTACAACGGCAAGAATCTCGCCGTGGTCGATAGCTCCATCGAAGCCCACCTGCTGGACCTGCTGATCTACCGCCTCAACGCCAAACTGGCGCCGAGCGAGGGTGAACACACCTACATGGTGTGCGGCAAATCCTGCCTGGCCGGGGACATCTTCGGCGAGTATCAATTTGATCGTCCGCTGGCCATCGGCGATCGGCTGTCGTTCATCGACACCGCAGGCTACACCATGGTCAAGAAAAACTGGTTCAACGGCCTGAAAATGCCGTCCATCGTAGTGAAACAACTCGACGGTACAGTCGAGGTGGTTCGTGAATTTGGTTACGACGACTACCTGTCCAGCCTGTCCTGAGCTGGCGGATAAAGGAGAGATAAAGCAATTGAAAAAGAACGTTCTTATCATTGGTGCAGGAGGTGTCGCCAAGGTGGTGGCCCACAAGTGCGCGCAGCACAACGACGAACTCGGTCGTATTGCTATCGCGTCGCGCAACATCTCCAAATGCCAGGCCATCATCGACAGCGTCAAGGCCAAGGGTAGCCTCAAGGTTCCCGCCGATATCCAAGCCTTCGCGCTGAACGCCCTGGACGTGGAAGCGACCAAGGCCCTGATCCGCGAGACTGATTCGCAGATCGTCATCAACGTCGGCTCCGCCTTCCTCAACATGTCGGTACTGCGTGCCTGCATCGACACGGGCGTGGCTTACCTCGACACCGCCATCCACGAAGAGCCGGGCAAGGTCTGCGAGACCCCGCCGTGGTACGGCAACTACGAGTGGAACCACCTGCAAGAGTGCAAACAGAAGAACATCACCGCCATCCTTGGCGTGGGCTTCGACCCAGGTGTCGTCAACGCGTATGCCGCGCTGGCGCAGCAACAGCATTTCGACCGCATTGATTCGATCGACATTCTCGACGTCAATGCCGGCTCCCATGGCAAATACTTCGCCACCAATTTCGATCCGGAAATCAACTTCCGCGAATTCACCGGGCAGGTGTGGAGCTGGCAGAACAGCCAGTGGACCAGCAACACCATGTTCGAAGTCAAACGCACCGACGACCTGCCGGTAGTTGGCTCGCAGAACCTCTACCTCACCGGCCACGATGAAGTGCACTCGCTGTCGAAAAACCTCGACGTGCCCAACGTGCGTTTCTGGATGAGCTTTGGCGAACACTACATCAACGTGTTCACCGTGCTGAAAAACCTCGGCCTGCTCTCCGAACAGCCGGTCAAGACCGCCGAAGGCCTGGAAGTGGTGCCGTTGAAAGTGGTCAAGGCCGTGCTGCCCGACCCGTCTTCGCTCGCCCCGGGCTATACCGGCAAGACCTGCATCGGCGACCTGGTCAAAGGTACCAAGGATGGCCAACCGCGTGAGATGTTCATCTACAACGTGGCTGATCACGAAGAGGCCTATGCCGAGACCGACAGCCAGGGCATCTCCTACACCGCAGGCGTACCACCAGTAGCCGCTGCGCTGCTGGTGGCGCGTGGCGAGTGGGATGTGAAGCACATGGCCAACGTCGAGGAACTGCCGGCTGAGCCGTTCCTCAAGGCGCTGGATGTGATGGGCTTGCCGACTCGGATCAAAGACGAGAACGGTGATCGGGCCTGGGATGCGACGGCCTGATAGGCCATAGCTGACCGAGCAAAAGAATGCGCCCCAAGGGGCGCATTTTTTGTTTGGGCTCACCTACAGTTCGAAGAACAATGAGGATCAAAATGTGGGAGCTGGCTTGCCTGCGATGGCGACCTGTCAGTCAATGATTCTTCAACTGAACCACCGCTTTCGCAGGCAAGCCAACTCCCACAGAGAGAACGATCTCAAAACACCGACCACCCAATCCGCTCACTCAACAATTCCAACGCCTTCATCCCCGCCAGCGAGTTGCCCGCTGCGTTCAACTCCGGCGACCATACGCACACCGTAAACTGCCCCGGCACCACCGCGACAATTCCGCCGCCGACCCCGCTCTTGCCCGGCAGGCCCACGCGGTAGGCAAAGTTGCCCGCCTCGTCGTACAAGCCGCTGGTGGCCATGATCGAGTTCACCTGCTTGGTCTGGCGCGCCGTCAGCACCTGCTCGCCACTGTGGGCACTCACGCCTTCATTGGCCAGAAAGCTGAACGCTCGGGCCAGGTCCAGGCAGCTCATCTGCAACGCGCAATAGTTGAAGTAGCTGTGCAGCACCGCGTCCACATCGTTATGAAAGTTGCCGAACGACTTCATCAGGTAGGCCATGGCCGCATTGCGCGCACCATGCTGGGCTTCCGATTCGGCCACGACGCTATTGACCAGGATCTGCGGGTTGCCCGACAGGCGCCGTACAAAGTCGCGCATCGACAGAATCGGCACGGCGAAGCGTGACTGGTTGATGTCGCAGATCACCAGCGCGCCAGCGTTGATAAAGGGGTTGCGCGGGCGGCCACGCTCGAATTCCAGCTGCACCATGGAGTTGAACGGCTGCCCCGAGGGCTCGTGGCCCAAGCGCTCCCAGATGGATTCGCCGCCATGGTCGATGGCCTGCACCAGGCTGAAGACCTTGGAAATGCTTTGCACCGAAAACAGCGTGTCTGCATCTCCAGCGCAGTAGGCCGTGCCGTCGTTGCCGTATACCGCGATGCCGAGTTGGTTGGCGGGCACGTCGGCCAGCGCGGGAATGTAATCGGCGACTTTGCCGAGGCCGATCAAGGGGCGCACTTCGTCGAGGATCGACTCCAGCAGCGCCTGCATAGCTTGTCCTGTCATCTTTGTTCGAATCAGTGGTAAACGAGGCGCGGAGGATACGTCAATGGGCGCGCAACACCCACACAATCTCTACCACCCGCTCGGCAATCACCACGTAGATCAGGATCAACAACAGTTGCAACGCCAAGTGATAACGCAATTTGGCCAGGCGGCGAATGCCGTCGCTGACGTTCAACAGCATCAGCACCGTCGACAGCACAATCAAGCCCCAGCCCGCGACGCTGGAGGCGAAGATACCGATCAGCAACTCGCGCGGTCCCACCAGCGCGTTGGTCCCCGCCGCAAACAACAACGCGCAGACCAACAGGTTTTTAACATTGTCGAAAATCTGCGTGCTCAGGTCGTTTTCCAGCAACGCCAGGTACCGCGTCCATAAAGTGCGCATGCTTGAATACCGAGTGGGAAGGCTCGTCAATCAAGGTAGTTCAATTGTGGACGCTGTCGAGCTTTGGCCAGGCTCAGAAATGCGCCACATCCGACACTTCTGTATCCAGCACATCCTGGGCCAACGCCCAGGCGCGATCCTTGGACTCCACCACCAGCAGCGGGTAACCCCAGGCCTTGCCGAACGTCACGGCAAAGGGCTTGAGGGCCAGGCGCTTGGCAGCGCTGGGCTCCACCTGGATCATGCCTTTGACGTAGGCGCGCAAGGCAGCCTTGTTTTTCTTCATCCAGATAGACGCGCGCTTGCGCTCTTCGTGGGCGTGTTCATGACTGTTCTCATCCACGGCTTTTTCGTGCAGCAGCAAGAAGGGCTGCTCACGGGCCAGCAGACGTTCGAAGGTCAGGAAGGCGTCTTCCGGCGCACCTTCGCTAGGCGCGTCGAAAAAGATTTTCACCACCGGGAAAGTTGAACTGTCGAGTCGCATGGCAAAGCTCCTTTGATGAGATTGGTTCTCATCATAGAGCGCGTGGCGCTGGACAGCATTGCACAGAATAGCCAGAATGTTTCGCAAACCAGCCAAGGCAGTCCCCACTATGGTTCATCACCGCCTCGACCATTACGACCCCTGCCGGGTCCGCGACGCCGCCGCCATCCCTCGCTCGATTGTTGCAGTGGGCGCCTCGAGTACGTCCGAACGCTGGGAACATACCCCTCACCACCATCAACACGGGCAATTGATCTACACCTTGCGCGGCGTGGTGCATTGCGTGATCGAGGCGGGTATCTGGATCGTGCCGCCGCAATGCGCATTGTGGATTCCCGGCGGTGTGACCCACGCGGCCCGTGGAGCTGGCGAAGCAGATGTATATTGCCTGTTGATCAACCCGGACGCCGCCAGCGCCCTGCCCCGGCAATGTTGCACGCTGTCGGTGTCGCCATTGCTGCACGAATTGATCGGCAAGGCGGTCAGCTTCCCGCAGCTCTACGACGAAGACGGCGCCCAGGGCCGCCTGGTGGCGACGTTACTCGACGAGCTGGCCCAGGCCCCCATCGAAGCCCTGCATTTGCCGATGCCCCAAGACCCCCGCTTGCATCGGCTGGCCAACAGCTTATTGGCCAACCCCGGCGATAAATCCACCCTGGGCGAATGGGCCGTGCGCATCGGCATGAGCGAACGCAGCATGACCCGCCTGTTGTTGGAAGAGATCGGCCTGAGCTTCGGTCGCTGGCGCCGGCAGTTGCATGTAATCCTTTCACTGCAGCGCTTGGCCAACGGCGAAAGTGTGCAGAGCGTGGCGCTGGACCTGGGTTATGAAAATGCCAGCGGGTTTATCACCATGTTCCGCAAGGCCATGGGCCAACCGCCGGCGCGTTACCTGGCGGACCGTGCCAGTACCGTCGGGCCGCACAGCAACGCGTCAACTATCGCCTTGACGTGAGGTTTTGATGATCGTTCCCACGCTCTGCGTGGGAATGCCTCGTGTGCCGCTCCGCGTCACGCTTAGGGACGCAGAGCGTCCTGGGCTGTGTTCCCACGCAGAGCGTGGGAACAATCCATTCGACTCAGTTCTTGTAGTCGCTATCGGTACGCTCAAGCTGGCGCACCAGCGCATTCCAATGCCGCGCCACGCCCGGGCCTTCGCCATTGCTGAACACCTTGGCCTGCTGCTCGACTTTGGCCACCACCTCTGCGGGTGGGAAGATCAACTCGGCATTCCCCGCTGCCTGTGCCGCAATCTGGATGTTGCAGGCCCGCTCCAGGCTTTGTAGTTGCTGGAAGGCATGCTCGACGCTGACGCCGCCAGTCAACAAGCCGTGGTTGCGCAGGATCATCACACTCTTGTCGCCCAAATCCGCCACCAGCCGTTCACGCTCGTCCAGGTCCAGCGCCACCCCTTCGTAACCGTGGTAAGCCACACGCCCCGAGAATGCGATAGCGTGCTGGGAGATCGGCAACAACCCCTGCTTCTGCGCCGACACCGCAATACCGTCGCGGGTGTGGGTGTGCAGCACCGCTTGCAAATCATGGCGTGCGCCGTGGATGGCACTGTGGATCACATAGCCGGCGTAGTTGATCCCCAGGCCCGTGGGGTCATCGACGATGGTGCCGTCCAGATCGACCTTGACCAGGTTGGAGGCGCTGATTTCGTCGAACAACAGCCCGAAAGCATTGATCAGGAAATGCGCCTCGGGCCCTGGCACCCGCGCTGAGAAATGCGTGTAGATATGATCGGTCCACTTGTACAACGCCGCCAGTCGGTAGGCCGCGGCCAACTTGACCCGCACCTCCCACTCTTGCGGTGTGACCCGCTGGCGCACATTGCTCAAGACACTGGAAATCGGCGTGACGCTACTCATGGCAAATCTTCCTGGATGGCCTAAGGGGACTTCCAGGCAAGACTAGGGGATGGTCATAAATAATAAAAAGCACATTTTAATCTAAGCTAATTATTATATTTATTTATAAAAAGCAGCAGTGGCAGCGTTCAGGCCACCACGGGAGCAAGCTCCCTCGCCGCCAATCAACTCCGCAGGTTCAACGCCCATTGTTGAGCTTTTCGTTGATTGCATCCGTTTGCCGTTCAATGTCCTTGATCGAGGTCGGCGTCACGACTTTGTCGATGGTGTCAGTCTTGGGGTTCGCAGGTTCAAGCGTCTGCCCTTTGGTGGCCTGGGCATTACCTTTTTGCGCATCTTCAGAGCTGACGGGGTCGGGGGTTTTATCGGCGGTTTTACGATCAGTCACAGTGCAATCCTCCTGGCAGTGGCAGGCCCCTGAGATGGCGGCCCTATGCAGCAGAACCCTGCGAATCCGGATTGGTTCAAGTCAATTGCCTCGCCTCACCACTGGGCAAAAAAGCGCAAAAAAATTTAAACCTTTTACCCGCCTCTCGATTCAACAGTCAGGTACCGGCATCCCGCCATTTCCAAGGAGAGACACCATGAAAACTCGACTGATGAAACCGATGGGCCTTACCTTCATGCTGATTGCAGGCTCGATTTCCACCGCGATGGCGGCGACCTCCAACGACTTTGTCGACAACGCCGCCGAGGGCGGTATCACCGAGGTGGAAGCGGGCAAGCTGGCCCTGGAAAAAAGCAGCTCGGCGGACGTAAAGACCTTCGCCCAGCATATGGTCACAGACCACACCAAGGCCAATCAGGAACTGATGGCCCTGGCGAAAAAACTCGATATCGAAGTACCCGATGACGCCGCGCTCACCGACCAGGCGAAGAAAGCCATCCTGGAAATGCGCGATGAATCCTTCGACAAGGCCTATGCCAACAACCAGGTAGCGGCCCATGAAAAAACCGTCGAACTGTTCAAGAAAGAAGCGGCCTCCTCGGACAATCCCGAGCTGAAAGCCTTCGCCACCAAGACCCTGCCCACCCTTGAAGCCCACCTGAAAATGGCCAAGGAACTGCAAACCAAATACGCCCATTAAACCATCCATGACCCAAGGAGACACTCGACCATGAGCTCGCAACTCAACGGCAAGCACATCCTCGTCATCACCTCCAACACCGGCATCGAGCGCGACGAGTTGCTCAAGCCTCTGGAGACGCTGCGTGGCTACGGCGCGACCGTAACGCACGCCTCCAGCAAAGGGGGCACTACCCAAACATTTGTCGGCGACACGGAAAAAGACCAGACCGTGGAATCCGACGTGCAACTGTCGGATGTTGTCAGCGCCGACTTCGATGCGCTGGTCATCCCGGGCGGTACAGTGAATGCCGATACACTGCGCCAGGATGCCGCCGCGCTGCGCTTGATCAATGAGTTCGTGCAGGCCGGCAAGGCCATCGCGGCGATCTGCCACGGGCCATGGACCCTGATCGACGCTGGCGTGGTCAAGGGCAAAACCCTGACCGCCTATAAAAGCGTGCGCATCGACCTTGAAAACGCCGGCGCTGCCGGCGTGGTGGATGCCGAGGTTAAAGAGTGCCAGGCCAATGGCTGGACCTTGATCACCTCGCGCACGCCGGACGATCTACCGGCGTTCAATGAGGCGATTGCCAAGGCCGTCGGCGGCTGATCGGTTGACCGCAATGAAAACAGGCGCCCCATGGGCGCCTGTTTTTTATCACTCACCGCTTCAGCTTTTACGCTGCTGCGCCATTTCACGCTTGGGTCCGAACATCGCCCACGCAATCAACCCCAGCAGCGGCACGAACACCAGCACCACGACCCACAACCCCTTGGTCTCCCATCCGCCAGTGCTGCGCAAAACGATATTGATCGCCCAGAGTTCCAAGAGCAGCAGAATCACCGCCAATACGATCCAGATATATTCAATTTGCATGATTCACCTCCTGAAGTCTAAGCGTTAGGTCAAGCAGATGCCCCAAGGGTTCCATTAGAATTTTCCTGGCCACACTTTATGGCCGCCCGTTGCGCTGGAGCGTCAGCAACCGGTTGTGCGTTGTGCAATCTCAACGCGGCCCGACCATGCAAGCTGCACGACCGACAAGCGCACATGAAAATATAACCATCTGATTTTAAAGATGATTTATAACCATAAAAGTTGGTACGCCTGATGCAACCTTCCTCACCACGAGGCGTGCACTTCGACACGCCCGCACACCCCCGTGAGGTTACCTATGAATGCCATCGACCTGCTCAAAGCCGACCATGAACGCGTCAAGACCCTGCTGACCCAGTTGAGCGAATCCACTGAACGCGGGGTGAAAAAGCGCACCGAGTTGCTGGCCAAACTTGAAATGGAAGTCACCCTGCACACCCAACTTGAAGAAGAAATCCTCTACCCCGCGTTCAGGAAAGCGGGTGGCAAGGAACAGGACATCATGTACCACGAAGCCAAGGAAGAGCACCGTACCGTCGACTCGCTGGTCCTGCCGGACTTGAAAAAGACCGACCCATCTTCCACCGAGTTTTCCGGTCGCGTCAAAGTGGTCAAGGAGCTGCTTGAGCACCATATCGAAGAAGAAGAAACCGAGATGTTCCCCCAGGCCAAGAAACTGCTGGGTAAGGCGCTGCTCGAAGAGCTGGGAGCCGAGATGGAAGCGATGAAGGCCGCGCACAAAAAAGCCATGGCGAAAAAACCGCTGGCCGCGTAACGGCTGCCTCCTCGTAGCAATGTTCGCGCGACAGTGACCCACAGGCCCTGTCGCGCTATCGAGTTGCACCGATGATTTCTCCTCGCTCACTCAGCGATCCGGCCGACCGAGCCGGCCTGGCGCCCCATGCTAGCGTGCCATTGCCCTTGGCAGTGGCCGGGGGCTTTCAGGAGATTCATCACAATGGACACGCACTCCCCCACCTATACCCACCTGTTCAAAGAGGACTGGCACCTGCTGTGTTCGGCCTCTTCCATGGCGGCAATCGACTCCCCGATCGCCTACCTGAAGGCGTTATACCTGTTTGCCCAAGCGCTGGAAAAAAGCGGTAAAGGCAAACAGCCCAAGGTCACCCTCGACCAGCGACGCCCCGAACTCAAGACGCTGCCCCTGGACGAACGCAGCCTCAGCGCTGTGATTCCTCAACTCTCGATGATCAACGAAACCCTGTCCCGCCAGATTGACGCTCACCTCAAAAAAACCCCTCGTGAATACCGCGGTCGCTCACTTGATGAGGTGCTCGGCAAGCAACGTTTCCCCTTCGTGCTGCCGTTCGAACGTGCGCATCGGCAGTGTTGGCTCGGTTTGTCCGGCAACAAGCCACAATTGGGCGAACTCAGTTACCGCATCAGCCTCAAGCTGCCCACCAGCCAGCGCGCGCAAAACACTTACGGCGTGGTCAGGCACGAGGCCTATGAAGCGCAACGTTTGCTGTCCGGGCTGAGCCCTGCTCAGCAGGTGTTATTGACCGAGCCTTTTTTAAAAAGATCAGGAGACGTACAGGCAGAGGATTTTTTTACCCAGCACTATGGCACCCAGCAGCAGCCCCTTGAGGAGTTGCCCCACTGGTTGCAAAAAACCGGACTCACCGCCGATCAGACCGAAGCGCTACTGGCCTGCGGCAAGTATGTGCCGGTACTGTCGAGCAATGTTCTGGCAAGCGCCCTGCCAACGCCGCCGGCCAAGCTGCGCCTGCACGACGGTGCCGCGTACGTGAACGGGCCGATCACCGAGGCTGGCGCGACCCAGTCGCCCCTGTCGATCACTACACCGGACAAGGGTGCTGCGCGCCTGCGCAATACCTCATGGGAACGTTACCAGCGCCTGCACCGAATGATCCGCCTGCAACGCTGGACGCAATTGCCCTTCGACGCACTCGACGCCCTGTCAACGAGCGTCGTGCGGCGTGAACACGAGGGCGACCCGGCGCGGCCCGCCAACGACAATACCCTGCGCGCACTGGGCGTCTATCGCTATCTGGAACGCCGCTACAGCCTGTCATTGCAAGCCTTTGCCGCCGTGCTGGATGAAATACCGGTGTGGGCACCCGGTACTCGCCTGTCGCTGTACGACCAGTTGTTCAACCCCGGCCCGTTGCCAGGCCAGGCATTGACGCTGGACAGGCCGACCCTGGCGTTGAGGGAGGAAATCCCGACAACCCTGCGCCACCAGCTCTGCACCGGCCTGCACCTGAGCGACACCCCGGCCTCGTTGCACTGGCTGATCAAGCAGGCCCGCCTGCATCTACCCGCTGCTTGCCCGACGCTTACGTTTTATAGCGCGCTGTATCGCCAAACCCGGATCGCGCGGATGTTCGGGCTGTCAGTGCTCGACAGCTACCATATGGCGGCGCTGCTGGGCGGTAAGGATTACACCACCCAACTGGTCAACCCGAGCCTGCGTCGCTCGGGCGTCAATGCCCCTGCCGACCTGCTCGATGTGCTGATGCAAATGGACTGGCTGGTCCGCTGGCTCAACGACACGGGTCAAACGGTTGATCAGCTTCGTCGTCAACTGCTATTGGATGCCCAATCCCCACCGCCCCACGTGCAGACGTACATCACCCAACTCGATGAGGTGGTCGAACTGACTCGGCATGGCCTGTTGGCGCAAGAAGACCTCGCTGACCTGTCATTGCCCCAGCCCGAGCCTGACACCAAAGCGGCGCCCATTGCCTGGCATGCCCTCATCGTACAAGGGCTGCTGCACAGCCAACCGCTGCTCAAGCCCGCGCCGCCCAAAGAACTGCCCAATGGGCTGGTGCAGCTTATCGAAGCCCAGACGCTGAGCCTCAACCCAGAACGCAACACGGCTCTGCACAGCGATGCCAAACAGGCAGTGACCAAGAAGCTCGACGCGTTCTACCAACAAATGCAGCCGCTGAAAGCAAAAATCGACACGCTGCTCAACGCCCCCTCACACCTTGCCAGTGACCCCGCCGCGTACCTGCAATGGCGCAAACTCGTGGTTCGGCAAATTGCCCGAACCGCCACTGCCGAATCCACCACGGAGTTGCACAATAATGTATTGCTGAGCCTGCCGGATGCCGAAGTGTCCTTGGGGCTGGCAGTGAGCCGTGAGGCCTTGCAGGCCTTCGTGCTACATCCGCACTGGCTGAGCCCGGACCACACCGCGGCCTCGCTGCTCAAGCTGACGCTGAGCACGCTGTACCTGCTGCAACGCTTTGCCCATTGCCTCAGCACCTACGGACTGGCCCAGGACAGCGTGCTCGCTTATTTGCAGCGCGCCAATTCACCCTCCGTTGAAGGCTCCGCCGTATCTCACGATGGGGCTTGCACTTCGCAACTGGCCGCATTGCTCAAGTGGGATGTCGATGAAATCAACCTGCTCGTTGAATCCCTGCCTGCCAAACAGGTGAAGACCCTGGCCGACCTGGACTGGCTCCTGCGTTGCCATGAAGCCGTCAGGCTCACCGGCCTCTCCGCCAACGCCTTGCTCAAGGCTGCCGACCTGCATGCCACCTTGATGAATGAAGACTGGCAACACGTTGGCTCTGCATTGATCGCCACAGCCCCCTAACCCCGTTGTATTTCGCCTGGTTCAAGGAATGACCATGTCTGACACCCTCACCCAACACCTCAACGAACACCTGCGCGACGCGATGCTGGGGTTCTACCTCAACAGCGTGCTGCCTGAAGACACGGCAGTGGCCGATACCGTCAAGACCGTCGACGATGTCTATACCTATTGGCTGCTCGACCCCCAGGTCCGCCATACGGTGCCCACCACCCGTGTCGCCAGCGCCATTGCCAGCCTGCAGCAGTACATCACAGGTATTTACCTGGGCCTGGAGCCCGGCTACGACGAACAGGGCATGAGCGCTGACGAGCAGATCGAGTGGCGAGACCAGTTGCTGTCCTATTCACTGTGGCGTGCTCACCAGCAACTTCAGCACTACCCGGCCACCTACCTGAGCCCTACATTGCGCCATGGCAAAAGCGACAACTTCAGGCAACTGGAGAACCAGCTCAACCAATTTCGTATCGAGCCTGCGCCGCTGCAGACAGCCGTCCACAGTTACCTCAGCCGCTTCGAAGCACTTGCCAACATCAAGACCCTCAATGGTTATATCGATGGTGATAAAGACAGCTTTGCCAGCAGCACTTATTACTTCACCGGCAAGTCCAGTCCGGAAAACACCTATTACTGGCGCACGCTGAAAATGGCCTCGGGCGACGCGACCACTCCGCCAGTCTGGTCCTCCTGGCAAAAGATCCCGCTGTCGATTGACGATAACGTCCCCGAACAGACGATTCGCCCGGTGGTGTTCAACGGGCGCCTCTTCGTGGTGTGGGCCCAATGCATCAACCCGACGTCGTCGTCGAGGGACATCACCCCGATCGGGCGCGGTGATGTTGAATCGGAGAAGGAATACCAGCAACGGCTGGAAACCCGGATAAAGACCACCTATCTACAGTTGCGCTTGTACTTTTCCTATAAAAAACTGGATGACAGTTGGAGCGTGCCGCAGGCCTGCATTCAGGAATACAGCCTGGCACAGGGCCTGGATGACTTGAGCTCGGAAGACCTGATGAGCGCCACTGCGTCCATCGCCGTACTCGATTCAAAAAGCCAACCGCCGTCACTGTTCCTGGGCCTGAGCGCACAGCCGAACCATCAAACGGCTTCCTCGCACAACGGCATGCATAGGCATTTCTTTCAAGCGGTACGGCTGGATCAGCACTTCAACGTCCATTGGCTTGAAACCCAGGGCAGCACTCGGCGGATGTTCTACTGGCATAAAGAGGCTGAACTGGCTGGGCGCTACCTGGCCCTGTTCGGGCACCACAACAGGGCCAGATTTCAATTCAGGGCGCCCGACACGGTCCAGGTCAAAGTCCACTCCCTGACCAACGACGCGCCCCATGGCACCACCCATGGCTGGAACTACGAAGACAATCAACAGCATATCCGCAGTCTTTCGGCTGAGAGCGATATTCGGTTCAACCGAACAACGTCAGTACTGGAGGTCACCACCCGCCTGGCGAAACGCTTCGAACCGCACCGCACTGTCAGGTTCAGCAAGTCAGACGCACTGGTCAATTTGACCATCACCCTCAGCAGCAGCGGTCCTGCCCAGAACGAGACGCTGGCGTTAGGCCCCACCGCCGAGATTTTCCTGGAGGGCGCCAAGCTGGCAACCTTCTCCAACGTGCGCATCGACTTGGCCCTCAAGTGCAATGAGACCGGCGTCAGCTATGCCCAACTTATAAAAAATGCTGCGAATCAGCCGACGACCTTTACCCTGCCGCAGATTGAAAAAGATGAAGAAAACCCGAAAAGCACGACATTCAATCTGCGCGACCAACGCATTAGCCAAGAAGCCTTCGACTATTTTTTCAATACGCCAGACGCCACCTATACCGTCACCCTGTCGTTCTACAACAATCAGGCGCAGACCAGCAGCCATGCCTACGACTTAGTATTGGACAAGGTTCAGGTCCAGCAGAAACAACGTCTGTACAAACCCGTGTTGATGTATCCCAAACAGGGACACAGCGCTTTACCGGAAAGCCCTCACCGCAATAACACGGTACTCGTCGGCCTGGCAGACGCTTCTCGGCGCACCCTGCGCGACACGTTCACTGAACTCTCCGAAACGCACACGCTTGAGGCGCAGATCGAACTCTCCCCCACGACCTTGCACCCCTACGACGAGGACTCCACTGACACGACGGCTTCCACATTGACGCTGATTCACGGCGTGTTGCTGCTGGAAAGCGATGTGCATTACCCCGACCCCATCATCCTGGGCTACGCGCTGAAAACCGCGACCTTCACCCTGCCGCCCGATAACAGCACCCCCATCATTCCACTGGCTCCGTTTATCCGGCGCCTCTCTACCCCGCCCTATGGCACGGCAGAATTCATTGACTTCGACGGGTCCACGATCGAGTCGATCGATAAGCCTGAAAACAAACGAGCGCCCATACGCACCAACACCTGCGTGGCCGGGCTGCTGGCAAAAACCGCGGGCGCAGGTTTGCATGAGCTGTTTGCCTTGGCCCCGGATGCCTGGCGCGAGCCGCCATTGCCAGGCGAGGAAAAGCCCAGTCCACTGGACTTCCACGGCCCCCATGGCACCTATTACTGGGAGTTGTTTCTTTACCTGCCCTGGCTGTTGGCACAACGCCTGAACCAGGAGCAGCAATACGCCGACGCCGAAACGTGGATACGCTACGTGTTCGATCCCGTACACCCATCCGGGTTCTGGCGCCTGCCTGCGCTGCTTACCAGCGCACCACAGCGCCACAACGCCTCTTCCCTGCCCCACCCATTGGCGACAAGCAGCGCGGTACATTTTCGTCAGGCGCTGTACCTGTTGTACGTCGACATCCTGCTCAATCGCGGGGATGCGGCGTACCGGCAAATGACCCGTGACAGCCTTGCCGACGCCAAGTTGTGGTACATCCGCGCCAAGGGTTTGCTCGGTCCAAGACCGCCGCTCAACCCGGTCGATCCCTGGGCAACCACGACCCTGGACAAACTGCAAAACCCTTCCACCCTCGACAGCACGACAGTGCCTGCGAACACCTCGCGGCTGTGTCGGTCCCTGAGCCCTGACTTGCTGCTGCGTTGGGACAAGATCGAATCTCGCCTGCACAACCTGCGCCATCACCTGGACCTGACCGGCAAACCCTTGAGTCTGCCGCTGTACGCCGCGACCCTGACGCCTCAAACGCTGCTTGCCGCGTACCAGCAAGGTTCGGTCGGCGCCAGCCTGCGCCCGTCGCTGCGCACCGCCCAGGCCGCGCACTATCGCTTCCAGGTGCTGCTGGGACACGCCTTGCAAGCGGTCGACAACCTGATCCAGTTGGGGACGACCTTACTATCGTTGTTCGAACGCAAAGAGCAGGCCCAGTACCTGGAAACCCAGCAGCAGCAAGCCTGGGACTTGGCCAGGCTGGCCGTCGAGCAACAGGCCCAGGCCGTACAGTTCGATGCGAGGAACCAGGAGGCGCTGCTGGCAGGACGCCGCATGGTCGAAGCGCGGGTGGCGTTCTTCGAACAGCAGCTCAAGCGAGGCATCAGCCCGGCCGAGGCCCAGGCCACCCAGGAGTACCAAGACAGTGCGCGCTGGGACACCGCCGCCGCCGTGGCACAAGCCGGCGCGGGGCTGGCGATGCTGATACCGAATATTTTTGGCACCTCCAACGGCGGCGTGCGCTACGAGGGCGCTTTTCACGCCCTGCACGCGACGGCCCAAGGCATTGCCAATGACAAGCGCGCCAATGCTGCCCACCTGGACCGCACCGACCTGTTTGCCCGACGCGCCGCCGAGTGGGCCCATTCGTTGGAACAGGCGCGCCTTGAGCTGGCCCAGGTCGACGCCCAGCTGCAGGCTTACACCGAACAGCAAGCCCATACCCGCTTGCAACTGGGCCTGGCCCAGACCAGCCTGACCCAGGCACGAAGCCTGTACGACCAGCTCGGCAAACGCTTTACCAACGCCCAACTGTATCAATGGCTCAATGGCCAACTTTCCACTTTCTACTACCAAGCCTATGACTCGACCCTGTCGCTGTGCCTGGCGGCCGAGGCCTGCTGGCAGGAAGAACGGGCTCAGTGGGACAAGCACTTCATTCAAACCCAGCATTGGACCCATCAATATCGCGGCTTCAGCGCCGGCGAAGCGCTCAAGCAAAATCTACTGAGCATGAGTAACGCCTACCTCACCCACAACGAACGTTTGCTGGAGATCACTAAAACCGTGTCGCTGCGCCATCTGCACAGCCAAGACCCGATGGCCACGCGCGACATGCCCTGGGCCGCGCTTAAAGCCGAGCTGGTAAAAACCGGCACCTTGACCTTTGAACTGACCCTCAAGCTGTTTGACGACGACTACCCAGGCCATTACCTGCGGCGTATCAAGCACGTCAGTGTGTCCCTGCCCGCCACGCTGGGGCCCTATGAAGACATCAAGGCCATCCTGACCCAAACCGCCAATACCACGCACCTCAGCCCCGCGACCAGACACACCGAAGCCGCGGTAAAAAAAGACCTGCGCGCCAAACAGCAAATCGCCCTGTCCAGCGGGCTCAACGACAGCGGATTGTTCACCTTGAACTTCGACAGCGACGAGCGTTACCTGCCGTTCGAATACACAGGAGCGATCTCCACCTGGCAACTGACCTTTCCCAACCATGCCCGGCAAAACGCCCTGCTCGAATCCCTCACCGATATCATCGTGCACCTGCGCTACACCGCTAAAAACACCGGAGGTCAACGATGAGCGTGCGGCCGCCCGAACTCTTGGAACCGAAGCTTCCTGCGCTGCCCAAGGGCGGTGGCGCCATCCAGGGCCCCGGCGCGCAATGGGGTGCCGTGGGCACACGGGGTGAGGCGTGCCTGGAGGTGCCCTTGCCCATTTCGCCGGGCCGTGGCTTCACGCCGGCCCTGAGCCTGGGTTATCGCAGCGCCCTAGGCAACGGGCCCTTCGGCCTCGGCTGGGCGATGTCGGCAGGCGCCATCAGCCGTGATACCCGCAAAGGCGTACCGGCCTACGGTGATGACGACCGTTTCATCAGCCCCCAAGGCATCGACATGATCCCTGAGCGTGATGCCGACGGCGCAATTCAGGCCACCACCTGGGACCACTATAACGGCCTGGCCCTGGATGAACCCCACCGAGTGGTGCGCTATTTTCCGGTGATAGAAGCGCGCTTCGACCGTATCGAGCATTGGTCTTGTGACAGCGACAAGGCCGGGTTCTGGCTGGTTCAGGGGGCCGACGGCTGCGTGCACCTGTTCGGCAAGACCCTGATCGCACGCTGTGCAGACCCGAACGACGGCCTACGTGTTGCCCAATGGCTGTTGCAGGAAAGCCTCAACCCTTTGGGTGAGCAGATCTATTACCACTACAAACCAGACGACCAGCCGCCAAGCGCCGCCAGGGACTATCGCGCCCAGCGTTATCTGGCACGGGTGTGCTACGGCAACCTCAAGCCCCTTGAGCATCTGGCGCTGTGGCGCGCGGACGCCCTCGCTGACAAGCAGTGGCACTTCGAACTGCTGCTGGATTATGGCGAACGCCACACCGGCCTGAGCCAAGTGCCGACCTATGCCGAACAACACGCCTGGCCGGTCCGCAACGACCCGATCAGCAGCTATGCCTATGGCTTTGAGCTCGGCACCCTGCGGCGGTGTCAGCAAGTGCTGATGTTTCATTACTTCCCCGACGAGCCGAGCCTGGGCGTCGAGCCGGTGCTGACGCGGCGCCTGTTGCTGGAGTACACCCATCGCCACGCCATCGGCAGTTGCCTGAACGCCTTGCACAACCAGGCCTTTGACGCCCAAGGGAACGCCAGTGCCTGGCCGCCCCTGGAACTGGCCTACAGCGCCTTCATGCCGACGCTGGACGCCGCGCGCTACCAAGCGTTCGACGCCATGGCGGGCATCAACGACGGGCAGCATTATCAACTGGTCGACCTGTACCGCGACGGTTTGCCGGGCATCCTGCACCGCACCGATAAAAGCTGGTACTACCGCGAGCCGCTCAGGGCCCCCGGCCGGGCCAGCAGCAATGCGCTGATCTATGGTCCATGGCAGGCCCTGCCACGCATCCCCCTCGCCGATACCGCCCAAGCCACGCGCCAGGCACTGGCGGATCTTGACGGCGATGGGCATCTGGAATGGGTGGTGGCGCAACCGGGGCTGAGTGGTTTTTTCAGCCTCGACTCGCAGCGGCAATGGTCGGGTTTCGTGCCTTTTGCGGCGATGCCCCAGGAGTTTTTCCATCCCCACGGGCAACTGGCCGACCTGATGGGCAGCGGAAGGCTGGACCTGGTTCTGATCGGCAGCCGCAGCGTGCGCCTGTACGCTCAGCGCCAGGACGGCGGGTTTGATCCTGGCCAGCAGGTGCGCCATGCGCCCGACGATGAGGGGCTGCCCACCCTCAGCCATTCGCCGGCCGAATTGATCGCCTTTTGCGACCCCCTGGGCAGCGGCCAACAACACCTGGTGCGCATCCGCCATAACGAAATCAAATGCTGGCCCAACCTCGGCCGTGGGCGCTTCGGCAAAGGGTTTGTCTTCGCCACACTGGCGTTCGACCACGCCAGCTTCGATGCCGATCATATTCGCCTCGCCGACCTGGACGGTTCAGGCGCGGTGGACTTGATTTACCTGGCGCCTGAACACATACAGATCTATATGAACAGCGCCGGCAGCGGGCTGGCATCGGAGCCACTGACACTGCGTTGGCCCGAGGGTGTGCACCATGATGCGACATGCCAGGTCAGCTTTGCTGACCTTCAAGGCCTGGGCTGTTCCAGCCTGATTCTGAGCGTGCCGCACATGACGCCCCAGCACTGGCGGTATGACTTCGTCAGTCTCAAACCGTATTTGTTAACCGCCACGCTCAACAACCGGGGGGCCATCACCCAACTGAGCTACCGCAGCAGCGCCCAGGAATGGCTCGACGAAAAACAGCACGGGCAACCCCTGGGAGTGCCCCGAGGCAGTAGCCTTGCGTTCCCGGTACAGGTGGTCAAGCGGCAACAGCAAAAGGACCTGGTCAGCGGCAACCGCTCCACCCAGTATTTTCGTTACCGGCAAGCCTGCTACGACCGTGAGGAACGCCAGTTCATCGGCTTTGGCCTGGTGTTGCACACCGAACAACCTCCTACGGCCGATGCGCCGCCTGGGGTGTTGACCAAACGCTGGTTCCACACCTTTGAGCCCTCTCAGGAGGCTTTTTACCCGGGCGACCCGCAGGCGCCCGCGCTGGGGCCAACCCTGCTGGGCCAGTTGGAGGCCGGGCGCACAGGAGATACGCTGATCGCTAAGCCCGGCGCAACCACCCGCCGCGCGATGCAGCGTGCATTGGCGGGTAGCCTGCTGCGTGAAGAGGTGTATGCCGCCGCCGATGCGCCACCACAGGCAGTGCCGTATTCGGTGCAGCAACAGCGCTATTTCATACGCCAATTAAGCCCTTCGGCCAAGGCCGGCGAGCCGGCGGTACTGCTGCCACTGTTGCTGGAGTCGCTGACCTGCCGCTACGAGCGCCAACCGGACGACCCGTGCTGTCGGCACATCCTCAATCTGCGCTGGGACCGCTACGCCGGCAATTTGCACAGCGTGGTGGTCGACTATGCCCGTCGCAAGACGGTCAGCGACGCCCCACCGCCGGGGCCAGCCCACGAGCAGCAGTGGTGGCGTGACGCACACGATTCGGCGCAGCAGGTGTATTACCTCAACGAAACCCGTGCCCACTTCATTCACCTGGACGCCGCGCAGCGCTGGCGCTTGCACTTGCCCTACCAGCAACGACGCAACGTGCTGGTACTGAGCAAGGAGGCGTTAGCAATTGAAAAAATAAGCTATGAACACTTCATTGCGCAGGGCCCGTCCGCTCCACTGGGAACAGCTGCCCAACGCAGGCTGGGGGGGATGTCGGTGCAGCACTACTGCGTGGCGGAGCACACCGAACCCTTGCCGGCCGGCACCGCGAGTTTTCAGGCGCTGCCCGCCTATATCGAGACAGCCGAACTCGATCAGAAAGCGCTGGAGGTGTATGAGGGCCGCCCTGTCACTGCCACGCTGAGTGCACAGCACTATCGGGCCATGGCCGCGTTCCTGTCACCGGCCCCCGGGCAGGACGAGGCCATCACCCTGTGGTCGCTCGGCCAGGGGTACACCCGTTACGGCCAGGCTGAAATGTTCTATCGGCCTCGTCGGCATCAGGCGAGCCTGAGCCATGGGTTCACGCAGTCCGAGTACGACCGCTATGGGCTGTACATCATCAAGGTGCAATTGGCGGACGGCTGCACGACCCAGGCGCAGTACGACTACCGTCTTGGCCTGCCGGTGACGGTGACTGACGCACAGCGTACGCAACGCTATGCGCACTACGACGCCCACGGGCAGCTGCTGGCGACCGGCCTCAAGGGAGAGGAGCAAGGAAAGCCCGTCGGCCGTGACGCCCCAACGCCCTTCATCCGCACGCCCGATACAGGCCCGGCGCAGGCCCTGGCTGATCCGAGGGCGGCGTTGCTCAACGCTCAAAGCGCGTGCTTCTACGACGTGCTCAGTTGGATGGGGCACATTCCACCCGCCAGCATCCAGGCGCAATGGGTAAGCAACGGTTACCTGCTGCCCAGCGGGCATATTCGTGCCTCGGCGTTGGCACGCCTGAACAGTCTGAGCGCTCCGCTCCCCCATCATCAAACCCTCAAACGCCTGATTCAGGCGGCCAGGCAAGTGCCGGTGCACGTCGTGGTACTGCACGCCGACCGTTGGCAAGGCACGTCGCAACCCCCGCAGATCCAGGTAGCCCTCGCCTTCAGCGACGGCTTTGGCCGCGTGCGGCAAACCCAGGAACAGGCGCAACCGGGCCCGGCCTTTGCAGTCGATGACGCCGGTATGTTGAGCGCGGGTGTCGAGCCAATCGACGCCACTCGCCGTTGGCGGATCAGCGGCCGTGTGGAGTATGACAATCAGGGTTGCCTGGCGCGCACCTGGCGACCTTACTTTGCCGACCGTGCCGGCTATATCGACGACGCGGCCTTCAACACCTTGCGCCCCAGTGAGCAACATTTTCATGACGCGTTGGGACGCTTGGTGCGCGTGGTCAATGCCAACGGCGACACGCGGCGCCAGACCTACCACACCTGGTACAGCATCACCGAAGACGAAAACGACACGCACGCGCCGGCCTGACAACAGAGCCGGGCCGCTACACGGCCCGTGCTCTTTGGCCTGACGTTGCGCGTATTAACGGCGGTGAGGGTTCATCACCCTGACCGCCCGATAGTTAAGCCCACTGACGTGCTGGATCATCACCCGATAGGCGCCACGACCGCGCTGCCCGCGATAGCCCGGCAAGTCAAAACTACGGACATTCTGCCCGCCCGCCATGGCATGCCCGGTATGAAAGTCCAGGGTGCGCGCTTCCAGGCGGTTGATCACATTCCTGATAATCCCTCCCCCTACGCCACGCAACTCATTGAGAACAGGCTCAACGTCAATCACGAGTCGCTCAGGCTCCAGCCCGGAGGAAGGTCCTGAGCTTACCGGTTCCGCGACGGGCTCTTCAGAAGCGGAGCCTCGGCGCCCCACGCTCGTGACCCTGGTTTGCGGTTGTACTTCGGTGTGGGTCAGCCCAGCCGCTGGAAGCGGGCCGGCGCCCACCTTGCGTGCCGGGGCACGAAGTTCTATCCCGACAAACCCCAGCCTCGCAAGCGTAAAGCTAGGGTTACGCTCCGTTTGTGAGGCTATTTCAGCCTGCTCCCGGTGCTCGGTGGGCCCAATGTACCCATAGAGCCCGCCCCGCGCTGCCGGCGTCAGTCCGTAGGACAGGCGCTTAATGTCTGCAGTGGCCAGTCGGTGTTCCAGGAAAAAGTCCGCCAACTCGCTGACTTCATGTTCGGTAGCGCCATGCCGCTGGCCCAGCTCTTGTGCACCGGCCAATGCGGACTGCTCATAAAACGCTCTGCGCCGAACTTCAGTAGTGCTGAGCCGTTGATGCGCGTAAAAGGCGACACCCACCACCCCTGAAATCAGCCCAAAGTAAGCCAGCTCAACCCTGTATCCAACCTCTACACCGATCCCATGCCCGATCAACAACACCAGGATCAACACCGTCACCACCTCAAGCATCGAACGGCGCTGCAGACCGTCATCGTCTACATACCCCATAGGGTTGTTCCCTACCATCGCATAGAGGTTCAATCCATCCACTGCCCCAGCCGGGTCTGCGCTGATCCAGCGTAACAACCACGGCGCGTAGTACCTGAATCCGTAGTAATACAATCCACTGGCGTCGCGCTCCTTGCCCGAATAACGTCGGGTTTTATAGTTCGCCTCCAAGGCACTTTTTGCCGCCCACCAGGCAGTTGCGCCGAAGGGATAATAACTTTCCTGGCTCAACAGGCCGGCTGCCTCGTCCAGCTCCAGAGTGCCGCTGCCCAAATGATCGTCGAGGCTGAACCGCAGTTGCTCGTCCTGCATCTCCTCGGGGCGCTGCTGCTCCCACTGCAGACCTCTGACCGAATGGCGCCCGCCCGGAGCGAGCACCACGTTCAACCATTCGCCATCCGGCCCGTGGCGATGCAGCTCCAGCCCTGGCAGATAAAGCACTTCATGGGTGTGAGTCTGCGTCTTGCCATGTGCCACGCGACGCTTGATGACTCGCTGGCCGGCGCCGTCGTACAGATACACCTCATCGTCATGTTCGCCATTGTCACGCAGCACCTGCGCGACGCGAACCAACTGGTTGCGCCCATTCCAGGTCAACGCCTGACCAGGCGCCAGTGCCTGGAGATTGCCACTTTGGTCGAAGCCGTTACCCAGGCCCGGCGCCTTTGCGCCCTCGCGGGCAATCACGCTGTGATTGCTGTGTTCGCCCACCTGCATCCGTTGGGTATAACCGCTGCCGGTGCTGGGCACATGGCGCATCTGCGTCAGGTTACTGGCCGAATCGTAGACATAGTGGCGGGTGTAGTTGCCCCAGAGGTTGTCGTCTGTGGCGCCGAACGTGATTCGGCCCGGCAGTGCGGATGCGCCAGTATTGCGCGCGTTTTCACGGCCAGTGGCCTTGATCAATCGCGACAGGCTGTCGTATTCGAATGTGCTTACTGCCTCCACCTGCACGTTGCTGGCCCAGCGGGTCGGCTGCGCCGCATCGCGGATGCGCAACACATTGCCGACCCGGTCGTAGCTATAGAAGAGGTCTTGCAGGCGCTTGCCTGCCGAATCCTTGAGGTGGGCGCTCAAGCGTGTCAAACGTCCATCGGTGTCCGAATACTCGGCAACGCTGACCACGCCATTACCCAGGCGTTCGCTCAACACCTGGCCCGAGGCGTTGACGCTGCGTTGATCCACCAGGGTCTTGCGCACTCCGCTTTTGAAGAGGATCTCGCTTTTCGTCAATTGGCCGTCGACACCGTATTGAGATTGCTGGCGATTGCCGCGCGCGTCGACCTGCTCCAGACGTTGCCCCAGCGCATCGTGCTGCCAAGTGGTGGTGAAGGTCTGGGCTTGCAACTGTGCATCCCGCTCACTCATGGGCAGCGGCCAGTCGGGCGCGGTGTGCGACGTGCAAAGGCGCCGGGTTTGCTCGGTGATGTTGCCTTGCACGTCGTAGCGCTCAACGAGCAAAGTGCCTGCCGGGTCATCGTGACGAATCATGCGCCCACAACGATTGCGCGCCGCCTCCGTAGACGTCATGCCTGCGTAGGTCATGCGCTCGACACAGCGTTCAACCGCCACCTCCTCCGTGCGCTCGAATACCGCCACGGGGCGCAGCAACGGGTCGTATTCGAACCGCTGGCGCGTGCCTCGACTGTCCCACTGTTGCACGACCTGGCCGCCACTGCCGAGCAAGCGCGTCTGACGGCCCGCATCCACGCTGTCGGTGCTCAGCACTTGCCCGCCCAAACTATAACGATGAGACAGATTGGGCGGCACGTCGGGGTCGGCAGCGTGCAACTCAAACAACCTGGGGTCCCACTGTTGCTGCAACAGGCCGCGAGCGTCGAACACCTGCCGCGTGACCTGCGCGCTGGGTGATTGCTGCGCGGTATTGCGAGGGTACGCCACGCTGCGCACGGTCAACCCTCGCGGGTCGACCACCGTCAGCGTGGGCGTGTTGTGATGCAAAGAAGACATAACCTGATGACCTGAAAACCAAAGAAGCCTAGAGCCTAGTCATCAAGTCGGTGCCAGCCTGCGGGCCCCGCACGCTGCGCCGTGTGCGGCGCTTCCGAGGGTGTCGTGAGGCTTACCGAGCGCGGCGCCTCAGGGCACTGGCCGCCAGCCGCTGAAGGCGCCTTGGGCACTCAACGGGCACCAGGCGAAATCCCCGGCGGGAGGTGGTAATGGCGCTTGCTGCGCGGCAATCGAAGGGTAGCCCTTCCAGTCGAACAGGGTGCAATCGCGCCAGCTCAGGACAATGCCTGCCGCCGGGCTGTCGTCCGTCAGCACCCATCGCGCGGCCGCGGCGGCCATGAAGGCCTCGATCGGTTCCTCATCGATCTGCGTGCGGTACGCCGAACTCAGCAACCAGCGGCATACGTTCAGATGGTAGGTCCAGTCCAGCGGCGGCTGGTTGCGATAGGCCCAGGTCATGAAGGCGCGAAACAGGTTCAAGCCCTCCGGTGGGTCGAGCTTGAGCAACGCCGGGCAGATGTCGAACAAGGTATGCCAGTGAGGCAGCAGGCGTGCATCCAGGTGCACGAAGCAGCGCGAATTACTCGGGTAATCAGGCAGCGCCGGTTGCGCACACAGGCGCCGCGACGCCTTACTGACCAGGCGGCTGGCGCCGGCAGGCAATTGAGGGTTCATAGAGTGTTCTCACAATCGTGACGAGAGAATGCCTCCTGGTCACAGGAAGCCCAAGGCACACGTCAGGATGCGGGAGAAGCGCGGGGGTTGGCCGAGGGCCAGGAATAGCGCGGAGGCGCCTTGTTGCGCCGCTCATGGGCGACACGTGGGGTTTGCGTAAGACCGAGCAGCCAGGCCAGGCCGATCAGGAACACCAGGGCGACGGTAACCGCGTTGCACACCGGGCAGGCAAAGTAGTTCGAGATGTTGCTGGAAGACGGGTTTGCCAACCCTTTGTCGGAAATGGGCGACTGCCCGCCGTCCACCGAACAGAACAGCCCGCCGATGCCGTTGAGCTGCTGCCCCATCATCTGGCCATGCCCCAAACCGCAGGCGAACAGGTTCATCAGCACGCAGAAGTACAGGGCCCAGGCGATCAGTGAGCGGTCAGAGTGGCGCAATTTCATGGCGGCGACTCTACCACCGAAGCCATAAAAGGACGAAATGCGCCGCGCCCCTGTGGCAGAACGTCGCAGATTACGCGCACCGGCCAGGGTTGCTAGACTCTGCACCCTTCTCGTTACTCCTTTTCAAAGCCTGGCGGAGCAGCTCCACGGCCCTACAGGCGTTTCACAGGATGCACAGTTGATGAGTACGTTATTCACCCGCCGCAAAGTGCTGACCGGCATGGGCCTATTGGGCCTGGGCAGCCTGCTGGGCGGCTGTGACTACAGCCCCAAGCTGAACTTCAAGTACGGCAAGGACCTCAGTGACAAGATCATGGGCCGTACCTTCAAGCTCAAGAACACCGACGGCGAAACCGTCACCCTGAGCTCGTACCGCGGCCTGATGCCGGTGGTGTTCTTCGGCTTCACCCAGTGCCCGGCCGTCTGCCCGACCGCCCTGGCCCGCGCCGCCCAAGCCAAGAAACTGATGGGCCGCGATGGCAAGATCATGCAGGTGGTGTTTATCACCCTTGACCCCGAGCGCGACACCCCCGAGATTCTCAACAATTACGTCAAGGCCTTCGACCCCAGCTTCGAAGCGCTCTACGGCACCCCGGAAGAAATCGCCGTGGCCGCCAAGGAGTTCGGGATCTTTTATGAAAAGATCCCCGCCGGCGACACCTATACCCTCTCCCACACCGCCACCAGTTTCGTGTTCGACACCCGTGGCAACCTGCGCCTTGGCTTGCAGGCATCCCTTACCGCTCAAGAGTGCGCAGAAGATCTGCTCACCGTCATGGAGGTCTGCTAATGACTGCCGTTCAACACCTCAAGCGTCTCACCCTCGGCCTCACCCTGCTGGGCCTCGCCGCTCACGCCAGCGCCCAAGTACAAGTGACCGACGCCTGGGTGCGCGCCTCCGTAGTGGGCCAACCTTCCAGTGGCGCCTTCATGACCCTCACCGCCGACAGCGACAGCAAACTGTTGAGCGTGGCATCGCCAGCAGCCAAGGACGTGCAGATTCATGAGATGAGCATGAAGGATGACGTCATGCGCATGGGCCCGGTGGACTCGGTGGCCCTGCCTGCCGGCAAAGCCGTCAAGCTCGACCCCAACGGCTACCACGTCATGCTGATGGGCCTGACCGGCCAGATCAAGGAGGGAGACCAGGTGCCACTGACCCTTACGGTGGAAAATGCCAAGGGTGAAAAGCAGGCCGTCGAAGTAAAGGCAACGGCGCGTGGGTTGGATGGCATGGACCACAGCAAGATGGACCATAGCAAGATGCATTGATCGTGCAAACAAGCCTGCAGCTCTTGCTCTGCTCCCCGGTAACGTTGGTTGAGGGTTGCCCCTCAACCATAGAATCTCCCACAGCTTGATTGCCGGGAGTGATCAGATAGGCTGTCAGGCCGCCCTCCCCAGGAATCATCGGTAATGCTGTTTGTCGTCATGCTCGGGGGCAAGCACCCGCGGGCCAGGATCGAAGTACACGATGTGGTGTTCGCCGTGGCGGACACCCTGCAAGCCACCTACCCGCAATTACGCGACGCCTGGTTCGGCAGCCCCAAAGGCGTACACATTGATTCATGGATGGCCGTCGATGGCGTCGACGGCTGGAAGGTTGAACTGAGCCACCTGGCGCCCCACGGCGATGCACACCGCCTGTACTTCATCAACCTGGGCGGTTACGAAGCCAATAGCTTTGGCGAGGCCCATCACTACCTGCTGGTGGTCGCCCGTAACAAACAGGAGGCCATGAGCAAAGGCAAGCAGCAGATGCTCAGCCACTGGTCCCAGGCCCACACCGACGCGGTGCTGGATATCGACGACTGCCTGCCCATCGACCTGGTGGACGGCCGCTATATCCACCTGGTGCAAGCGGCGCACCGACCGATCGTGCAGCGCAACGACTACCTTGTGCTGCCTTGAATCCTCACGGCCAAATAGTGCCGGCTGAAACCCAGTGGAACTTTGCCGAGAAATAACCGCCTGAATCCGGTACGCTCACCGTTTTTTACTCTAGGAGTTACTCACCATGGCCAAAGCCACCGCCCGTCACATCCTCGTTGCCTCTGAAGACAAGTGCAACGAACTCAAGGCCCAAATCGAAGGCGGCGCTGATTTCGCAGAAATCGCTAAAGCCAACTCCAGCTGCCCATCCAGCCGCCAGGGCGGTGACCTCGGTTCGTTCGGCCCAGGCCAGATGGTCAAGGAATTCGACACCGTGGTCTTCAGTGCCCCGGTCAACACCGTGCAAGGCCCGGTGAAGACCCAGTTCGGCTATCACCTGCTGGAAGTCACCAGCCGCCAGGATTGATTCAATCTGCGCTGATGCTATAAACAACGGCCCGCCCTTTGGTGGGCCGTTGTGCATCTGATGACTGGCGATGCCCAGGCCGTTAGCGTACAAATCCTTATTATTCTTTACCCGGCGCTCAAGGCTGATAATGCGATTGGCTTTTTCATCTCTGCTCTGTTCCACCCTGGCCTTTCTAATGGCCAGCACTGCGGTGATCGCAGCCCCGCAAACCTACCTGACGGTGTACGGCGAGCCCGCCAAGTACGCCGAAGGTTTCAGCCATTTCGACTATGCCAACCCCAACGCCCCCAAGGGCGGCAGCCTGCGGCGTTCAGCGCTGGAGGTGGGGCGGTTTGACCATGTGCTGCCCTATATCGACAAAGGCATCGGCGTGTCCCAGGTCGACGGCTGGGTGTATGCACCCTTGGCGTTGCGCTCGCTGGATGAGCCTTACACCGTCTATGGTCTGGTGGCGCAAAAGATGGAACGCGCCGACGACGGCCTGTCGCTGCGCTTCTACCTGAACCCCAAGGCGCGCTTTGCCGATGGCACGCCCATTACCGCGCAAGACGTGCGCTACAGCTTTGACGTGTTGATGACCCAAGGCAGCCTGCGCTATCGCACGTTATTTGCAGACGTCAAACACGTCGAAATCGAAGGTGAGCGCCAGGTGCGCTTTGACTTTTCCAGCAACGAAAACCGTACCCTACCCCTGGATATCGCCACCTTGCCGGTGTTCCCCGAGCACTGGTGGAAGACCCGCGACTTTGCCAACGGCGGTGGCTACGAAGCGCCACTGGGCAGCGGCCCTTACAAGGTCAGCAAGATCGACTCCGGCAGTACCATCACCTTCACCCGCGACCCCGACTGGTGGGGCAAGGACTTGCCGGTCAGCCGCGGCCTGTACAACTTCGATCACCTGAGCCTGGAGTACTTCGGCGACACCGAAGTAGCGCGCCAAGTGCTACGCGGCGGCGCCTATGATTTCAACCGTGAATTCTCCGCCACCGGTTACTCCATCGGCTACAACGGCCCGGCCCTGGACGATGGCCGCCTGCAGCGCGCGCACCTGGCCAAGGAGATGCCGCAGCCGGCCCAGGGCTATGTGTTCAATGTGCAAAAACCGATGTTCAAGGATCGCCGCGTGCGCCAGGCCCTGGCGATGCTGTGGGACTTTGAATGGGCCAACCGCCAAATGATGCGCAACCTGTACATCCGCCAGCAGAGCTATTTCTCCAATAGCCCGCTGGCCGCCAGCCAGTTACCGACCCCGGAAGAACTGGCGATCCTCGAACCCCTGCGCGGTCAGGTTCCCGACGAGGTGTTTACCCAGGTGTTCAAGGCCCCGGTCACCGATGGCAATGGCATGATCCGCGACAAACAGCTGCAAGCCTTGGCCCTGCTGGAAGACGCCGGCTGGAAACCTGTGGGCGACAAACTCGTCAATGCCCAGGGCGAGCCACTGGAATTCACCTTCCTCAACGTCCAGAACGGCCTTGAGCGCCTGTTGCTGCCCTACAAACGCAACCTGGCGCAGATCGGCATCACCCTGAATATCCGCCGCATCGACTCCTCGCAATACGTCAACCGACTGATGGCCCGCGACTACGACATGATCGTCACGGGTTTCCCGGTCACCACTTCGCCCGGCATGGAGCTGTACAACTATTTCGGCTCTGCCGCCGCGTTCGATTCGGGCGCCAACAACTACATCGTGCTCAAGGACCCGGCCGTCGATACCCTGATCCATGGCCTGGTCAAGGCTGACACCCAGGCGAAGATGCTCACCTATGCCCACGCCCTGGACCGCGTGCTGCAATGGAATTACCTGTGGATCCCCAACTATTACCCACCGGGCACCTCCGCCGCATGGTGGAACCGTTTCGGGCGCCCGGCCATCGAGGCGAAGAACGACGAAGCCCTGGAAACCTGGTGGGAAGTCAGCCCCACCCCGCTGACGAACGAACAAATGCAGGCTGAGTTGAAAAAACGCGGAGAGGCCCACTGATGTTTGCCTATATCGTACGGCGCCTGCTGCTGATCATCCCGACGCTGGTGATCATCCTGTTGGTGAACTTCGTGATCGTGCAGGCCGCGCCCGGCGGGCCAGTGGAGCAAGCTATCGCCCACTTGCAAGGCATTGGCGGCGGTGGTGTAGCCGGCGCATCCGGCGAAGGCATCAGCGGCTCGCGGGCCAGCCGCGGCCTGGACCCCAAGCTGATCAAGGACATCGAAAAACAATACGGCTTCGACAAATCCGCGCCGGAACGCCTGTGGTTGATGCTCAAGAATTACGCCCAACTGGACTTCGGCAACAGCTTCTTTCGCGGCGCGACGGTGACTGACCTGATCCTGGAAAAGATGCCCGTCACCATTTCCCTCGGCCTGTGGGCCACGCTGATCACCTACCTGGTGTCGATCCCGCTGGGCATACGCAAGGCCGTGCGCCATGGCAGCAGCTTTGATATGTGGAGCAGCACGGCCATCGTCATCGGTTACGCGATGCCGGCGTTCCTGTTTGCGATGTTCCTGATCGTGGTGTTCGCTGGCGGTACCTCGCTGAACTGGTTCCCGGTACGCGGGCTGGTCTCGGAAAACTTCGCCGAACTGAGCACCGTGGGCAAAATCGCCGACTATTTCTGGCACCTGGTACTGCCAGTAACGGCGCTGGTGATCGGCGGCTTTGCCACCTTGACCATCCTCACCAAGAACTCGTTCCTCAACGAAATTACCCGCCAGTACGTGGTCACCGCCCGCGCCAAGGGTTTGAGCGAACGCCGGGTGCTGTACGGTCACGTGTTCCGCAATGCGATGTTGCTGGTGATCTCGGGGATTCCCCAGGCGTTTATCAGTGTTTTTTTTGCCGGCTCGCTGCTGATCGAGGTGATCTTCTCCCTCGATGGCCTGGGCCGCATGAGCTACGAGGCGGCCGTGTCCCGCGACTACCCGGTGGTGTTCGGCTCGCTGTTTATCTTCACCCTGTTCGGCCTCTTGATAAAACTCATCGGTGACCTCTGCTACACCCTGGTGGACCCGCGTATCGACTTCGCCGCGAGGAACGCCTGATGCTCAACCTCTCCCCCGTGGCCCGCCGACGCTTCGAGCGCTTCAAGAAAAACCGCCGTGGCTGGTGGTCGCTGTGGCTGTTTATCGGCCTGTTTATCCTGACCCTGGGCGGCGAGTTGATCGCCAATGACAAGCCGCTGGTGCTCAGTTTCAAGAACGAGCTGTATTTTCCGGTGTTCAAACGCTACACCGAGCAGCAGTTCGGTGGGCAGTTGCCGTTCCAGGCGGACTACCGCAGTGACTACGTGCAAAAGCTGATCAAGCAGGAGGGCGGCTGGATGCTGTTCCCGCCGATTCCGTTCAGCGATGACACGCCCAACTACGAACTCACCCGCCCTGCCCCGAGCCCGCCGTCGGCGGTGAACTGGCTGGGCACCGATGACCAGTCCCGCGATGTGTTGGCCCGGGTGATCTTTGGTGCACGGGTGTCGATCCTGTTTGCCCTGGCCCTGACCGCCATCAGCGCCGTCATTGGCATTGCCGCCGGGGCGTTGCAGGGGTACTACGGTGGCTGGGTAGACTTGCTCGGCCAGCGCATCCTCGAGGTGTGGTCCGGCCTGCCGGTGCTGTACCTGCTGATTATCCTGTCGGGGTTTGTGGAGCCGAACTTCTGGTGGTTGTTGGGGATCATGGCGCTGTTTTCCTGGCTGGCCCTGGTGGACGTGGTGCGCGCCGAGTTCCTGCGCGGGCGCAACCTGGAATACGTCAAGGCCGCGCGTGCCCTGGGCCTGGGCGACGGCAAGATCATTCGTCGGCACATCCTGCCCAACGCCATGACCGCGACCCTCAGCTATTTGCCGTTCATTTTGACCGGGGCGATATCCACCTTGAGCGCCCTGGATTTCCTTGGCTTCGGCATGCCCGCCGGCAGCGCGTCCCTGGGCGAGCTGATCGGCCAGGGCAAGCAGAACCTGCAAGCGCCGTGGCTGGGCTTGACGGCGTTTTTCACCCTGGCGCTGATTCTGTCGTTGCTGGTGTTTATCGGCGAGGCATTGCGTGATGCCTTCGACCCCCGCTCATGAGTGACCGCGTATGAACCTGATCGAAATCCGCGACCTGTGCGTCGCCTTCAACGGCCAGACCGTCGTGCGCAACCTGAGCCTGGACGTGCGCCCTGGCGAGTGCCTGGCGCTGGTGGGCGAGTCGGGCTCGGGCAAGTCGGTGACGGCCCATTCGATCCTGCAACTGCTGCCGCAAGCCGGCACCCAAACCCTGGGTTCGATCAAGTATCGCGGCCAGGAACTGATCGGCGCCTCACCGAGTACCTTGCAAAAATTGCGCGGCAACCGCATTGCCATGATCTTCCAGGAGCCGATGACCTCCCTCAACCCGCTGCACAGCATCGAAAAGCAGATCGGCGAAACCCTGCTGCTGCACAAGGGCCTGGGCGGCAAGGCGGCGCAGGCGCGCATCCTCGAACTGCTGGAACTGGTGGGCATCCAGAAACCCCAGGAACGGCTCAAGGCCTACCCCCATCAATTGTCCGGCGGCCAGCGCCAGCGGGTGATGATCGCCATGGCCCTGGCCTGCGAGCCCGAACTGCTGATTGCCGACGAGCCCACCACGGCGCTGGACGTGACGGTGCAGCGCAAGATCCTGCTGCTGCTCAAGTCCTTGCAACAACGCCTGGGCATGTCGCTGCTGCTGATCAGCCATGACCTCAACCTGGTGCGCAGTATCGCCCAGCGGGTCTGTGTGATGCGTGCCGGCGAAATCGTCGAGCAGGCTGACTGCCAGGCCCTGTTCACCGCACCGCAGCATCCCTACAGCCGCCTGCTGCTGGATGCCGAGCCCTCGGGCGACGTGCTGTGCAGCGAGCCGCGTGACACGGTACTGGAAGTGGATCACCTGAGCGTGCAGTTTCCCCTGGGAGGCGGGCTGTTCCGGGCCAAGACCTACCTGCGCGCAGTGGACGGCATCAGCCTCAGCGTGCAGCGCGGCAAGACCCTGGGGATCGTCGGCGAGTCCGGCTCCGGCAAGTCCACCCTGGGCCAGGCGATCCTGCGCTTGCTCGACTCCAGCGGCAGCATCCGCTTTCAGGGTGAGGCCCTGGACCCGCTCAACCATCAGCAGATGCGCCCATGGCGCAAGCAGATGCAGGTGGTGTTCCAGGACCCCTATGGCAGCCTCAGTCCGCGCATGTCGGTGCAGCAGATCATCAGCGAGGGCCTGGAAGTGCATGCCCCGTGCAGCCTGGCCGACCGCGATGCGCAAGTGGTCCAGGTGCTCAAGGACGTGGGCCTCGACCCTGCCAGCCGACATCGCTACCCCCATGAGTTTTCCGGTGGCCAGCGCCAACGCATCGCCATTGCCCGCGCCCTGGTACTCAAGCCAGCGCTGATGCTGCTCGACGAACCCACCTCGGCCCTGGACCGTACGGTGCAGAAACAAGTGGTGGCGCTGCTGCGCGAACTGCAGGACAAATACGGCCTGACCTACCTGTTTATCAGCCATGACCTGGCGGTGGTGCGCGCCATGGCCCATGACATGATCGTGGTCAAGGATGGCAAGGTGGTGGAGCGTGGCGCGAGCCATGAGGTGTTCGAATCGCCCCAACACCCGTACACCAAAGAACTGCTGGCAGCAGCGCACATCCCTTTGTGAGGTGAGATTGTTCCCACGCTCTGCGTGGGAACACAACCCGAGACGCTCCGCGTCGTGTCTTGGCCCTACGCCAAGTGACGCAGAGCGTCACGGTAGGCATTCCCACGCAGAGCGTGGGAACGATCATTAACAGGATTCTGTACCCATGAGTACCAGCCTCAAGGACTACCAACAGGTTCGCGGCCTGGCCATCCAGTCACTGTTCGAGATCATCGAGCAGTCCAGCGAGGGCACGGTCATCGTCGACCGCGATGCAAATATCGTGTGGATGAACGAGCGTTACGCCAAGCGTTTTGGCCTCAAGAGCGCCGACCAAGCCATCGGCCAGCCTTGCGAGCAGGTGATTTCCAACAGCCTGCTGCGCCAGGTGGTGCGCAACGACCGGCCGATCCTGCTGGATATCCAGGACACTCCCAAAGGCCCACTGGTGGTGATGCGCCTGCCGATCCACGACGAGGCCGGGGCGGTGATCGGCGCGATTGGGTTTGCGCTGTTCGATGAACTGCGCAACCTGTCGCCGTTGATCGAGCGTTACCTGAGCATGCAGCAGGAGCTGGCCTCCACGCGCTCGCTGCTGCGTTCGCGGCAAAGCAAATACAACTTTGCGCACTTTATCGGCACCAGCGCCGCCAGCCTTGAGGTCAAGCGCCGGGCGCGGCGCAGTGCGAGTGCCGAGTCGCCGGTATTGCTGCTCGGGGAAACCGGCACCGGCAAGGAGTTGCTCGCCCAGGCCATCCACGGCGCATCGCCCCGGGCGCACAAAGCTTTTGTGAGCATCAATAGCGCGGCGATTCCCCATGACCTGCTTGAAGCCGAGTTCTTCGGCACTGCGCCCGGCGCCTTTACCGGTGCCGACCGCAAGGGTCGCCCCGGCAAATTCCAGATCGCCCAGGGCGGCACGCTGTTTCTCGATGAAATCGGCGACATGCCGCTGCCACTGCAAAGCAAATTGCTGCGGGTGTTGCAGGAAAAGGAATTCGAGCCGGTGGGCTCCAACGAGATGCTGCACAGCGATGTGCGGGTAATTGCCGCCACGTCCATGGACCTGGAGGCAGCGATCAAGCGTGGCGAGTTTCGCGCCGATCTGTATTACCGCCTCAACGTGCTGCCGATCCAGGTGCCGCCGCTGCGTGAACGGCTGGAGGATATTCCGGCGCTGAGCGAGGCGATCCTTGAGGAGTTGCGCAGCCAGCACGAACTGGACCGCGATGCCCTGGCGCTGTTGGCCCAACATGCCTGGCCGGGCAATATCCGCGAGCTGCGCAATGTGCTGGAGCGTGCGGCGCTGTTGAGTGATGACCTGATGCTCAATGCCAGCGACCTTCGCGCAGCGATTGGCACGTTCAGCCCGGTACAGCGAGGCGCGGTGGCGGCGGTCGAGGGTGAAACCTTTGCGGCGGCGCGGCAGCGGTTTGATCGGCAGGTGATTGCGGGCGCGCTCAAGGCCAGTGACGGAAATGTTGTAGAGGCGGCCAAGCGGTTGGGGCTTGGGCGGTCGACATTGTATAAAAAAATGCTGGCGCTTGGACTAACTTAGTCTCAAACAAGAGACGCAATTCCCAATATCAAGACTTTCTTATGTGGGAGCTGGCTTGCCTGCGATAGCGCTCTAACAGTGCCCTACAAGCCAGCTGAACCACCACTATCGCAGGCAAGCCAGCTCCCACAAGGATCTCCACCCGTCTCCAGATTGAGACTGCCGTCTCGAAAATCACTCTGAATCCACAATAAATCCATACATATCAACAAGTTATAAATCTGGCACACATCTCGCTATAGCTTCCTCCCACAGCCTCACCCACAACAATAACAATCCGATGGAGACACACCATGAGTGTGATCATTGCCCTGGCCGCGCTTGCGCTGCTGATGCTGGCCGCCTACCGTGGCTATAGCGTTATCCTGTTCGCCCCCATCGCCGCCCTTGGCGCGGTGCTGCTCACTGACCCGTCCGCCGTCGCCCCTGCCTTTACCGGGGTGTTCATGGAAAAGATGGTCGGTTTTATCAAGCTGTATTTCCCGGTATTCCTGCTCGGTGCGGTGTTCGGCAAGCTCATTGAGCTGTCGGGGTTTTCGCGCTCGATCGTGGCCGCTGCGATCCGCTTGCTCGGCACGCGCCAGGCAATGCTGGTGATTGTGCTGGTCTGCGCCCTGCTCACCTACGGTGGCGTGTCGCTGTTCGTGGTGGTGTTTGCGGTGTACCCGTTCGCCGCCGAGATGTTCCGCCAGAGCAATATCCCCAAGCGCCTGATCCCGGCGACCATCGCCCTCGGCGCCTTCTCGTTCACCATGGACGCCCTGCCCGGCACACCGCAGATCCAGAACATCATCCCCAGCACCTTCTTCAACACCACCGCCTGGGCGGCGCCATGGCTGGGGCTGATCGGCACGATCTTCGTGTTTTGCGCCGGCATGCTCTACCTCGCACGCCAGCGCAACAAGGCCCAGCGTGCCGGTGAAGGCTATGGCACCGAGTTGCGCAATGAGCCGGAAACCGCCGACAACCTTGCCTTGCCCAACCCGTGGCTCGCGTTGTCGCCGCTGATCCTGGTGGGGGTGATGAACCTGTTGTTCACCCACTGGATCCCGCAGTGGTACGGCAAGACCCACAGCCTCAGCCTGCCGGGCATGAGCACGCCGGTGACCACCGAAATCGCCAAGCTCACCGCGATCTGGGCGGTGCAGGCGGCGTTGCTGGTGGGGATTATCGTGGTGCTGGTATTCGGCTTTTCGGCGATCAAGAGCAAGCTGGCCGAAGGCAGTAAAAGCGCGGTAAGCGGTGCATTGCTTGCGGCGATGAACACCGCATCGGAATATGGATTTGGCGCCGTGATCGCCTCGCTGCCAGGCTTTCTGGTACTGGCGGACTGGCTCAAGGGCATCCCCAACCCGCTGGTCAACGAAGCGATCACCGTGACCTTGCTGGCCGGTATCACCGGCTCCGCTTCCGGCGGCATGAGCATCGCCCTCGCCGCGATGTCCGAGAGCTTCATTGCAGCCGCCCACGCGGCCAATATCCCCCTTGAGGTGCTGCACCGGGTCGCGGCCATGGCCAGCGGCGGCATGGACACCCTGCCCCACAACGGCGCAGTGATCACCCTGCTGGCCGTCACCGGGCTGACCCACCGCGAAGCCTACAAGGACATTTTTGGCATCACGATCATCAAGACCCTTGCGGTGTTCGTGGTGATCGGCACTTTCTACGCCACCGGCATTGTGTGAGGTTTTCATGACAACTTTGAATGGCAAGACCGCCCTCGTCACCGGCTCCACCAGCGGCATCGGCTTAGGGATTGCCCTGAGCCTGGCCAAGGCCGGCGCCAATCTGATTCTCAATGGCTTCGGCGACGCCAGCGCGGTGATCGCCCAGGTACAGGCGTTTGGCGGCAAGGTCGGGCATCACCCGGCAGACGTCAGCGACCCGGCGCAGATCGCCGACATGCTCGCCTACGCCGAGCACGAGTTCGGTGGCGTGGACATCCTGGTCAACAATGCCGGTATCCAGCATGTGGCGGCGGTGGAAGACTTCCCTGTGGAGCGCTGGGATTCGATCATCGCCATCAACCTGTCCTCGGTGTTCCACAGCACACGCCTGAGCTTGCCGGGCATGAAGACCAAGGGCTGGGGGCGCATCGTCAATATCGCCTCGGTGCATGGGCAAGTCGGCTCAGTGGGCAAGGCGGCGTATGTGGCGGCCAAACATGGGGTGATCGGCCTCACCAAGGTGGTGGGCCTGGAAACCGCCACCAGCAATGTCACCTGCAACGCCATCTGCCCGGGCTGGGTGCTGACGCCGCTGGTGCAGAAGCAGATTGATGATCGCGTGGCTACCGGGGTCGACCCACAGCAAGCGCAGCAGGATCTCCTGGCGGAGAAACAGCCGTCGCTGGAATTCGTGACGCCGTCGCAGCTCGGGGAGCTGGTGTTGTTCTTGTGCAGTGAAGCCGGTGCCCAGGTGCGCGGCGCGGCCTGGAACATCGATGGTGGCTGGCTGGCCCAGTAAACCCGTGATGATCGTTCCCACGCTCTGCGTGGGCACGCAGACCGGGGCGCTCCACGCCCCAAAAGCGGACGCAGAGCGTCCAGTCAGGCATTCCCACGCGAAGCGTGGGAACGAGAAGAGGCAGCTTATGTCCGACATCCTCTGGCAACCCTCCCCGGAACGCATCGCCAACACGCGCATGGATCAGTTCCGCCGCTTCATCAACCAACGCCACGGCGTGCAGCTCCACGACTACCCCGCCCTGCACCAATGGAGCATCGACCAACGCCCGGACTTCTGGCAGGCGATTGTCGCGTTCTTTGACGTGCAGTTTCGCAGCCCGCCCACGGTGACCCTGATCGAAGACATCGAGATGCCCAGCGCCCAATGGTTTCCCGGCGCCACCCTGAACTTCGCCGAACACCTGTTGCGCCGCCGCGACGATCATCCTGCTGTGGTGGCTGTCAGCGAAGACGGCCAACGTGAACAATTGAGCTATGCGCAGCTGGCGGAACACGTGGCCGGCCTGCAAAAAGGCCTGCGGGCGGCCGGGGTCGGCATAGGTGACCGGGTGGCCGCGTGTATGCCCAACACCTGGCAAACCCTGGTCGGCATGCTCGCCACCACCAGCCTCGGTGCGATCTGGTCTTGCTCCTCGCCAGACTTCGGCACCCAAGGCGTCATCGACCGCTTCGGCCAGATCGAGCCCAAGGTGCTGATCACCTGCGCAGGCTACCGCTATGCCGGCAAGCGCATCGACCAGAGCGCCAAGCTCAATGAAATCCTCGAACGCCTGCCCTCCCTGCAACAGCTGATCATCGTGCCTTACGCCAAGCCCGAGGCGCAGGCTGGGGACTACGCCACCCACGCCCATGTCGCGCTGTGGGACGACTTCTACCAAGCCTGCGGCGAACCCGAATTTGTCGCGGTGCCGTTCGACCACCCGCTGTATATCCTTTATTCCAGCGGCACCACCGGCATCCCCAAGTGCATCATCCACGGGACGGGCGGCGTATTGCTGACGCACCTCAAGGAACATGGCCTGCATGCCGACCTGAACCGCGAGGACTGCCTGTTCTACTACACCACCTGCGGCTGGATGATGTGGAACTGGCTGGTGTCGGTGCTGGCGATCGGCGCCACCGCGGTGCTGTACGACGGCTCGCCGTTCCATCCCGGCCCCGAACGCTTGATCGACCTGATCGATGCGGAAAAAATCAGCGTGTTCGGCACCAGCCCCAAATTTCTCGCCACCCTGGAAAAATCCGGGTTGCAGCCGCGCTTGAGCCACGACCTGGGCAGCCTCAAGGGTCTGATTTCGACCGGCTCGCCGCTGTCGCCCCAGAGTTACGACTACGTGTACCGCGAGATCAAGGCTGAGCTGTGCCTGTCCTCGATGTCCGGTGGCACCGACATTGTCTCCTGCTTTGTGATCGGCAACCCGGTGCTGCCGGTACGGCGCGGTGAAATGCAGTGCAAGAGCCTGGCCATGGCCATCGAAGTGTGGGACGACCAGGGCCGGCCCCTGATCGGGGAGAAAGGCGAACTGGTGTGCACCCGGCACTTCCCTGCCATGCCCATCGGGCTGTGGAATGACCCGCAACAGCAAAAATTGCGCGCCTCGTATTTCAGCCAGTTCCCCGGCGTGTGGGCACAGGGTGACTATGCCGAGCAACGCGCCAACGGCAGCCTGTTGATCCACGGGCGTTCCGATGCGGTGCTCAACCCCGGCGGCGTGCGCATTGGCACCGCCGAGATTTATCGCCAGGTGGAAAAGATCCCGCAGGTGCTGGAAAGCCTCGCCATCGGTCAACGCTGGCAGGACGACGTGCGCGTGGTGCTGTTTGTGCGCCTGGATGATGGAATTGAACTGGACGAGGCGCTGCAACAGCAGATTCGCCAGGTGATTCGCGCCAACACCACACCGCGGCACGTGCCGGCGAAGATCCTCGCTGTCACGGATATCCCCCGCACCATCAGCGGCAAAATCGTCGAATTGGCGGTGCGCAATGTGGTGCATGGCGAGCCGGTGAAAAACACCGATGCCCTGGCCAACCCCCAGGCACTGGAGCAATTTCGCCACAGAGCTGAACTGGCCGATTAGATGAAAGGTTTCAGCGCTGACGCAGCGTTTTGAAGAAAAACCCTCAAGGCATGCTATTTTTCCGGGGTAGCCACCCGTTGTCGTTCCTTGGGACAATGGGTGTTGTCATTTTTCAAAGCGTCAGGCTCAGGGCTTTTTATGAATGGAACATCCACCGGTAGCGAAGCCGCTGCATTGATCAGGCGGCTGGACTGGGCGCAAAGCCCCCTCGGTGAGGCCAGTGAGTGGCCGCAAAGCCTGCGCACTGCTGTCGATATCGTCGTGCATTCACCCATGCCAATGGTGCTGCTGTGGGGCCCACACCTCATACAACTCTATAACGATGGCTTTGCCCACCTGATAGGCGGCAAGCACCCCGGCGCTCTGGGCCAGCCGGCGCACCACACTTGGCCCGAACTGGAAAGCTTCGCCGCACCGGTCTACGACGCCGTGCTCGGCGGCCAGGTGCGTACCTTCAGCGAGCAACGCTTTGTGCTGCAACGCGAGGGCCGCGACACCGAGATATGGCTCGACCTGACCTACAGCCCGGTGCGCGATGAAAGCTGCCGGGTGGCCGGCATCCTGGTCACGGCCATTGAAACCAATGAGCGGCGCAGCAAAACCCTCGAACTGCAACAGCGCTCCGAAGCCAGCCTCAAGGCCCAGCACAACACCGAGCAGCGCCTGCAACTGGCACTGGCGGCCACCGACGCGGTAGGCACCTGGGACTGGGATATCGGCGAAGACCGTTTCATCGCCGACGCCCATTTCGCCTACCTGCATGGCGTCGACCCCAACGATTCGAGCCTGCTGCCCATCAGCGCCTACCTGCATGGTGTGCACCCTGAGGACCGGGGAACGGTGACGCGCAGCATCAAGCATTGCATTACCCATGGCACCGAATACGCCGAGGAGTATCGCTTGCTGCAAGCCGACGGCCAGGTGCGCTGGGTGTTCGCCCGTGGCCGCTGCTACAAGGATCAACAGGGCCGGCCGGCGCGTTTCCTCGGCGCCGCGCTGGACCTCACCGAGCGTAAAAACACCGAGCAAGCCCTGCGCCAGAGCCAGACCGAGCTGCAACTGATCATCAACGCCATGCCGGTGTTGATCGGCTACGTTGACCACGACCAGCGCTTTCGCCTCAATAACAGCGCTTACCTGGACTGGTACGGCAAGACGCCCCAGGAGCTGTACGGCAAAACCATCCGCGAAGTACTTGGCGACGAGGTGTATGCCGGGCGCGCAGACAAGATCGCCGCCGCGCTCAAGGGCAAAGCGTGCAGCTTCATGACGGTGACGCCTCATCGCGATGGCCGCCCGCGCCATGCACTGATGAAGTACCTGCCGCGCTTTAGCAGTGACGGCTCGGTGAATGGTTTCTACATCTTTGTGATCGACGAGACCGAACGCAAGCTCACCGAAGAAGCCCTGCGCCACCTCAACGAGAACCTTGAAGAACGCGTGGCCCAGCGCACCCAGGCGCTGGCCGAAGCCAACCAGCGCCTGCAAAACGAGATGTTCGAGCGCGAGCGTGCCGAAGATGCCCTGCGCCATGCGCAGAAGATGGAAGCGGTCGGCCAGCTCACCGGCGGTATCGCCCATGACTTCAACAACATGCTCACCGGCATCATCGGCAGCCTCGACCTGATGCAGCGTTACATTGCCGCCGGACGCAGCGACGATATCGGCCGTTTTGCCGATGCCGCCGTGTCCTCCGCCCATCGCGCCGCCGCCCTCACCCACCGGCTGCTGGCGTTCTCGCGACGCCAGTCGCTGGACCGTCGCCCCACCGACCCCAACCAACTGGTGGCGTCCCTGGAAGACCTGTTCCGGCGCACCAAGGGCGCGCATATCGAACTCAAGGTACAACTGGGCAAGGACATCTGGCCGGTGAACACCGACGCCAGCCAATTGGAAAACGCGCTGCTCAATCTGGTGATCAACGCCCGCGACGCCATGCCCGACGGCGGCGAGCTGCTGATCGAAACCGCCAACAGTTACCTGGACGGCACCGACATCACCACCCTGGAACCGGTCAAGGCCGGCGACTATGTGATGCTTGGCGTGAGCGACAACGGCAGCGGCATGGCGCCGAAAATCCTCGCCAAGGCGTTCGACCCGTTCTTCACCACCAAACCCATCGGCCAAGGCACTGGCCTTGGGTTGTCGATGATCTACGGTTTTGCCCAGCAATCCGGCGGCCACGTGACCATCCAGAGCGAACCGGGCCAGGGCACCTGCGTGCGCCTGTACCTGCCGCGTTTGTATGGCACCGCACTGGAAAGCAGCCTGCCTACCAGCCTGACCGAAGCCCCCGTGGCCCTGGCCGGTGAAGCGGTGGTGGTGGTCGAGGACGACCCGGCGGTGCGCATGCTGGTGGTCAATGTACTCGACGAACTGGGCTATACCGCGCACCAGGCGGCGGATGCGCGTGCGGCGCTGCCGTTGCTGGAATCGGATTTGCGCGTGGACTTGCTGGTGACCGACGTTGGCTTGCCCGGCATGAACGGCCGGCAACTGGCGGAAATCGCCCGCCAGCATCGCCCCGGCCTGCGCGTGCTGTTCATGACCGGTTATGCCGAGAAAGCCGCCGAACGCCAGGGGTTCCTGGAGGACGGCATGGACATGGTCGCCAAGCCTTTTTCCATTGACCTGTTGGCCAACAAAATCCGTAGCATGATCGGCGTCGAGGCCTGAGTTCAGGCATAATCGCGCGCCGTCGCACAGCTGGTAGAGCCCCATGAAAGCCCAAGCCCGTCATATCCTGGTGAAAACCAGCGAAGAAGCCGAACAACTCAAGCAGCGTATTGCCAAAGGCGAAGCCTTTGATGTGCTGGCCAAGAAGTACTCCACCTGCCCGTCGGGCAAACGCGGTGGTGACCTGGGCGAAGTGCGGCCCGGGCAGATGGTGGGGGCGATTGATGCGGTGATCTTCAAGAAACCGGTGAAGGTGGTGCACGGGCCGATCAAGAGCAAGTTTGGCTATCACCTGGTGCAGGTGTTTTACCGCGATTGAGTGGATGGCTTCAGTCCGCTATCGCAGGCAAGCCAGCTCCCACATCCGATCGTTCCCACGCTCTGCGTGGGAATGCCTCACTGGACGCTCTGCGTCCGTTTCTGGGACGCGGAGCGTCCCGGGCTGCGCTCCCACGCAGAGCGTGGGAACGATCAGTGATCATCTCGGTATCAGCGCCCCCGGCACCTGAATCACCCGGCTCGCCAACCGATGCCCCGCCAGTGCGGCGTCTTGGGGCGAACCACCGTTGAGCCGACTGGCCAGATACGCCGCACTGAACGAATCCCCCGCCGCCGTGGTGTCCACCACCTTCTCCACTTTCAACGCCGGCACCGCAAAGCGCTCGCCCGCGCAACGAATCAGGCACGCATCCGCTCCCCGCTTGAGCACCACTTCTGCAATCGAGGGATACGCCGCAAACACCTGCTCGCTATCCTCATAGCCGAACAACGCGCATTCGTCATCCTCGGTGAGCAAGGCAATGTCCACTGCGGCCAACACCCTGCGATACGCCTCACGGGCCGTTTGCACATCGGCCCACAGCCGGGGCCGGTAGTTGTTATCGAACACCACCTTGGCGCCACGCTGGCGGGCTTCGATCAGCGCCTGCAGTAAGCGCTCACGCCCGATGTCTCCCAGCACCGCCAGGGTAATGCCACTGAAATACACCACGTCATAGCCCGGCAATGCCGCCAGGACCGGCTCGGCGGCAGGCGTGGTGAAGCAGTCACGCACGGCCGCTTCGTTGCGCCAGTAGAGGAATTTACGTTCGCCCTGGGCATCAGTCTGGATGCAATACAAGCCCGGCAGGCGCCCAGGCAGACGCTGGACCCTGCCCAGGCCAAGGCCTTCGGCGTGCCAATGCTCACACATGGCATCGCTGAAGCTGTCATCGCCCAGGGCGGTGACGTAGTCAACGCTGTCGGCATCGCCCAGCTCGCGACGCAGGTACACCGCAGTGTTCAGGGTGTCGCCGCCGAAGCTCTGGTGCAGGCTGCCGTCGGCGCGGTGTTGCAGTTCGATCATGCATTCGCCGATGAGGGCGATGCGGGGGTGGGTGTTCATGGCAAAGTTCTCAGGTGTGCTGGAGGACCCCATCGCGGGCAAGCCCGACTCCCACATTCGACTGCATTCCTTCAGTTAAAACGCGGTCACTGTGGGAGCTGGCTTGCCTGCGATAGCCGCGACTCGGTCTAGAAGCAGGTACGCAGAGACTCGACCACCTGCAACTGCTCATTCACCAGGCACCCCACCTGCCATTTATCAAAGGTCAGGCAAGGGTGGGACGTACCAAAGGAAATGATGTCGCCAATACGCAATTCAACCCCGGGCGCCACGGTCATGAACGCATGCTGGTCCATTACCGCCGTGACCTTGCACCCGCTCACATCATCACCTTGCGCCGGCACGATCCCGGCCCTGTAGCGTTTGAGTGGCACCGGCAAACCGGCGTCGTAGGCCACGTCGCGCTTGCCCAGGGCAACCACCGCAAAACCAGGCTCCGGCAACGACTGCACATGCGCCCAGACTTCCATTGCCGGGCGCAGGCCCTCGTTGAGGTCGCTGCGGCGTTCGAGTACGCAGCACTGCGCCTCTTTATAGATGCCATGGTCGTGGGCCACGTAACTGCCAGGGCGCAACACGCTGAGGAAACGGCCGGCGGCGTTCTGCGTTTCGAACGACTCGGCGATCAGGTCGTACCAGGCAGAGCCCGATGCGGTGATGATCGGCGTGGGCAGGTCGAACAGGCCGCTGTCTTGCAGCTCGACCGCCAGGCTCACCAGGCTGGCGGCGAAGGCGCGGATACCACTGATGGCGTGCTCGCCGTGGATCACGCCTTCGTAACCCTCGATACCGGTGAGGGCCAAGGCCGGCTGGGCCTGGACCGCCTTGGCCAGGTCGCGCACTTGCTGCTCGCTGCGACAGCCGCACCGGCCACCGACCACGCCATACTCGATCATCACATTGAGGCGCTGACCACGGGCGGCGAAGAACAGGCCCAGGTCGGCAACGTTGTCCGGGTGATCGACCATGCAATGAAAGTCAAAATCCTTGTCGGCCAGCAGGTCCGCGATCAAGGCCATGTTCGCTGCGCCCACCAGTTGGTTGGCCATCAGCACGCGACGCACACCGCTGGCGTAGGCGGCGCGGGTCTGCACGGCGGTAGCCAGGGTGATGCCCCAGGCACCGGCGGCGATCTGGCGCTGGAACAGCGCGGGCATCATGCTGGTCTTGCCGTGGGGCGCCAGCTCGGCGCCGCTGCTGCGGACAAAGTCCTGCATCCAGCGGATGTTATGTTCCAGGGCGTCACGGTGCAGCACCAGGGCCGGCAGGCTGACATCGCGAACCAAATGGGCACCGACGGCAGCGGCACCTTTTTCAACGGCGTTGAGGGCAGACATGGAAAACTCCTATTCGTTGATGCGCCGGGCCAGGCTGTTGGCACTGTCGATCAGTACCCGGCGATAGTCGTGGTAGTTTTTGCTCGCATCAGCCCGGGGGGCGACGATGCACAGGGTCGCGATGCTGATGCCCTGGGCATCGCGCACCGGGGCGGCAAAACAATGGGTGAAGGTGTCGGCCACACTGTCGAAGGAGAAGAACCCATCCAGGCTGGCCTGGCGGATCTGCGCCAGGAAAGTGTCCAGCGGCAGGCGCAGGCCGTCCGGCAGGATGAAGTCGTCGGGATCGATCAGGTCGACGATCTGCTGATCGCTCAAATGCCCCAGCAACAAGCGCCCCGAGGCAGTCCACGGAATGGGCGCGTTTTCACCGATGTCCGAAGAAATACGGAAATGCCGCTGGCCCTCGCGCATCAGCGCTACCGTGTATTTGCGCCCGTTGAGCAGGCACATCTGTGCGGTTTCGTGGGTCTGGCTGACGATCTCCTGCAAGGCGTGGTCGGCCTCGCGGGTCAGGTCGAAGTGGCGCAAGTGTGCCTGGCCGAGGAAATACAGCTGGCGCCCCAGGTACACGTGGCCGTCCTTGCCCACGGTCTCCAGGATGCGCCGCTCCAGCAACGACGCCACCAGTTCGTAGACCGTGGATTTGGGGCTGCCGATGCCAATGGCAATATCATTCGGGCGCAGGGGCTGGCCGATTTCCTTGAGAAAATCGAGGATATCGAACGCACGGTCCAGGCCTTTGGCGCGGCGTTTGATGGTGTCTTCGGTCATGGCAGTACTCGGTCCCGTTCCAGATGATCGTTCCCACGCTCTGCGTGGGAATGCATGCGGTGACGCTTTGCGTCACAAGCGCGGACGCAGAGCGTCCAAGGCGGTATTCCCACGCAGAGCGTGGGAATGATCAGTTAGGCCTTTTTCTTGTAGGCCACGCAATCAATCTCGACCTTGCAATCGACCATCATATTGGCCTGCACACAGGCGCGCGCCGGGGCGTGTTCCGGGGTGAAGTACTCGCCGAACACCTTGTTGAAGCTCCAGAAGTCCCGTGGGTCTTCCAACCATACGCCCACCCGAACCACATCCTTGAGCTCGTAGCCGGCTTCTTCGAGGATCGCCACCACGTTGCGCATCGTCTGGCGGGTTTGCTCGATGATGCCGCCATTGATGATTTCACCGTCCACCGCAGGTACCTGGCCCGACACGTACAGCCAGCCATCGGCTTCCACAGCGCGGGCGAACGGACGTGGCTGGCCGCCACCTGCGGTGCTGCCGGTGCCGTAACGAGTAATGCTCATAAAGTTGCTCCTTGTTAAAAACGAATGTTCTTGAGAAATTCCGCCAGGCGCGGCGACCGCGGCCGCTCGAAGATGTCCTTCGCACTGCCCTGCTCTTCAATGCGGCCCTGGTTCATGAACACGATCTGGTCCGAGACCTCATAGGCAAAGCGCATCTCATGGGTGACCAACAACATGGTCATGCCCTCCTCCGCCAACCCCTTGATCACGCTGAGCACTTCGCCCACCAACTCCGGGTCGAGGGCCGAGGTGACTTCATCGAACAGCATCAGGCTGGGGTTCATGGCAATGGCCCGGGCAATGGCCACACGTTGTTGCTGGCCGCCGGACAATTGGCCGGGAAAGTGATTGCGGCGCTCCAGCAGGCCGACACGGTCCAACCATTTTTCGGCCAGCGCTACCGCTTCATCCTTGCCCATTTTCTTGACCTTGAGCAAGCCGAGGGTGACGTTCTGCAGCGCGGTCAGGTGCGGGAACAGGTTGAATTGCTGGAACGCCATGCCGGTCATTGCGCGGTGCTGGGCGATCACTCGCTCCGGGTGGCGTACACGCTTGCCGCCGACATCGCTGTAGCCGATGGACTCGCCATCCAGGGTGATCTGCCCGCCCTGGAACTCTTCCAGCAGGTTCACGCAGCGCAGCAAGGTGGTCTTGCCCGAGCCGCTGGAGCCGATCAACGTCACCACATTGCCGCGCTGCATGGACAGGTCGACGCCCTTGAGCACTTCCACCTGGCCGTATTGTTTACGCAGGCCACGAATGTCCAGCAGCGCTGGGTTGGTTTGAGCTTGGTTCATGGCAAGGCCACCCGTTTTTCAATGTAGCGCCCGAATAATTCGATGGCGTAGTTGATGACAAAGAACAGAAAACCGGCGAACAGGTAGAACTCCAGGGTCATGAAGGTGCGCGCGATCACCTGCTGAGTACTGAGCAGCAATTCGGCCACGCCGATCACCGACAGCAAGGTGGAAGCCTTGACAATTTCCGTGGAGGAATTGACCCAGGTCGGCAAAATCTGCCGCAGCGCCTGGGGCAACAACACGTAGCCCAGGGACTGATAAAACGTCAGGCCAATCGCCTTGCCCGCTTCCATTTGCCCACGGGGAATGGCTTGCAGCGCGCCGCGCACGATTTCCGATACATGGGAGCCACAGAACAAGGTGAGCCCGACCGCACCGGCCTGGAACGCACTGATTTGCCAGCCAAGGGCCGGCAGCATGTAGAAACATGCCAATACCAGCACAAACACCGGCGTGCCACGGATCAAATCGACATACAGGCGGAACGGCGCACGCATCCAGAACTTGCCATAGGTCAGGATCAACCCGGCGACGATGCCGATCAGGGTGCCAAAGACAATCGCCAGCGCCGAGACCGCCACGCTGGCCTGGAAGCCAGCCCAAAGAGTCTCGCGGGCGATCCACAATTCATGCAGCCAATTGGGGGATTCGTACATGGGACCCTTCCTTAACGACGGATAGCCAAACGCTGTTCCAGGTAACGGAGCAGCATGGCAATCAGGTAACAGGCAGCCACGTAGAGCGCGGTCGTGACCAGCCAGGTTTCAATCACCCGGTAGCTTTCGACGTTGATCTTGCGGGCGTAATAGGTCAGCTCCGGCACCGCGATCGCAGCGGCCAGGGAGGTGTCCTTGAACAGCGAGATAAAGTTGTTCGACAGCGCCGGCAGCACGTTGCGCAGCATTACCGGCACGGTGATGTAAGCGCGAATTCGCCACTCGCCCAGGCCAATGGCCAGGCCGGCTTCGCGCAAACCCTTGGGAATATTCACCAGGCCTGCGCGGAACACTTCGGTGAGATAGGCACCGGCATACAACGACAGGGTGATGAAGAACGAGGGAATCTTATCCAGCCGAATACCCAGGGAGGGCAAGGCGAAGTAGATCAACAGGATCAACACCAGGATGGGGGTGTTGCGCACCACCGTCACATACACCGAGGCAAGAATACGCAACGCACGGTGCCTGGAGAGCATGGCAAACGCCATCAACAGGCCGATCACGCAGCCGATGGCGATCGACAGCAACGCCAACTGCAACCCCAGGCCGAGCCCCGCCAGCAAGGTGTCGAAATCACGCCAGACGGCGGCAAAGTTCAACTGATAGTTCATGGTCAGCAGCACCTGAAGGGGGCGTGTTCAGGCACGCCCCTGTTGTTGCGGGTCACTTGAATTCCACGGGAAAACCAATCGCCGGTTCTGGCAGGTCCACGCCGAACCACTGCTTGAACGAGGCTTTGTAGGTGGGGAATTCCACACCGGTCATGGCTTCGTGCAGCGCGGTGTTGACGAAATTCAGCCAGTCCTGGTCGCCGCGCTTGACCGCGCAGGCATAGGTTTGCGGGCTCCAGGCGTAGGTGGGGCTGCGGTAGCGGCCAGGGTTCTGCACCATCAGGTATTTGACCGAGGACTGATCGGTGGCGGCGGCATCGGCGCGGCCTGAGTTCACGGCCTGGTACATCAAGTCGACACTGTCGTACTGGTCGACCTTGGCCTTGGGCAGCGCCTGGTGCACCAACTCTTCGGCGTATACGTTTTGCAGCACTGCCACGGTGACGTCGTCGCCCGCCGCCTGCAGGTCTTCGATTTCCTTGTATTTGCTGTTATTGGGCAACAGCAGGCCGACGCCTTCCCGGTAGTACGGCAGGGTGAAGGCCACCTGCTGCGCACGGCTGGCGGTGACGGTGATGAACTGGCAGCTCATGTCGACCTTGTCGGTGAGCAGGTTGGGAATACGTGCATCGGACGACTGCACCACAAACTCCACCTTGCTCGGGTCATTGAACAAGCCTTTGGCCACGATGCGGCCGATGTCGATATCAAATCCCTGCAATTTGCCATCCGCTCCCTGGAAGTGCCACGGCGCATTGGTACTGCCTGTACCTACGATCAAGTGCCCACGCTTGAGCACATCATCGAGCTTGCTGTCCGCCGCCTGCACAACGCTGGCGAGGGAAGCCGATGCAGCGACGAGAAAAACACACGCTTTGAATACGGAAGGTCGGTGATGCATGACAAGCACTCCAGGGAGGGTGTATTCCGCTATACCGGAACTTGGTATGTAACAACGGAATAGACAGCAGAAAGTGTGCCATAGGTGCTCATGGAAAGACATGCGCCCCGCAAATGCCTTTTGGATCAGTCAGATAGCGGCCTGATGGGAATGCGGCGCCTGCCCGTGAGTACAAACGCTTTGCTACGCAAGACCTCAAACCCTGTTACTGCGCACCAATACCGAACGCCTGGGCTACCCTCTAAGAGCGTGCTTGCTCGCCCTTACATGGAACCTGACTGATGAAACTGCGATATATCTTGCCCGTGCTTTTGCTCGGGGTGACTGGCAACGCCCTGGCCAGTAGCGACCGCCGTGAATGCAAGGAAGAACTGCAGAAACTCAAGGAAGCCTTCAGCACCGACTACACCGCCCAGAATCACCATGGCTATCGCCGGGCCAAGGCCTCCCGCGACAATGAGGAATACGAGAAGTGCGCGAGCCAGGCCCGCAAGGCCAGGGAGCGCATAGAGCGCGAGGCAGACCTGTGAAGGTTGACAGTAGACGGTGGCAAGCCACGGGCTTAGCGTTGGCAAACACCCACGCGGCTTGAAGGGAGATCACCATGGGAATGGCCACCCGCATCATTTCCAGCGCCAAAGCGTTCGAACGCGTACTGAATACACCGCGCCCGGTGTTCCTCCTGTTTGTATCAGAGCACTGCCCCGCTTGCGCGCAGGCAGGCTCCTTGTTCGAACAGCACGCCTGGCAGCATCCCTGGGTCGTGAGCCTGGTACTCGATTGCGCCCATACGCCGAGGCACCCTGACGTGTCAGGCACCCCGACGCTGCTGATTTATCGCAAGGGCGCCCTGGTGGAACAACACAAAGGTTTGGGCCCCCTTGAAGAACAAGAGCAGTACGTGAAGAACATCTTCAGCCGTTATGACCTGAGCAAGGGTGCAAGTGCACTTGCGTCACTCGACGCTCCTCCACTTCAGCCACGGTCAAACGCCAGCCTTCATGTTCCAGGCTATCGCCCACCACCGGCAGGCGGTCAAGCAGGCTCATCACCAAACCTGCCAGGGTTTGATAATCCTCGGTCGTCACCGCCTTGAAGCCCGTGCGTTGACGCACCAGGTTGAGGTTCAAGGCGCCATTGGCACGGAAGCCATCGCCTTGCTCGACAATATCGGGCCCTTCGATTTCGCTGGCATCGGGCAATTCACCGGCGATGGATTCCAGAATATCCGTCATGCTCAATACGCCCATGAAGTCGCCGAATTCGTTGATCACGAAAGCGATGTGAGTGGACTCCTGGCGCATCTGCTCGAGGGCATTGAGGATCGAAAAACTGTCCAGCAGGTTGATCGCCCGACGCGCCAGGTGTTCCAGGTTCGGCTCGTTGCCCGCCAGGCACTCCTTGAGTAACTCCTTCTTGTGCACAAAACCCAGGGGCTCATCCACCGCACCGTTACGGATCAACGGCAGACGCGAGTAGGACGAGTGCATCAGTTTCAGACGGATCGTCTCGGGGTCGTCCGCCAGGTCGATGCAATCAACCTTGGCCCTTGGGGTCATCAGGGTGCGAATCGGCCGCTCGGCCAGTTGCAGCACACCGCTGATCATCACCCGTTCGCGCCGGTCAAACAGCGGACCCTGCGCAGCATCCGGCTCGCCCAGCAGGTCGGCTACCTCTTCACCCACCTCTTCCACCGCCAGGCTGCGGCCGCCCAACAAGCGCATCACCGCATGGGCGGTACGCTCACGCACCGGCAACACACCCTGTGCCGATTTTTTGCGACGGGCTCGGGCGATCTGGTTGAACACCTCGATCAGAATCGAGAAGCCAATGGCCGCGTACAAGTAGCCCTTGGGAATATGGAAGCCCAGGCCTTCGGCGGTCAGGGCGAAACCGATCATCATCAGGAAGCCCAGGCACAGCATGATCACGGTGGGGTGCGCATTGACGAAACGGGTCAGCGGCTTGCTCGCCACGATCATCAGGCCGATGGACACGATCACGGCGATCATCATCACCGCCAGCTCGTCAACCATGCCCACGGCGGTAATCACCGCGTCGAGGGAGAACACCGCATCCAGCACCACGATCTGCGCGACGATCGGCCAGAACATGGCGTAAGCCACACTGCCCTTGTGCTGCGCCACATGGCCTTCAAGGCGCTCATGCAATTCCATGGTGGCCTTGAACAGCAGGAATATACCGCCGAACAGCATGATCAGGTCACGGCCGGAGAAGCTCTTGTCGAACACCTCGAACAGCGGCTGGGTGAGGGTCACCAACCAGGAAATACTCGCCAACAGGCCCAGGCGCATCAGCAGCGCCAGGGATAAACCGATCAAACGTGCACGGTCACGCTGCTCCGGTGGCAGCTTGTCCGCCAGGATCGCGATAAACACCAGGTTGTCGATACCCAGCACCAGTTCCAGCACAATCAAGGTCGCAAGGCCGAGCCAGGCCGTAGGATCCGCTAACCATTCCATTTATAAATTCTCTGTCTTTAAAGTGTTCAGAACGTCGGGCACGGCAAAGTGCGGTCATGCGACCGGGACAAGGTTAGTTGACGGAATACGGGGTGCTTCAGCGGGAACAGCGACAGCGGTTGTCTTGGGGAAAGACGACTGGGAGGCTCCGAAAGGGTGTTCATGCAAGTCCTGAAATGACAAAAGGACTTGAATCCTACATTCGAAATACAAATTTCCCACAACGCAAAACTATTACAAAACCTGTAAACCCCTATCAGAAGCACAGCGATACTTGTGGGAGCTGGCTTGCCTGCGATGCAGGCACCTCGGTGTTGATCGTTCCCACGCTCTGCGTGGGAATGCCGCCTTTGACGCTCCGCGTCCCACCCGCGCAAGGATGACGCGGAGCGTCACAGGATGCGTTCCCACGCTGGAGCGTGGGAACAATCTGTATCAGGGTTTACGAGTGGCATCGTCCAGCGCCAGGATGGTGTGGGCGTTGGTGACGGTGGTCGCCAGCGTATTGATCACTCCCGAGCGCAACGCCCCCAAGGTCGCCGCCGCCTTGGTGTTCTCACTGGCAATCGCCACCACGTCCGGGATGCGAAACAGCTCCTGCACCGTCAACCCGATCACCCGCCCCTGGATGGCGTTGACCGCCGGCTGGCCGTGAATGTCGATAAAGTCATAGCCCATCATGTCGCCCACAGTGCCAGACAGGCGCGCCTGGGCGATTTCCTGGGGCGAGAACCAGCCCATGCGCACCATGTTGCTGTTCTCGCTCATGTCGCCGATGCCGATCAAGGCAATGTCAGCGCGGCGTGCGCGGTCAAGGGTCGAACGCACCGTGTCGTTGTTGATCAGCACCCCGCGCAGTTCCGGGTTGGCCACCAACGCCGGGGCGTAGAGGCTTTCACTTTCGCCCCCAAAGCGCAGGGCCAGGCGTCGGCAGATGTGGTCAGGGTTCATGTATTCGCCGGCCTTGAGCGAACCGCCGATGGCACACACGAAGGTGCAGTTGCGGGTCACCGGCAGAAACACGTTATCGGCCACCGCGCCGACGTTACGCCCCATGCCCACGGCAACGATCATCCCATCACTCAGGGTCTTGTTGAGGTAGTTGGCCACCAGGCTGGCGACCGCCGAGCGCTGGGTGTCGGGGTCGCTGTGGTCGACCGCGATCAAGGCGCGGTCGAGCTTGAAGCGCTCTACCAGCGCCCGCTCCAGCTCGTTGTTCATCGCCGGGTGCTGCAACACACGCACCTCGACGATCCCTTCATCCCGAGCACGCTTGAGCAGGCGGCTGACTTTGGCCCGCGACAGGTCAAAGCGCTTGGCAATGGCCTCTTGAGTGACGTTCTCAAGGTAATAGAGCATCGCCACTTCGGTCATCTGATCGATATCACTGGCCATGCGCTGGGTACTGTCACTCATGGGGACGGGCTTCCGTTTCGGCGTCAAAGGCGCATTCTCCCGACTCTTGCCCCGCGCCGTCCACTACTGATGCCCATCGCGCTCGATCGCATTGATGCGTTCGACCTTGGCCCCGGACCGCGCCGCTTCGAACTCCGAGGCCAAAAACGCACTGACGATGCTTTTGGCCAACTCCGCACCGATGACCCGCGCACCGATGGAGAGGATTTGCGCATCGTTGCTCTTGCGCGCCCGCTCCGCCGAGTAGGTGTCATGGGCCTGGGCCGCACGGATGCCCAGCACCTTGTTGGCCGAGATGGCCATGCCTATGCCGGTGCCGCATACCAGCACGCCGAGGCGCTGTTGCCCGGCATTGATGGCGGTGGCCACGGCCAGGGCGATGTCCGGGTACAGCACCGGCGCCGTTGAATGCGTACCGAAGTCGGTGACCGGGTACCCCAACGCCTCGATATGGCGCTTCAACAACTCTTTGAGCTCAAAACCCGCTTCATCACATCCGATAGCCACCGGGAAAGGTGTGTTCATGGCGCCAAACTCCACTGATCAAATGATCACTTAGTGAAATATCTCTCACTCATTTCGCAAGCATTCACCCCTTACTGTCAAGCGAGATTTAACTGACCTGCCAGTCAAAGCCCTACACCAAGGCAATAACTGCGTCAAAGATGAGAATCACACCTTTTAAGTGAAAGAGATTGACTGATCAGAATTTCATTTGATACACATATGATCACAGCGAAACATGACTGTGCGACCTAATAAGAATTCACAGCACGAGGACACGCCGATGGCCACGCCATTACTGCTCCAGGCTGAACACGTCGCCAAGGCTTACGCCGGGGTGCCAGCCCTGCGCGACGGGCGCCTTTCTCTGCGCGCCGGCAGCGTCCACGCCCTGTGCGGCGGCAACGGTGCCGGCAAGTCGACCTTCCTGAGCATCCTGATGGGCATCACCCAGCGTGACGCCGGCAGCATTCTGCTCAACGGCGCACCGGTGCAGTTCAATCGCCCGAGTGAAGCCCTGGCCGCGGGGATCGCAATGATCACCCAGGAGCTCGAACCCATCCCCTACATGACCGTCGCCGAAAACATCTGGCTGGGCCGCGAACCGCGCCGCGCCGGTTGCATCGTCGACAGCAAGGCCCTCAACCGCCGCACCCGCGAACTGCTCGAAAGCCTGGAGTTCGACGTCGACGCCACCAGCCCCATGCACCGCTTGAGCGTGGCGCAGATGCAATTGGTGGAAATCGCCAAGGCGTTCAGCCATGACTGCCAGGTGATGATCATGGACGAGCCCACCTCGGCCATCGGCGAGCGGGAGGCCGAAACCCTGTTCAAGGCGATTCGCCGCCTTACCGCACGCGGTGCCGGCATCGTGTACGTGTCCCATCGACTGAGCGAACTGGCGCAGATCGCCGATGACTACAGCATCTTCCGTGATGGCGCCTTTGTCGAAAGCGGGCGCATGGCCGATATCGACCGCGACCACCTGGTGCGCGGCATTGTCGGCCAGGAACTGACGCGCATCGATCACAAGGTGGGCCGCGAATGCGCGGCCAGCACCTGCCTGCAGGTCGACAACCTGAGCCGCAACGGTGAGTTCCACGACATCAGCCTGCAACTGCGCCGTGGCGAGATCCTCGGCATTTATGGGTTGATGGGCTCCGGGCGCAGTGAATTCCTCAATTGCATCTACGGCCTGACCGTGGCGGATGCCGGCAGCGTTACCTTGCAAGGCAAGCCCATGCCCATCGGGCAGCCCAAGGCGACCATCGACGCCGGCATGTCGCTGGTCACCGAAGACCGCAAGGACAGCGGCCTGGTGCTGACCGGCAGCATCCTGTCGAACATTGCACTGTCGGCCTATAAGCGCTTGTCGAGTTGGTCGCTGATCAACGCACGCAAAGAAGCGCAACTGGCCGAAGACATGGTCAAGCGCCTGCAAATCAAGACCAGCTCCCTGGAGCTGCCGGTGGCGTCCATGAGCGGCGGAAACCAGCAAAAGGTGGTGCTCGCCAAATGCCTGTCCACGGAACCGGTGTGCCTGCTCTGCGATGAACCCACCCGCGGCATCGACGAAGGCGCCAAACAGGAGATCTACCACCTGCTCGACCAGTTTGTGCGGGCCGGTGGCGCAGCCATTGTGGTGTCGTCAGAAGCACCGGAACTGCTGCACTTGAGCGACCGCATCGCCGTCTTCAAAGGTGGCCGGCTGGTCACTATCAGCACCGACACCGCCCTTTCCCAGGAAGCCTTGTTGAGTCTTGCCTCATGAATGCCAAAACCATCGTTGCCCCCGTTACCGCCGCGCCGCGCAACCGCCTGCGCCTGTCCCTCGACCGCTTCGGCCTGCCGCTGGTGTTTATCCTGCTGTGCGTGGTGATGGCGTTTTCCAGTGAGTACTTCATGACCTGGCGCAACTGGATGGACATCCTGCGCCAGACCTCCATCAACGGCATTCTCGCCGTGGGCATGACCTATGTGATCCTGACCAAGGGCATCGACCTGTCGGTGGGGTCGATCCTGGCGTTCGCCGGGTTGTGCAGCGCCATGGTCGCCACCCAGGGTTATGGCCTGTTGGCGGCGGTCAGCGCGGGGATGTTTGCCGGCGCGATGCTCGGGGTGGTCAATGGTTTCATGATTGCCAACCTGTCGATCCCGCCGTTCGTGGCCACCCTTGGCATGCTCAGCATCGCCCGGGGCATGACCTTTATTCTCAACGACGGCAGCCCGATCACCGACCTGCCCGACGCCTACCTGGCCTTGGGCATCGGCAAGGTCGGCCCGGTGGGCGTGCCGATCATCATCTTCGCCGTGGTCGCGCTTATTTTCTGGATGGTGCTGCGCTACACCACCTACGGCCGTTATGTGTACGCGGTGGGCGGCAATGAAAAAAGCGCGCGCACATCGGGCATTGGCGTGCGCAAGGTGATGTTCTCGGTGTACGTGGTCTCGGGCCTGCTCGCCGGGTTGGCCGGCGTGGTGCTGTCGGCACGCACTACCTCTGCCCTGCCCCAGGCCGGGGTTTCCTATGAGCTGGACGCGATTGCCGCGGTGGTGATCGGCGGCACCAGCCTGTCGGGCGGTACCGGCAGCATTGTCGGCACCTTGTTCGGGGCCCTGTTGATCGGCGTGATCAACAACGGCCTGAACCTGCTCGGCGTGTCCTCCTATTACCAGCAGGTCGCCAAGGGCCTGATCATTGTGTTCGCAGTACTGATCGACGTGTGGCGCAAGAAGAAACGCTGAAGAACGACCCATAACAATAACCGGAGTTCTACTTATGAAACTGGGTACTACCCTGGCCGCCGCGGCGGCCCTCTCCCTGCTCGCCAGCAGTATCGCCCTGGCCGCCGACGGCAAGACCTACAAGATCGGCGCAGCCGTCTATGGCCTCAAGGGGCAGTTCATGCAGAACTGGGTTCGTGAGCTCAAGGAGCATCCGGCCGTCAAGGATGGCACCGTGCAGTTGACCGTGTTCGACGGCAACTACGACGCTCTGACCCAGAACAACCAGATCGAAAACATGGTGACCCAACGCTACGACGCGATTCTGTTCGTGCCGATTGATACCAAGGCCGGCGTCGGCACCGTCAAGGCCGCCATGAGCAACGACGTGGTGGTCATCGCCTCCAATACGAAAGTAGCCGATGCCAGCGTGCCGTATGTGGGTAACGACGACGTGGAAGGCGGCCGCCTGCAGGCCCAGGCCATGGTCGACAAGCTCAACGGCAAGGGCAACGTGGTGATCATCCAGGGCCCGATTGGCCAGTCGGCGCAGATCGACCGGGAAAAAGGCGAGCTGGAAGTGCTGGGCAAACACCCGGACATCAAGATCATCGAAAAGAAAACCGCCAACTGGGACCGCGCCCAGGCCATGACCCTCACCGAAGACTGGCTCAACGCCCACCCCAAGGGCATCAATGGCGTGATCGCCCAGAACGACGACATGGCCCTGGGCGCCGTGCAGGCCTTGAAGTCCCATGGCCTCACCGCCAAGGATGTGCCCGTTACCTCTATCGACGGCATGCCGGATGCGATCCAGGCGGCGAAAAAGGACGAAGTCACCACCTTCCTCCAGGATGCCCAGGCCCAATCCCAAGGCGCACTGGACGTGGCCCTGCGCGCCCTGGCAGGCGAGGACTACAAGCCGCAATCGGTGATCTGGGAGCGCTACGCCAAGGACGTGAAATGGGCCGACGGCACAGCCAAGAACTACATCCTGCCCTGGGTGCCGGTGACCAATGCCAATGCGGATGCGCTGTACAAGCAAGTCAGCGGCGGTAAGTAGTTTGATCGTTCCCACGCTCCGCGTGGGAACGCATCCCGTGACGCTCCGCGTCACCTAACATCGGGACGCAGAGCGTTCCACGCGGCATTCCCACGCAGAGCGTGGGAACGAGGAGTCATTCATGTCTGGTTTCTGGAACCAAGCCTTCGACCTCAGCGGCCGTTGCGCGGTGATCACCGGTGGCGCCGCCGGCATCGGCCTGGCCTGCGCTACCTTGCTGGCGGAACGCGGCGCAAGGGTGGCGCTGCTGGACCGCGATCCGGCCGTGGTCGAGGTGGCCGCCAGCCTGGGTGCCGGGCACCTGGGCATTGCCGTCGACCTCAGGAAGATCGACCAGATACAACCGACCGTCGACAAGGTGTTCGCACATTTCCAGCGCCTGGATTACCTGATCAACAGCGCAGGCGTGGTGCTGCTGGACAAGGCCATCGACGTCAGCGAAAGCGCCTGGGACACCACCTTGGACATCAACCTCAAGGCCAGTTTTTTCATGGCTCAGGCCTGCGCCAGGCACATGATCGCCCAGGGCAGCGGGCGCATCGTCAACCTGGCGTCCCAGGCCGCCGTGATTGGCCTGGACCGTCACGTCGCCTACTGCGCCAGCAAAGCCGCCATCGTCGGCATGACCAAAGTATTGGCCATGGAGTGGGCGCCGCAGATCAACGTCAACGCCATCTCCCCGACCATCGTCGAAACCGCCCTGGGCAAAAAAGCCTGGGCGGGCGAGGTGGGTGAGCGGGCCAAATTGCAGATTCCGGCAGGTCGCTTTGCCCAGCCGGAAGAAATCGCCGGGCTGGCGTTGTACCTGCTCAGTGATGCCGCGCAGATGATCACCGGTGCCAACATGGTGATCGACGGCGGTTACAGCATTCAGTAATTCATCGTTATGTCGTGAGGTTTTGTCATGTCCACTGTCACCGAACGCACACCTGAACAACTCGCCCCGAGCATCCCGAAAACCATGCAGGCTGTGGTCTGCCACGGCCCGGAAGACTACCGCCTGGAAACCGTCGACGTGCCCACCCCCGGCCCCGACGAGATCCTGACCAAAGTCGAGCTGTGCGGCATTTGCATGGGCGATATCAAGACCTATCGCGGCGCGCCGTCGTTCTGGGGCGATGCCGAACAACCGCGCTACGTGAAGCCACCGATGATCCCCGGGCATGAGTTCGTGTGCCGCGTGGTCGCCCTTGGCCCAGGCGCCGAGAAGCGCGGCGTGGCCGTGGGCGACCGGGTGATCTCCGAGCAGATCGTGCCGTGCTGGGGCTGCCGCTTTTGCAACCACGGCCAGTACTGGATGTGCCAGAAGCACGACCTGTATGGCTTCCAGAACAATGTGCAGGGCGCCATGGCCCAATACATGATCTTCACCAAGGAAGGCATCATCCACAAAGTACCGGAATCCATCGCCCCCGATGAAGCGATCCTGATCGAACCCCTGGCCTGCTCGCTACACGCGGCGGAACGCGCCAACGTCGACCATGACGACATCGTGGTGGTCGCCGGCGCCGGCACCCTGGGCCTGGGCATCATCGGCGCGGTGCGGTTGCGCAACCCGAAAAAACTCATCGTGCTGGACATGAAACCCGAACGCGCCGCCCTCGCCCTGCGCCTGGGCGCCGATGAAGTGTGGAACCCGGCCGAGGTGGATGTGTTGGCGAAGATCCGCGAAATCACCGATGGCTACGGCTGCGACATTTATATCGAGGCGACCGGGCATCACAAGGCGGTGAACCAAGGCCTGGCGATGCTGCGCAAGCTGGGACGCTTTGTGGAATTCAGCGTGTTCAATGACGAGGCCACGGTGGATTGGTCGATCATCGGTGACCGCAAGGAGCTGGATATCCTCGGCTCGCACCTGGGGCCGTATATGTACCCAAGGGCCATAGACTTTATCGGCAACCGCAAGATCGATATGCGCGACGTGGTGACCCACAAGTTTGCGCTGGCGGACTTCAAGGAAGCCTTTACAGTGATGGAACGCGGCGATAAATCGCTGAAGGTTGTGCTCGAACCCTGATCTCAGTAACAACACAAAACCCTGTGGGAGCTGGCTTGCCTGCTCCCACAATGGAAGGGTGTCGCCCCTTAGAACAAGAACACAGGAACCCGCGTTATGAATCGAGTCATCAACGATCCCGACCAAGTGGTCGAAGACATGCTGCGCGGCATCCTGGTCGCGCACCCCGAGCTGCGCCAGTACGAAAGCAACCCACGGGTCATCGTCAAGGCCAAACCCTCCGCCCAGGGCCGCGTCGGCATTGTCACCGGCGGCGGCTCCGGGCATGAGCCGGCGTTCCTCGGTTATGTTGGCCCAGGCCTGGTGGATGCGGTGGCCGTTGGCGAGATTTTTTCCTCGCCCACCGCCAAAAGCTTTTTCGACGCCTTCCGCGCCGCCGACCATGGCGCAGGCGTGGCATGCCTGTATGGCAACTACGCGGGCGACAACATGAACGTGAAGCTGGCGATGAAAATGGCCGCCAGCAAAGACATGCGCATCCGCACGGTGGTCGCCAACGACGACGTGGCGTCCGCGCCCAAGGCCGACATCGCCAAGCGTCGCGGTGTAGCCGGGGAGATCTTCATGTGGAAGATCGGCGGTGCCGCCGCTGCCCAGCATTACGACCTGGACGGCGTGATTCGGGTGGCGCAGAAAACCGTCGACCACTGCCGCTCGATTGGTATCGGCCTTACGCCCTGCACCATCGCCGCGGTGGGCAAGCCGAACTTCCAGATTCCCGACGGGCAGATGGAATTAGGTATTGGCCATCATGGCGAGCCGGGCATCGAAGTCATCCCGATTGAACCGGCCGCCGCCATGGCCAAGCGCATGCTGGCGCCGATCCTCGCCGACCGCGATTTCAGCCAGGACGACAGCGTGGTGGTGCTGGTCTCAGGCCTGGGCGCCACCCCGGTGATGGAGTTGTATATTTTCTACGCCGAGGTGGAAAAACAGCTCAAGGCCAAAGGTTTGAAGATTCACCGTTGCTACGTGGGCAACTACTTCACTTCCCTGGAGATGATGGGCGTGACCTTGACCCTGCTCGGCCTCGACGCCGAGCTGAAAACCCTGATCGACCAACCCTGCCGCTCCATCGGCATGACCCAGGCGGAGTGAACCATGAGCCAGCATTTTTCCACCCATGAGGGTAGCGCCATCGTCGCCGACCTGGTCAGCGTGATCGTGGCAAACCGTGAGTACCTTAGCGAAGTCGACGGCGCCATCGGCGATGGCGATCATGGCATCAACATGGCCAAGGGCTTTGCCCATTGCGGCCGCACGATCGAAGGACGCCAACTGACCCTGGCCGAAGCCCTGGATGAACTGACCCTGAGCCTGATGGAAGGCATCGGCGGCTCCATGGGCCCCTTGTATGGCAGCCTGTTTATCGGCATGGCCGACGAAGTGCGCGCCAGTGAAGACATCGACGCCGCCACCTTCGCCCACCTGCTGCGCGGCGGCTTGACCTCGTTGCAGGACATCACCGAAGCGGGCGTGGGCGACAAGTGCTTGATGGACACGTTGATCCCGGCGGTGGAAGCCTTTGAACGGGCGCATGCAGCGGCGCGCTCTTTCAGCGATGCACTCGACGCGATGAAAAGCGCTGCTTCTCAGGGGCGGGATTCGACCAAGGACCTGGTGGCCAAGATTGGCCGAGCGAGTCGTTTGGGTGAGCGCTCCCTCGGCGTTCTGGATGCCGGGGCCGTATCGTGCTGCCTGATCCTTACGCAGTTGGCGGACTCGATTAAACCCCGTTTGACCTGACATGATCGTTCCCACGCTCCGCGCGGGAATGCAGCCTTGGACGCTCCGCGTCCCACCTACGCCAGGGTGACGCAGAGCGTCACTGGTGGCATTCCCACGCGGAGCGAAGGAACGATCGACAAGGGATTACCTGGTTTTCAGTACTGGCTTACCAGAACCGCTGCTGGGTCAAGCGGCTCCACCAGGTCAAAAGCACCCGGTCCACCGAACCGCTGGCCGCCAAGCCCACGCGCTCCTGCAGGCTCTTACGCTCGGCATAGTGCAGGTGGAACACTTCGGCGGTCTTGGCCTTGGTGGCCAGGTATTCATCGCTGGTTTGCAGCTCATCAACCAGTTGTTTGTCGAGAGCGGCAACCCCCAACCACACTTCGCCAGTGGCCACCTCGTCAATCGCCAACTGCGGGCGGTAACGCGAGACGAAGTTCTTGAACAGCTGATGCGTGATGTCCAGGTCTTCCTGGAACTTCTCCCGGCCCTTCTCGGTGTTTTCGCCGAACACAGTGAGCGTGCGCTTGTATTCACCGGCGGTCAGCACTTCAAAGTCGATGTCGTGCTTTTTAAGCAGGCGATTGACGTTGGGCAACTGCGCCACCACGCCAATGGAACCGAGAATGGCGAAGGGAGCGCTGATGATCTTCTCGCCGATGCACGCCATCATGTAGCCGCCGCTCGCCGCGACTTTGTCGATGCACACGGTCAACGGCACGCCGGCCTGGCGGATACGCGCCAGTTGCGAAGAGGCCAGGCCATAGCTGTGCACCATGCCGCCGCCGCTTTCCAGGCGTAGCACCACTTCGTCCTTGGGCGTAGCCAGGCTCAGTAGTGCGGTGATTTCATGGCGCAGGCTTTCGGTGGCCGAGGCCTTGATGTCACCGTCGAAATCCAGCACGAATACCCGTGGCTTGGGCTCGGGCTTCTTCTTGTCTTTCTTCTTTTCAGCTTTGCTTTCGGACTTGCGCAGGGCCTTGAGCTGGTCCTTGTCGAGCAGGCTGGACTCCAGGCGCTCACGCAAGCCCTTGTAGAAATCATTCAGCTTGCTGACTTGCAATTGGCCGGCGGATTTACGACGACCTTTGCTGCGCAGTGCTGCAAAGCTGATCAGTACCACCAGAATAGCGACCACCAGGGTGACGGTCTTCGCCAGAAAGCTCGCGTATTCGGCCAAAAAATCCATATGTCTCCTTAAAAAATGCACTGCGCCAGGCGCGGATGGCCCCAGCATACCGACGCCACTGCGAAGGAGCCAGTGATCAAACCGCCAGCAGGCGGGCTCCAACGCGCTTTTAAAACAAGCGTATGTTTTTTCATTGACAGCTCGCAGGCATCCTCATAACCTCGCCAGACTTTCAACGTACCGGGAAAACGGACGTGGGCAGCATTTATCTGATTCGACATGGCCAGGCTTCCTTCGGTGCAGACGACTATGACGTCCTCTCGCCCATTGGCGTGGAACAAGCGCAAGTGCTCGGTCGCCACCTGGCAGACCTGGGCATTGCGTTTGACCGCTGCATCGCCGGCGACCTGCGTCGCCAGCAGCACACTGCCAGCGCCACGTTCGACCAGTACAGCGCCCTGGGCTTGCCGGTTCCGGCATTGGAAACAGACAGCGCGTTCAACGAGTTCGACGGCGAGGCAATCATTCGCGGCCTGTTACCCGACCTGCTCAGCAGTGAGCCGGATGCCGTGCACATCCTGCGCAATGGCCCGCAGAACCGCAGCGAGTTCCAACGCATTTTCGCCCTGATCATCGAACGCTGGCTGGCCGGCACCTATGATCCGCCCGGGCTGGAAAGCTGGCTGGGGTTTGTCGAGCGGGTCAAGGGTGGTTTGCAGCGCATCCTGGAAGCCGCCAACCACACCGACAAAATCGCCGTATTCACCTCCGGCGGCACCATCACCGCCCTGCTCCACCTGATTACCCGAATGCCTGCCGCCCAGGCCTTCGAAATGAACTGGCAAATTGTTAACACCTCGCTCAACCAACTCAAGTTCCGTGGTCGCGAGGTGGCACTGGCTTCCTTCAACAGTCACGCCCACTTGCAACTGTTGAAGGCGCCGCAGCTCATCACTTTCCGATGAACTGCGGCCAACCGTGACCCCAAGGTCACTGGACTCTACCCTTAAGGATCGAAACCATGACTGACGTAGCTAAAGCAGTAGAAGCAATGAAAGCCAAATTCAACCCAAGCGCTGCCGAAGGCTTGGACCTGGTGTTCGGTTTCCGTATCGACGACAGCAAGAATTTCTCGCTGGTGGTCAAGGACAAGACCTGCGAACTCAAAGAAGGCGAAAACCCTGACGCTCAGGTCACCCTGGTGATGGACAGCGAGACCCTGGAAGGCATCGTCGACGGTTCCACCGACGGCATGCAGGCGTTCATGGGCGGCAAGCTGCGCACCGAAGGCGACATGATGCTGGCGATGAAGCTGAGCGAGCTGTTCCCTTCCTGATTCACGGGTAACCCTGAATCCTGATCCCGCCTCCCCAGGCGGGATTTTTTTGCCGGCATTCTCGCGAAGAATGAAGATCCCTTGTGGGAGCTGGCTTGCCTGCGATGGCATCTACTCCATTTGCCGGACGCAACGCGGTGCCTGTATCGCAGGCAAGCCAGCTCCCACAGAAAAGCAAATCCACAAGGTTGCTCAGTTTTTGGGTTGCAGCAGTAACGCCACCAACGCGCTCCACCCGGTCTGGTGTGAAGCCCCCAGCCCTCGCCCTGTCTCACCATGAAAATACTCATGGAACAACACCAGGTCACGACTGGCCGGGTCTTCCTGCAACTGCGCATACCCCGCCATCGAGGGCCGCACACCGTTTTCATCTTTGAGAAACAGCCGCGTAAGCCGCTCGCTGAGGCTGTCAGCCACTTCCTCGAGAGACGCCAGATACCCACTGCCCGTCGGGTACTCCACGGAAAAATGCTCCGCGTAATAGCGATGAAATTCGCGCAACGATTCAATCAGCATGTAATTGACCGGCATCCACAGCGGCCCGCGCCAATTGGAGTTGCCGCCGTACAAGCGAGAGTCGGACTCACCGGGCTGGTAACTGGCACACAAGGTGTCGCCATTCATCTTCAACGCCAGGGGCTGCTCGGCGAACGCCTTGGACAGGGCGCGCACGCCAAAGGCCGACAAGAACTCCTGGTCATCCAGCATGCGCCGCAGCAAATCCTTGGTGCGTTCACCGCGCAGCAGCGCCAGCAACAGGCGGTTGCCCTGCCCCGGTTCGGTCCAGCGCGAAACCAACCTGGCCAGGTCCGGCCGATGATGCATAAAGCCCAGCAGGCGCTCGCGCAAGCCCTCCAAGCCTTCATGCTCGCGCTGCTCCAGCACCAGCACCGCGAACAGCGGCATTAACCCGACGATGGAGCGCAGGCGCACCGGCTCGCTCTGGCCATCAGGGCGGTGCAGCACGTCATAGAAAAACTGGTCCTGCTCATCCCACAAGCCTTCGGCGCTGTCATCGACGCGGTTGATAGCGCCGGCGATGTAGAGGAAATGCTCGAAAAACTTCACCGCAATGTCCACATACACCGCATTGCGCTTGGCCAACTCCAGGCCGATGCGCATCAGGTCCAGGGCATAGGCCGCCACCCAGGCGGTGCCATCGGCCTGGTCCAACTGGTAACCCGGCGGCAACGTGGCCGAGCGGTCGAACAAGGCGATATTGTCCAGGCCCAGAAAACCGCCCTGGAACAGGTTGCGGCCCTCGGCGTCCTTGCGGTTGACCCACCAGGAGAAATTCAACAGCAGCTTGTGAAAGATGCGCTCCAGGAAATCCATGTCGCCCACGCCGGTCAACACCTTGTCCTGCTGATATACGCGCCAGCTGGCCCAGGCATGCACGGGCGGGTTGGCGTCGTCAAAACGCCATTCGTAGGCCGGCAATTGGCCGTTGGGGTGCATGAAGCGGTCCTTTACCAGCAGCAACAGCTGTTGCTTGGCGTAACCGGGGTCGATCAGCGCGATGGCCACCGCCTGGAAGCCTTGATCCCAGGAGGCATACCAGGGGTATTCCCAAGTGTCGGGCATAGACAAGATGTCGAAGTTGCTCAGGTGCCGCCAATGAGTATTGCGGATAAGCAGACGCTCGGGGGGTGGCGCGGGCTGGGCCGGGTCGCCGTCAAGCCACTGGTTCACGTCGAAATAGTACAGCTGCTTGGACCACAGCAGGCCGGCCAGCGCCTGGCGTTGCACATTGCGCGCATCGTCATCGGCAAGGCCCTGTTGCAAGACCGCGTAGAAGTCATCGGCCTCCTGGCGGCGCTGTTCGAATAGCTTGCGCGCATTGACATCGGGCGCGTCCAAAGGCGCAAAACGCAGGTAAAGGGTTTTGCTTTCCTGGCCCGCCAGTTCAAGGGTGAAATGCGCGGCCACCTTGGTGCCGGCGTCCCGGCGAACGGCCGACTCAACCCCGCCCACCACGTAATCATTAATGCCATCCTTGAATGGCCCCGGCGCCGGTTGCCCGTCCAGTTTGGGCCGATTGGTTTGGTTTTCGCAGAACAGCCACTGCAACCCGTCCTGGCCCCAGGCACTGAGGTGGCGATCATCGAGTTCATGATGACGCGCCAGAACCCGCTCGCCGTCCAACCTCAAGCTGGGCTTGGGTGCATCGAAGGTCCAGCTCCAATCATTGCGCGCCCAGAGCTGGGGCAGCACCTGCAGGCGTGTGGGTTGGTCCGAACGGTTATGCACGGTGACGCGCATGAAAATATCGTCGGGCTGATGCTTAGCGTATTCGACACTGACGTCGCAGTAGTGGTTGTCTGCGAACACACCGGTATCAAGGATTTCATACTCGGCATCCGCCAGCCCACGACGGGCGTTTTCGGCGATCAGGTCAGCGTAGGGAAAGGCCGCATGGGGATATTTGTAGAGCATGCGCATGTAGGCATGGCTCGGCACGCCATCGACGAAAAAGTACAGTTCCTTGACGTCTTCACCGTGGTTGCCTTCGGCGTTGTCGAGGCCGAACAGACGTTCCTTGAGGATTGCGTCACGCTCGTTCCACAGCGCCAGGCCCAGGCACCAGCGTTGAGCCTTGTCACTGAAACCGGCCAATCCATCCTCGCCCCATCGATAGGCGCGGCTGCGTGCATGCTCATGAGGGAAGTAGGCCCAGGCGTCACCGTCGGCGCTGTAGTCTTCGCGCACCGTGCCCCATTGGCGTTCACTCAGGTACGGGCCCCAGTCGCGCCACTGCTCGGCGCCTGGCGTTGCCAGGCGCTGGCCTTCGAGGGTATCCAGCAGGTTGGTTGCGGGTTTGGCCGTCATTGGGTCCTCCTTCACCTACACAGTGGAGCGCAGTGTAGAGCCCAATGACGCCCGCTTGCACATGAAGACTTGGACGCAGGGTCAACTCATTCATTTGCAGAATGAAGTCCAGAGGAATCTTCGTTTGCAAGCCGGCCGGCCGCTCAACAAAATCAGGCAAAGGCCACTTTCATCGTTCCAGTCATCAGGAATTTTTCTATGCACACCACTGCACATGTCAGCGCCGACGAGATCCGCAAGGGCTTTTCAAAGGCCATGTCCGACATGTATCGAGATGAAGTTCCGTTATATGGGGCGTTGCTGGAGTTGGTGGCCGAGACCAATGCACATGTGCTCGACAGCGAACCGGGCCTGGCGCACCAGCTCAAACGTACCGGCGAAATCCAGCGCCTGGGCATGGAACGCCACGGCGCCATCCGCTTGGGCACCGCTGCGGAACTGGCGACTATCAGCCGTTTGTTCGCGGTGATGGGCATGCAACCGGTGGGGTACTACGACCTCACCCCCGCTGGCGTACCTGTTCACTCCACCGCCTTTCGCGCCGTGCATGAACACGCGCTGCAAACCAGCCCGTTTCGCGTGTTCACTTCATTGCTGCGCCTGGAACTGATCGAAAACCCCGACCTGCGCGCCTTCGCCGAAAGCGCCCTGGCCAAGCGCTCGATCTTCACCGGCGAGGCCTTGGCATTGATCGACCAGGCAGAGACCCAAGGCGGCTTGAATGCCAGCGATGCCGAGGCCTTTATCCGCCAGGCCCTGGAGACGTTCCGCTGGCACCACACTGCCACGGTCACCGGCGCCCAATATCAGCAACTGAGCGACCAGCACCGCCTGATCGCCGACGTCGTCGCGTTCAAAGGCCCGCACATCAACCACCTGACCCCACGCACCCTGGACATCGACCAGGTGCAGGCGGCGATGCCCGGCAAAGGCATCACTCCCAAAGCCGTGATCGAAGGCCCACCCCGGCGCCAGTGCCCGATCCTGCTGCGCCAGACCAGCTTCAAGGCCCTGGACGAACCCATCGCCTTCACCGATGCCCACGGCAGCCACAGCGCGCGCTTCGGCGAAATCGAACAACGCGGCGTCGCACTTACGCCTAAAGGCCGCGCCCTGTACGACCAACTGCTGAACGCCGCCCGCGACGAACTCGGCACATTCCCCAATGAAGCCAACGCCGAGCGCTATGTGCAATTGATGGAACAGCACTTCCACGCCTTCCCCGATAACTACTCGCAGATGCGCGAGCAAGGCTTGGCGTATTTTCGCTACTTCGTCACCGATAAAGGCCTGGCGGCACGCGGCCAGGCCGACCAGCCGCGCACATTGGAGGCGCTGGCCGGTGCCGGTCATGTGGCGGTGGAGCCGTTGGTGTACGAGGATTTTCTGCCGGTCAGTGCGGCGGGGATCTTCCAATCAAACCTGGGGGATGGGGCGCAGAGTCACTACGCGGGCAACTCCAACCGGGCAGCCTTCGAGCAGGCGCTGGGGCGCAGCACGATTGATGAGCTGCAGTTGTATGAGCAGACGCAGCAGCGTTCCATGGATATATGTGTTGAAACGCTGTTGAAATGACTGGATGCAAGACCGAACGCCAAGCGTCACGGCCTTGACGGTAACCACGATGCGAAGCGAGTCGCTCTTGATCTTGATCTGCTTTTGATCTTAGGCGCCCCGTTAAACCACGCTGGCCGGAATTCGACAGGGATTTGGG